>JBBAWZ010000003.1:81549-95869 GCA_040396875.1 Bacilli bacterium
TGGTTCAACAATTGAGAGGAACCAAAGCATGAACATTATTAGCATTTTCTTAATGGGTCTGATAGGTGGCAATATTGTTTTAACGCAATTTATTGATATTACCTTATTACGAAATTTAAGAAAATTAGATGTGGCATTTGTGGTTGGTTTATTGATGATCGATGTCACATTGGTAAGTGGCCTAATCTTCTTTGTTGTTTATCAATGGTTACTTATCCCCCTTAACTTAATATTCCTTTCATTCTTATTTGCCGTCTTTGTGGTCGCTGGTGTCAGTCAACTGGAAGCCTTCATTGTGAAACGCTTCTTTCCAAAGTTATTTGAACAGTATGGATTTTATTTTCCTTTGGTTACCACGAATGCCGTTATAACGTATGTGTTAATGACAACCATCCCTTCAACATTGAATCTTTGGGATATTATTGCGACTTCATTGGCAGTTCCGATTGGATTTGTTATGATAAATCTGCTCCTGGTGATTTATCAAGAACGCCTTGAGCGAACAAGCCGAATTCCAAAGCCTTTTCAAGGATTAAGTATCACTTTGATAATCCTTGCTTTGATCGCGATGGCGTTGATTGGCTTAGGAGGACTCTAAGATGAATGAAATCGTTCGCTTTTTATTAGGGATTGGTGTGATCGTGGTGTTAATCGCAGCCTATGCGATGGTGACCAATGTACGTCGAAAAACAATTGCTGCAAGTCAACTTGAAAGTTGTGATACCAACCCACAAGGTGGATGCTGCGGGCAACACGATGCATGTAGCTTTGAAGCGAAAGTGCAAAAAATTGATGGGTCTAAGTAACCTATCCTTACTTGTATTTTATCGTTGATTGCTTGATAATTTGACTAGGTAAAACCTAGTCTTTTTTTATGAAACACAAACCATTTACCTTAACGAAAAAGCCAGGAGACGTGTATGGATTTTCCATCCTTCTAATTTTCTTATCCTTGTTATTGGTCTATATCAATTTACTGAATCGCCCAGGTGGGGATTTATATGTCTCCGTTTATATTGAAAATGCTTTGGTCAATCAATATTCCTTGTATGAAAATCAAACAATCACCTTCGAAGAGGAAGATTATCCGATTCTACTGGGTGATATTGTCCTCGCGATTGAAGGTCAACAAATCCGCATTGAACAAGAAACCTCACCATTAAATGTGTGTTCTGAACAAGGATGGGTTCGCACACCTGGCCTTCCACTGATTTGTGCACCGAATTATTTTATGGCCGTGATTGAGGCACCTAAGTGATGAAATCGGGACAAGTACAAAAGTTAACACGTCTTGCGATGCTTTTAGCATTAGGTGTTTTGTTGAATTATACCGAAGCTATATTATTACCGACAGCCTTCATTGCGCCTGGCGTGAAATTAGGTTTAGCCAACACGGTCGGTTTAATAGTGCTTTACTTATATGATGATAAAACCTATGTTTTTTATGGCTTTACTCGTGTGATCATGACGAGTCTATTCACGGGATTTGGATTCAACTTTTTGATTGCAATGTCTGGTTTCCTGGTTGCCTCCGTTGCTGTCATTAGTGCAAAATCATTCAAACAATTTTCCATTTTTGGTTTGTCGATGTTTTCTGCAGTCTTCCATGGGGTCGGACAAATCATGATGGTAGCGTGGTTATATCAATCCATTTACATGATCAACTATTTACCTATTTTAATCGTCTCGAGTTTAATGGCAGGATTGATCATCGCAAAACTCAGTCAACAAGTTTTATACCGCGTTGAAAAGGTGTTGGTATGAAACCATTCCTCATCTGGTTTAAACAAACCTTCTCATTGAAAGAACGACTCGTATTGGTTATCAGCACGGTCCTGAGTGCCTTGATTTTATCAACATTAATCTGGGTTCGACCGGTTGAACAAGGTGTCAATCCTTATCAATTACTTGCCTATAACATTGATGTTAGAGATGAAAATCAATTAAAACTTGATCCGTTTTATACGATTTTTTTCGCCAATTATGAGGCTAAAGCTCCTCAAATAGAAAAAGAAGAAGTCGTTCGTATTTTAACTGAAGAAGTCCAACGATTACATCCCTATGCCGATCGTCATCATGATTTTATCGATGGTGAATTCCAAACCATTCACAATTTAAAAGTCTTGAATGCATCGATGGGCACTAACCAATGGATTGCGATTGATGATGTTTTTTATGATTTGTTATCGGAAGCCAAATTGATGACAATACTGACCGACGGAGCTTTTAATATGTTTATAGGTTCTATTTCAGATTACTGGGATGCATTACTCGACAATCCTTACTATCGGATGTTTTATCGAGATTTTGATCCTGCTTATCAACCTTTACAGCGACTTGCATTAGAACATTTATTGCAGTTTGTTCCTTTAACAGCTGAAGATGTCGATGACACGTTAGAATTAAAAATAGAAGATGGGCAAGCGTTTGCAAAATTCAATGCTTTTCAAGATGCTCAAGAGGGTGAATTAAAAATAACCTTAGGTGGAATTGCGAAAGGATTTTCCAATGATGTGATGGCAGATCGATTAGAAAATGCTGGTTATACGCGCGGCTACATTTCTAATGGCACAAGTTCCATCACCACCCTTGGTAACCGTTATGGAAACACGCCTTATCGTTGGCAAGTGACGTCTCCTCATCCTTCAGCTGAATTTGCTTTCTCAATCGAAAAAGCTGGAAGACATAGTCTATCTACCTCTGGAGCTTACAATGGTTTTTTAATACCCTTAGGATCGGAAAAAGTATTACGTCACCACATTATTGATCCTCAAACGGGTTATCCATCAAAGCCTGCGATTGAACTAAATGTTATTTCATCAACTTATCCTGCAGGGCGTTTAGATGCCTTATCCACCGCAATGATGACGATGACCAAATCGGAAGCGATGTCATTGCGTTCAGAAATTATGTTGGAAGGTTATGATTTAGAAATGGCGTGGGTTGAGGTTAATGACGATCAAGTTGAGGTTTATTATTCGCAAGGATATGAATCCATCATAATCAAAGATAAGGATGTTCATTACGAGGTTTTATAAGATAACCTACTTTCATGAAAGCGTTTTCATTCAAATCATAAATTGCATGTATGAGTCCGATGCTTGACAATTAGATTGTAGAAAAGAACATTTCTAAAGGAGGAATGGAAATGAAAAGAATAGCATTATTAGCCGGAGTGGTCGCTGCGACTTTATTAGCAAGTTGCGGACCAACGATTGAAACAAAAGCAGGTGTTGGTTTTGGTTTAGTTCACAGCCATTATGTGGGTGTTGCCGAAATCGTGACCGAAGATGATGTGGTCACAGACATTACTTTCGAAGAATACTTCTTACCTTATAGCTGGGGAAAAGTCACCGCTGCGGAAGATACTGCCAATACCGTTGCCGTGAAAAGTACTTCACGTACTGGTGCACAAGTTACCACTGTTTATGGCCAATACTTAAAAGTCGGTGATCGAATCTTCACAATCGAAGTGACGGGTGAACCTTGGACTCAAACGTTTAAATATACTTCTGAAGGGATTGCCGATATTGATGCTTGGGTTGCGACCGAAGCTAATGCTGAATGGTATGTTGAACAAATTCAAGCTGAAGCCTTTGGTTTTGTTGATGCCGAAGGTGACGCCATTACCACCTTTGAATTAGCGGATGCATCTGCAAGTGTAGCGATGACCAAATCTGAATCCGGTTATTGGACCGTTGCTGCTCCCGCATTAGGTTGGGTTGGCAATATGGCTGAATTAGAAGATATGATGGTCGGTTCGACGATGGACTTTGATCCTGCAGATTTCACCAAAGCTACCGAAGCTCCCTTAGTGTGGGGTAACGGTACGATTACGACCGGTGCAACGTTAACTGACTTTAAAGATTATGTAGCATTAGCCTTAAGAGCCTACGCTAATCGCGTCGTTTTAGAAGCCTAAATCAAACTTCAAAACCTAGTCAACCGGTGACTAGGTTTTTCTTTTGATTGAGAGTCTAGTAAGCATTTGTTAAAATAAGGCACGGAGAAATCTATGATCATCGACCAAATCAAAGCCGCTAAAGTGGAAGCCATGAAACAACGAAATGATGCTGCGAAGGGGATTTTATCTTTATTGGCGGATCGTTATTTGTTACAAGCCATTGAAGCGAAAGCCAATGGTAAAGAAATTGGTGACCTTGAAATGACGGCGATTTTAATGAAAGTTGGCAAAGAATTAGAAGATGAACGTGCCACTTACCAAACCAATGGTGCAATTGACCGCGTTCAAAATGTCGATGCCCAAATAGTCGTACTTAAGAAATTTCTGCCTAAGTTACTTTCTGAAGCTGATATTCGTGGCGAAATTAAAAAACTTGCGGACCAATCCTTACCAAGCATCATGAAACATTTCAAAACCAATTTTGCTGGTAAAGTTGATATGGGTTTGGTGAATCAAATCGCCAAAACCAAATAGCCAGATAGGGGTGTAGTTGAATGGCACAACTACGGTCTCCAAAACCGTCGATGGGGGTTCGATTCCCTCCGCCCCTGCCAAATCGATTGAAAACCACTTCGGTGGTTTTTTATTTATGAAAAAACCTATTCAATTATTATTAAAAGACAATCAATATCCTTTTCAAGGATTTTCACATACGCGGCCGAATGCTCGGGCGATGCTGCAAAATGAATCAGGTTTATTTGCGTTCAATCACATTCTTGCTGATGATAAATTTGGTCATCGTGATTATATAGAAACGTTAGGTGGTGGGATTGATCCAGGTGAATCTTTAATAGCAGCTGTGGTAAGGGAAGTTGAAGAAGAATCAGGATTATTAAGTGAAGTGGTAATGCCAATTGGGGTTATTGAAGATGCCTATCATCTTATTCAAAGAAAGAATCTCAATCATTATTTTTATCTTAAAGTTAAAGGCGTCGGTCGCATCCGTCATACGTTGCAAGAAAAGACGCTTATTCATGCCTTGAAGTGGTTATCGTTGGAAGAGGCTAAGGCATGGTACCAACGATTACCTAATCAAGGGATTGCCCAATTAATTAAACAAAGGGAATTACCGATTATCGAATGGTTGATGGACTGGTTTAAACATCCATCTAAAAAATGAGTTTGCTTTACTTTAGGCCAATAAATTAGTAAGATAAAACAGCACATCATGGCGATCGTGGTGAAGTGGTTAACACACCTGACTGTGAATCAGGCATGCGTGGGTTCGAGCCCCATCGGTCGCCCCAATTTGCCTAAAAAGACCGATTCGGTCTTTTTTATTTTCTTGGTTAAGTTAATTGTAGAAGGGTTATGTTATATTGAACAAGATGAAAAAAATTAAGCGTCCTCAAACCCTCGGTGAAGAAATTGCCAATGCTGTATCGCATGGTATCGGCGCCATTTTTGGGTTAGTCGCTTTTGTCCTGATCCTCATGGCGAGTCAAACGTGGCAGGAATACCTTTCAGGGATTATTTTCTCACTCGCTATTTTTTTACTTTTCATTTCATCGACGTTATATCATGCATTTCCAGCAAGTTTGAAGGTCAAACGACTATTCAAACGTTTTGATCACATCTCAATCTATCTCTTAATCGGTGCAAGTTTTGCACCCTTATTAATCGTAGTTGCTGAACAACCTTTTGGCATTATTTTCTTTGCGGTTCAATGGGTGATTATTATATTAGGTGTTGTTTTTAAAGCTGTCTTCATTGATAAACTTCAAGTTTTTCATGTGGTGATGTTTTTATTACTGGGGTGGTCTGCCTTATTGATCATGGGACAATTTGAACGCTTACCCACGACTGCTTTTTATTTAATCGTTTGGGGTGGGATTGCGTATTCCTTAGGGGTTGTGTTTTACGCAAGTAGTCGTAAGTTTAAATATGCACATTTTGTTTGGCACTTATTTGTCTTAACTGGTGTTGTGCTTCATTTTATCGCTAATTACGGTTTTATATTCCTTTAACCAAAATGGCAACATTTCTTTAAATTAGGCGTATAATTTTTTTCGGTGATCGGTGGTATAACAATATGATTTCACAAATACTTAGCGAAAATGATTACAACTTAATGCTTGGTTTAACCGTAATTTTATTAACAGGTTTAGCATTTGGTAAACTTTCAAAACTACTCAAAATCCCTAATGTGACAGGATATCTCTTGGGTGGATTTATTATCGGTCCAGGTTTTTTACGTTTATTTTTTCCAGATTTTAATGGCGTGATTGGTGAAGATTTCATTCATAGTCTAAAAATTATTGCCGATATTGAACTTGCTTTTATTGCTTTCTCTATTGGTGCTGAATTTAAACTAGAATATTTAAAGCGATTAGGTCCTGCACCTGTAATCATCGCTTTCCTTGAGTCTTTCTTCGCAGTCGTTTTTATTACATTAGGTTTGTTAATGTTTGGTTTTCCACTTTATATCGCTCTAGCATTTGGTGCGGTTGGCGGTGCGACAGCACCTGCTGCAACCGTCATGGTCATCCGGCAATACAAAGCGAAGGGACCATTAACGGAAATGATTTATTCCGTGGTCGCAATTGATGATGCAAGTGGATTAATCTTCTTTGGTATTGTCACCGCCATTATTAAAATCCTTACCGGACAAAGCTCAGGATCCATTGCCTGGTTAATTGCCTTACCTGTTTTAGAAATTATCGCTTCGATTATCATGGGTATGGTTTTAGGATATGTTTTAAAGATATTAACCAATTGGTTTACTGGTAGAGGTAATCGAATTTCAATTGTCATCGCCTTATTGTTTTTATCGATTGGCGTAGCTCGCTTTGTGAATTATGAATTAGGGTTTGGATTATCCAGTCTCATGGCTGGCATGGCAATGGGGACGATTTTTACCAATACATCAAAACATGTCGATAGTGTCATGCCCTTGGTGGAAAGAATTACCCCGCCATTTGTCATTATGTTCTTCGTGTTATCAGGTGCCGACATACAATTATCGAACTTTAGTTTGGCCGCATTAGCAATTTTGGCGATCTACCTCGTATTCCGTGTTGGTGGAAAAATCTTTGGAAGTTATCTCGGGGCAAAAGTTTCCAAAGCTGGTAAAAATGTTGAAAAGTACTTGGGTTTTGGTTTACTTCCTCAAGGTGGTATCGCCCTTGGATTATCGATTTTAATGTTAGATATCATTCCTGCGTCCTTGGGTTTACCTTATGATGGGGGTCTATTAAGAGTGGTCGTGATTGGTGCGGTCTTTGTCTCGGAAGTGTTTGGACCGATTTTATTAAAAGAAGTTTTGATTCGTTCTAAAGAAGCGACCGTTACAAAATGATAAAATAAGAAAGAGGAAAGAACATGAAATTATTAATCTATGTCTTAAGCCATGTTGAAAAGCTTCCCACGTTGTTAAAACAATTCAATCAAGAAGGCATTGCCGGTGCGACGATTTTAGATTCGAGTGGTATGGGTCGAGAATTGACTGAACGTGATGAATTCTCTATTTTTGGTTCGATGAGAGCCTTAATTGATCAAAACAATCGCACCACTAAAACTTTATTCTTAGTTGTCGAAGATGAAGAAGTTAAAAAAATTGAAAAAGTGATTGAAAAAATCATTGGTGATTTATCCAAGCCAGACCAAGGTATTTTATTTACCATTCCTCTAGATTATGTAAAGGGTTATAAAAAGAAAAAGAAGTAGACATTCTTTGATCACCAAATGAAAACGTCATCTGATGATGACGTTTTTTTATGCAGATTAATCGACAAGTGGTAGATAAAAATCGAAGAAATCTTGCATGGCTTGATTATGATAAGGTTTTAAAATGTCACGTAATTCAGAAGATGAATTGTGGATTGGTAAAACTAAATCCGTCAAATTAAGATCGGTATAGGCAAATGGCCTATTACCGTCAAAATAAGTCCTTGTCAGTTGCGTCGTTCTTGGATTGGTTTCTGCGTTGAATGAAGCGTTCGGATCTTGTAAGGATGAATCATTGTATGTCACCACCATATCTTTGATGATCAACGGATTCGCTTGGATGGATTCACCATTGGTTTCGATATACATAAAGGTTGGGACAAAACCCGTCGCATATCCAAATATTGTATTTAAGGTTGTGTTCATGCCGTAGTTTGTTTTAAAGTCGTTCCATCCAGGCGTGTTATTGCCAGTGGTTGATTCTTGACCGGTAACCGTGGGCACACGAATACCATTCACTTTCACATCTAAACCATAAATGGTTGGTAAATCAGGATTAGCCTTTAAAAATGGAACTAAGAACGTTGTAAAAGCATAACTGCAATCCGGGCAATCTTCACGTCCAATATAAAGGATAAACTTTTTGTTTTCAGTGAATAATACATCGATATTAGCTTTGCTCAAAAATTTGAAATTGGGTAAAGTGATACGTTCATCAAACCAAGCGGTCAATAAAGATAGGTCATAAAATAAATCGTTATCTGAAGTGCGATTAGGATTATAGGCACGATAGAAACGAAGTTCACCATTTTCAAAAATATTGATAATCGGTACACTTCCAGTCACAAAGGGAATACCAAATTTTTCTGTTTGAAATTCTATCGATGTGTACTCGATGTAATAGGTAAGGATGTCTGTTTGATCAATCCAAGCTTGCATCACTGGAAGAAATTCAACCGTGCAACCGCACGTTGCATTACCCACCATTAAAATAAATGTTTCTTCTTGTTCGACCATTACTTGTAATTGATTGTATTCCGTGAATGTTTGATATTGTCCATCGATGGTTTTGATTTCATCAGAAAAAGGGATTGCAACTTTATCAATCGTTGTCGACTGACAACTGGCAATAAGTGGAATTAGAATGAACGATATAAACCAAGTTTTTTTGATCATAATGTTTACCATGATTCTATTATAACGAAAACAAGATAAGGTCAAAAATTTTAAAGTTAAAAATTGGTTAAAATATTCATTGACTATTAGGTTA
Source organism: Bacilli bacterium (assembly GCA_040396875.1). GTDB lineage: Bacteria > Bacillota_I > Bacilli_A > RFN20 > CAG-826 > UBA970. The sequence continues at coordinate 90,450 of JBBAWZ010000003.1, forward strand.
ATAAATACTATATTTTTCTCAGGCACAAAACTGATAAAAAATTAAGATTTTTTATCAGATAAGACGTGCCTCTTTATTTTGGAAAAAAGGAATGGGTCAATGGATCAGGAAATTATCATTGAGCTTGCCGGAGTTTCGAAAAAATTTGATAGTAAGTTTGCCGTAGAAAATTTTCACTTAAAAATTAAGAAAGGTGAGTTTGTCACCTTTTTAGGTCCCTCAGGTTGCGGAAAAACCACAACCTTGAGAATGATTGCCGGATTTGAATTACCTGATGCAGGTAAAATTTTATTATCGAATGTTGATATTTCTAATTTTCCTCCCTATCGTCGCCCTGTGAATACAGTGTTTCAACGTTATGCCTTATTCCCTCATCTCAACGTTTATGACAACGTTGGTTTTGGCTTAAAATTAAAAAAAGCCAATGTCAAAATCAAACATGCCGATGGCAAAGATTCGTTTGAGTATCGAAAATACTCCAAAGAAGAAATTCATAATAAGGTCACACGTGCCTTAAAGATCGTTGATCTCGATGAATTTGAAACACGAGATGTCACCACCCTTTCAGGTGGTCAACAACAACGCGTTGCCATCGCCCGTGCGATTGTCAACGATCCACAAATTTTATTATTGGATGAACCATTAGGCGCTCTCGATTTAAAGATGCGTAAAGAAATGCAAATTGAATTAAAAGAAATGCACCGCAAGCTTGGTATCACGTTTATTTATGTTACCCACGATCAAGAAGAAGCATTAACCATGTCCGATAGAATCGTTGTCATGAAAGATGGATTGATTCAACAAATTGGCACCCCCACTGAAATTTATAATCAACCGATCAATGCATTTGTTGCCAACTTTATCGGTGAAAGTAATATTTATAATGCGATTAGTCTTGCTGGTAATAAAATTAAATTTTTAAACCAAGTCTTTGAGGTACCTCATCAATTTCAAGAAAATGAAAAAGTGGATGTCGTGCTACGACCTGAAGATATTGAAATTAAGCCCGAACAAAATTTACCGATTCAAGGAACCATCAACACACGCATCTTTAAAGGTGTTCATTATGAGTACTTGTTAACCGTTGGTAAAAACGAAGTCATTGTTCAAGACACGAAAATCTTTGAAGTCGGTTCCACGGTCTCTTTATATATCGATCCTAGCTACATTCATATTATGAAAAAAGAAATGACCATTAACCAATATCGGGATGCCTATTTAAACGATGCAAATCAATTGGTCATCGATCAAGGTGTCTTTGATGTCAATGTGACCCAACTTTTAGAAGGTTCCAAACTTGATGAACAAGGCTATTTAATTGGTCCTAAAAATAACAAATACAATCTTAAGAATCTCAAAGTTACAGCTGAAATCCCTTTCACCGATATTGAATTGTATGGTGATGCGACACCTGGACAAATCGAAGGAAAAGTTATTTCCTGCATCTATAAAGGTGATCATTATCAAGTTATTTTAAGAACCGAAGAAGAAGAGGAAGATTTTATTGTCGATACAGAATATCAATTTGATACGGGAACTAAATTAACGATTAAAGTCGATGCCAATAAGATTAAGCTGAAATTACGTGGAGACATCACCGACTATGAGATTTAACTTCCAACGGAAGTATTTGGCTTTTCCTTATATCATCTTCCTCATTGGTTTTATTGTCTTACCATTGGCGGTCGTTTTCTTTTACGCTTTCACCGATGTCAACGGTCAACCATCTTTAGATGCTGCTTATAGTTTTTTTAATAATCCTCAACGCATTACCATTCTCTTTAATTCCATTTGGTATGCAGTTATCAACACTGCTTTATGTTTATTGATTGGATATCCCATCGCGATGATTTTAGCGAATAAAAAATATAACAAGAATACGATTGTTGTTTTGTTATTTGTGATGCCGATGTGGATTAACTTTGTCATCCGAACATGGGCGACCAAGGATTTACTGTATTGGATTGGTGTGACCGCTAACGAAAATCCTAACTATCCTTTAGCCGTGACCATCGGTCTAGTCTACAATTTCTTACCGTTTGTTATCCTTCCGCTTTATACCACGATGTTAAAACTAGATAAATCCCAAATTGAAGCTGCCCAGGATTTAGGGGCAACACCATTTCAAACCTTTTATAAAGTGATCATTCCCATGACCATGCCAGGGATTGTGGCTGCAGCGACGATGGTGTTTATGCCAACGATATCAAGTCAAGTCATTCCCACGATTTTATCGGAAAAGAAAGTTATCCTCTTTGGTGAAGCCATTTATAATGCTTACTTTCGTAGTTCAACACCTGATGCCGTCAACATTGGTTCTTTTATGTCTTTAATCATGTTGGTCTTTATTGGAATTACACTTTATATAACCCGTAAAATCAACAAGCGTGAAGAACAAGCAAGGAAACACTTATGGTAAAACGTTTGTTTGCTCAAAGTTATGTTGCCTTTATTTTATTACTTATGTATTTACCGATTTTCTTATTAATTATGTTTTCCTTTATTGATACCCGCATCGTCGGTGTGATTGGACCGAATTCAACATTTACGTTTGATCTATATCGAAGATTATTTTTAAATGAACGAGCGATGCGTGCAGTGGGTAATACCTTTATGGTGGCCTTTATTTCAAGTACCGTGAGTACGATTCTAGGTACACTTGGTGCGATTGGTATTTTCTACATGAAGAAGACCGGGAGACGGATTTTTGAAATGCTCACTCAAATTCCAGTGATCAACGCTGAAATCGTGATGGCATTATCGTTAGCGGTTTTATTTTTATTTTTTCAATATGGTAATCGTGATTTATTTACCTTAGTGGTTGGACATATCGTTTTAACGATTGCGTTTGTTTATTTGTCAGTGAAACCAAAGTTACAACAACTCGATCCTAGTATTTATGAAGCCGCCTTGGATTTAGGGGCCACACCCTTTAAGGCCTTGCGTTTAGTTATATTTCCACAAATCTTTCCAGGCATCGTCGCTGGATTTGTATTAGCCTTCACCTTATCACTTGATGATTTTATTATCACATCCTTCTTGAAACCAACGTCTGGATTTGATACGCTTTCTACTTATGTAGAAGCACAACTACGGGTGGGGATTCCACCAGAAATTCGTGCGCTTACAACCTTAATATTTCTCTTCGCCGTGGGTGTCTTAATTGTTAACTACTCACTCACAGGAAAAGGCGATAGAAAGAATATACATGCGATGACGCATCGCTAACATCAAAGGAGATGGACATGAAAAAATCGATCAGTTATGTAGCCTTGGTGCTTGCCACTGGTGCTTTAGCCGGTTGCGGACCTCAAGCGGATGTCACCCTCAAAGTTTATAACTGGGGTGGTTATATCTATGAAAAGGATCCCGAAGTTGCAGGCGACTTAGATTTAGTCGACCAATTTGAACAATGGTATGAAGAAGAATACGGTGTCACCGTCAATGTCGAATATGACATGTATGGAACCAACGAAGAAATGTACACCAACGTTGTCAATCTTCAAGGAGACTATGATATTTTTGCTCCTTCCGATTATATGATTCAACGCTTAATGAAAGAAGGTTGGTTAACCAAGTTTGATGAAAATCAAGATGGTTCGCGTAAGTATTTAAGCAACTACGACACCTTTGTATCGCCATACTTACAAGGGATTTATGAAAGTTTAGAAGTTGAAAATGTTGGAACCGTTGCTGAATTCGCCGCTGGTTATATGTGGGGTACGGTTGGTCTAGTTTACAACCCATTAGAAGTTTCTCCTGAAGATATGACCTCATGGCAAGCCCTATACAATCCTGCCTATGCTGGTAAGGGTATGATTAAGGACTCTGTGCGTGAAGTGTTAATGACGGCGATGATGGATGTATACAAAGAAGACTTTGATGGTTTCCGTGCTGATTATGAAGCTGGCACTATTACAGGTGAAGCATACAACGATCTCATCACCAACAAAATCAACACCATTAATGCAGAAGTCTTGGAAGCTCTTGAACCTTCTTTAGAAGATTTAGTCGACAATGCTTATGGTTTAGAAACCGATAATGCTAAAAACGACATCGTCTCTGGTCGCATTGATATGTTTATGGCATGGAGCGGTGATGCAACCTATGCTATGGATACAGCCGATGAAGAAGATGGCGTTGCCCTTGAATATATCATCCCGGATGAAGGTAGTAATATTTGGTTCGATGGATTTGTGATGCACAAAGACATTGCCGAAGATGATGCTGAAGTCGAAGAAGATAAGCAAGTCAAAGTTGTCGCGCAACGCTTCATTGATTATGTGTCAACCCCTGCTATCGCCATCCAAAACATGGGATACATTGGTTACACATCCTTTATCGCCGGTGATGAAGTCTTACAAAGTGTCATCGATCTCAATGCTGAATATAACGATGGCGTCGATGCACAAGATTTAGTGGCGCTTGATCTTGGTTACTTCTTTGAAGGTACCACGGAAACCCTCACTACGGAAGATATGGTCATTGATGTCCAAAACCACCGTCAAATCATGACCCAATATCCATTACCAGAAACGATTATTCGTACGGCATTATTCTCTGACTTTGGTCAATATAATGCTCCAATCGCTGAAATGTGGGAACGCGTCAAATCTCGTTAATCCGTTAATTTATTGAAACCATCGAGTGATAATGTTAAAGTTATTAACGGCCATCACTCGGTGGTTCCTTAGCCAAGTGGTAAGGCAATTGACTGCAACTCAATCACCATCGGTTCGATTCCGATAGGAACCTCCAAATGGCAATGTGGCTGAATACTTTGCGCCCGTAGCTCAATTGGATAGAGCGTCAGACTACGAATCTGAAGGTTACGTGTTCGACTCATGTCGGGCGCGCCAAGTAAATCGGGAAGTAGCGCAGTTTGGTAGCGCATCTGCTTTGGGAGCAGAGGGTCGCAGGTTCGAATCCTGTCTTCCCGACCATGAAATCCCAAAACACCCCCTATGGGGTGTTTTTTTGTTTATAATGAAGAAAGCATATTGTTCTCTTATTTCAACAGGAGTCATTATTATGAAAAAAATCAAACTCTTTGAGTTAAGCCCGTTTCAATTTTTTCTTACCTCAATGAATGGGATGGTCTATGGTTTATTCGCGACACTGATTATTTCAGTGATCCTAAACCAACTTGGATTATTATTGAATTTCCAATTGACGGAAACTTTTAATTTAGGAACAGAAATTACAAAAGTTTCTGGAATCGTGAGAGGATTTCTTGGTGTCGGTATCGGTGTCGGGATTGCTTGGGCGCTTAAACTTCAAGGACTTAAATTGATTGGCGCCATGGTGATTGGCGGTTTATCCACGGCGTCAGGCTTAGTCTTACGAGCCGATCCACTTGTTGCCTATGTCACCACCATTTCTGCATTATTGATTGTGGAACTCGTCTTCAAGAAAAAAAC
>JBBAWZ010000004.1:0-41656 GCA_040396875.1 Bacilli bacterium
GCACCGCCAGGAATGGACTGGACATAGAACGTTGAACTTTGTTTATTACGCATGATGTATTCTTTGTGATATTTACTGGCAACATAACCCCATGGTTCTGCATTGGTATAACTACCATCTACTTCAGGGGTATTGATGTAATAGTATCTTACTGAACCACCTGGAAATCCATTTCCACTAGAAAAGAAAGCTGTATCACCATCTGCAACAGAAGAGTTATAGGTGATAACCGCACCTCCACCACCAGTGGTCGTGCTTCCGGTTTCAACATAGGGTAGTGACTTATATCTATCTTCTAACTGAGGTCCTTCATACAATTGTTCAAAGGTTTTGATTTGATGGTCATCATTACCTAAACCTTTAAAATAATCAGGAATATATCGAATAAATTGATTATCATCGTATTCAGTACTTGCTTGATATTGGTCTAATGTACCTAATCGAATCATCGTCACATTTTTAGAATAATCTAAATCAGATCCCAAGTATCCTAGTACATCAATTGGTAAATCTTCGTACATCAAAGCTAAGTAATCGTTACCGTTATAAGGTAGTGATCCTGATTGGTAGGTTAAGTCAAAACTTACATCTAGATTTTCGATGGTTTGATTGGCACTGCCAATGATGTAGTAATCATTCGCATCGATCATGCCAACAAGGGGTATGCTAGCGGTCACTTCTAAAGACCCATTTGAATAGAAATCAATTCGAATATCTGTTAAATCTACGGAAAGCGAACTTGAATTATAAAGCTCAATCACATTGTTACGTGATGCAGTGCCCGTAATTAATTTTGAAAATACAAGATTGGGTAGTAAAAGAGGTTCTGAGGTAGGGGTTTCACTTGAAATCGAATCTAAAATGGATGTCGAGGAATCGCTTGGGGATACGCAAGAAGCTAAAAGAAAGATGGTTAGTAAAGTTGTGATTTTTTTCATAAGATTATTATAACGATTAGGCGGATAGATTGTTAGAATTTTTAGACTTTTTTTGAAGTGGGAAAATGAAAATAAACCAAAACAAGCCTGCAAGAATAATGATTTCACCGCCTAGAAAATAAATATCATAGTACCAAAAACTTTTAAATTGAAGCATTAAATTAGCATCATAAAATATGTCTTCGCTTGTTAAATAGTTGTTTTGGTAAACAATCGAAGGTTGATAATCTTGAAGCTGAAAACTTTCAAAAGTTGAATTGGGAATGAATAGAGTTGAATTTAATAAACCATTTTCAACTTCATATTCTATGGATATCGATTCAAATAATAACGGAGTTTCGAGTGAACTTTGCCATTGACTGTATTCAAAAAAAATCAGATAAGTTTGTACATCATAAACGCTCACAAATGGTATTCGATATGTTAATTCTGTTGAGGAAGTTATGGATTGATTAAGAGTAAGATTCATAAATATTGATAGATTTCCTTGGTTATCTTTGATAGCTAAATTATCTTCAATCAAAACGTTCGTTAGATAAAATGCAAACTTATCGATTTGACGATCTTCATTGAATGCCGTTATTGCAAAGATTTCCAATCGCATGGAAATATCTCCAGTCACGTAGGTTTCATCGAGCAAGGCATTATTCACGACATAAGCATCTAATTCGCCTTGAGATTGGGCAACGACGGTTGCCGCCATTAAGGCTTGAGGTGAATTATTTAAATATTCCTTTTCTTGATTCAAAAAATCCACAGTCTTAGACGCTTGTGAGAAAGTAATGGTCGGAATGGTAATCAAAATTGAAAAAATAAAAAATATTGATATTTTAATAAAGGATGAATTTATTTTCACATTAAAAGTATATCTAAAAATAAAAAAAGAGGTGAATAATTTCACCCCTTTTTAATAAAATAGAAGAAAGAATTAACGATCTGTAACCACTAAATTATCAACCGTCAGAGCAAATGCAGTGTTGGAGGTAGTTAGTGCTGGTCCAGAGATTGCATAAACTAATCGATACTGAGCAGCACCAGTTAATGTAAATGAAGATTTCTTATATTCTGTTGCACTCACGTTCGTGATGATATTTAGCGGATCGCCTAAGTCAACCCATGCTGATCCATCAAACTTTTGTAATTTTAATGATGCAGTAGAAACAATCGCTGTATTAATCAAATTGCTATAGGCAGTTGTGCTCCAAACTGAGTAATCAAACTCTAACTTGCCCGCACCTGTATAGGCACTAAAATTAATATCCATATAAGATGTGCTTGTTGTACTGATTGGAGCAAAGACTGCGAAGGCGCCCATGGATGTATGTGGAGCAGTCGCAGAAATATTAATTTGAACGCGATCTTTTGCAGCGGTAATTTCAGTTCCGCCAGTTGGAGTATAGATAATATTACCTGCAGCATAACCAGTTTTAGCTACTGCACCGAAATCATTCGTAAATAAGGTTTGAATTGCAACCGCTTCAGCAGCCTTGACTGTATATGCGATTTCAACTGCAGCATTTGCTTCCGCACCCACAGACATGACGTAACTCATGGTTACACTTGCATCTGGTTGCCCGGAGGCTGGACGTGTCACCACACCAGTGTTAGAAATAACAGATGGGTTACTTGAAGTCCAAGCAAGATTTGCAACGAAGGTAGTTCCGGTTGGAGTATAAGTTGTGGGTAAGGTTAAATTGGTTGTTAATTCAGCATTGGCAACAGGGGCAACATAACGTTGTGTCGCTAATGCTAAGATTTCTGCATCAGTTGGAACAGAAGGAGTTGAAACTGATTCAACTTGGAGAGTGATTCTACTAGCAGGCGCGTCACTGCTGCGACCAATCATAAAACCAGTCACGTTAAATTTTTGATTACGTAGATCATTTGTAGAACCATTTAATTGAATTTCACGGACACCGAAACCTGGTAAGTATCCATTGGTGAAGTTACCACTTTGATAACCAATCACATCATTAAATGTAACGTACATCGCATATATTTTGCTTCCGGTTGCATAGGATGTTGCTTGAGTCGCATCCCAAACCGTTGGAGCAAGCGTAGTTGGTGCGGTTTCCGCTTTAGGAGCTAAAACTTGAACTTCAGTCATTTGATTTAAGCCTCTATATGCACCGACCTTATAGTTTAAGCCGACAAAATCACCAACGTTGATATTAAGAACTGTGCTGTTAAAGATATAAGCAAATCCTGTTTGGTCACCGACAACAAAGGTCTTGCCAGCACTCGATCCAGTTGGATTTTTCCATAAAACTTTGACTTCTGAATATCCAATCGTGTTGAGAGCTAATGCATCGAAGTTATTCAGTGTGGTGTTAGAGAGTAAACCAACGACAACAACAAAGGTCTTCACAACCGGTGTTAATTCGCCAGCCACAACTGAAGCTGTTAAGGTGACAGCTTGTGCGGATTCTGGAATGGTCACGACACCAGTCGTTGGATCGATGATTGCGCTATTTGTTGAAGTCCATGTAATCGTCGAACCGTTTTGTCCTTGAGTTGGTAAGGTTAACGTTGTGGCTTCTAAAATGGTAGCAGGAACGCTTAATGCATTTGCATCGATGGTTTGCTTTTGTTCATCGCTCAAGATTGCACTAACACCATTCTGACCACCAATATAGTAAATTGCGAAAGCGTGATTATTGGAACGGTAAGTGTAGATAATGACATCGATGGTAATAACGATTCCATTATATTGACGGATTAAGTTGAAGTCAGGCGTTTGGTAGTAAAGCATGAACGCATTGGCTGGGGTTTTGGTTTCACCAGAGGCGGATCCAGCAACGTATCCAGCAGTATTTTCATCATCTAAAATCCAGGTGTTATAATTTCCCGTATCGCCTGGAATCATATAAACTCTACCGGTTAAACTTGCATAAATCGGTTCAAAATTACCCGAAGCCGCATTACCAAAGGCAGAAAGGTGTTTACCGCCTGCAACTAAGGAAGCAACTTTGGTATCGACACTATCAACGGTTTCTTTGGTTGGATATTGAGCTTGATCATCTGCTTGTAAAGTTGCAGTGGATCCTGTAATTTCCCAAAGACCAAAGTACCATTCAGCAATACCGGAAACGGTGTAAACTTTACCAACTTCCATGGAAGAGGCTGCGCCACCGTAAATCATAATGGTACCTGTACCATCATATGCAAAGGCATCACCAGCAGATTTACCAATGACTGTTAAATCATCAAGTGTGACATTTAATGTACCGTCATAGGCCACATCGCGAATTGCTAAGATGTCTGAGACATTTTCAATCACAAGTTCTGGAACTTCATTTTCCTTAACCGTAATTTCAATGGTCCATGTTCGAGTCAAATTTCCACTCGTTAATGTCGCAGGAATCGATAATGCTGCTGAAATGTTAAATCGAGCATCACCGTCTCCATTACTTGGGCGATTCACAACGGTATTAATTAAACCGGTATTTTGAGCGGGTTGTCCAAAGGACAAAACACCTGGATTTGAAGAAGACCACGTTGCAGTAACACCATTAGCAAGATTCGAAGGAACTTGGAAACCTGTTGTGATATTAGATGGATCGGCAATCAAACCACCTAAACTATCATAGGCAATATCCAAGAATTCTTGAGCTTCATCAATTTGAGATGAAGAGACACTTGAACTCGATGGGGTAACACTCGTAACCGTTGAGGTTGTCGAGGTCGTTGTACTCGTTGGCGTACTGGTTGGGGTGCTAGAAGAAACTGTTTCTCCGCACGCAACGAGTAACATACTCCCGAGTAAGACTGACATTAAACCAAATTTCTTTGACATAAATTGACCTCCTTTATGTTTTTTTGATTGGTTTTTCATAAATTAGTTAACAATAAAATCGTAGCTTTCACTAAATTGATTGTTGATGTAATTATTTAAATCCGTTTCATCGGTAGGATCATAAGCGAAAATTTTCACTAACAGAGCACCGACTTCTGTTCGCGTTTTTGAACTGAGGTTAAACACTGCGGATGTGAAAAAGTTTTGGCTATTTTCTAAAAACATCTCAATCGCTTCTCTGACGAGTTTATTTTGAGCATCGATTGACGTTGTTGGGTTAGAAACAATTGTGGCTTCATAGTTTTGCCAACGTTGTGTTTCATATGCCGAAAAACGAATCGGTGCATAACCTGAAGGAATCGAGAACTGTGCGGATTGTTCTGCTCCCGTCATATACTTTGCAAACAACCAAGCTGCTAACATGCGTTGCGTGTTATTACCTTTTCTTAATAAAGTAATGTTTGGTCCTTGTTGAATTTGGGCTGGAGTATCGAGTGTTTTTGATGGTAGTGGCGCAACACCTACACGATAACCCGCATCAAATACAGATGCACTGGCACCGATGTATGCATAACGGGTACCACCTGTGGAACCCACATACATATAGAGCCGTTGGTTGGTTTTGAAAATATCGGAAGTGTAGGCATCAGCATTTAGGGATCGAGTTAGCATCAAACCACGGTCAACTTTATCTTTAAAATATCTCACCATGTTTTTAGCTTCATTATTATTAAAGAGTACTTCTCCTCGACCAGTTGTCGAATTATAACCTGTATAAGGTGCATCCCATTGTTTAGCACCCGTAATGAATAAGTTATCTTCAGAGTCGTATCCAAATGGTATGGCGTTGGGTTCTCTGGCTTTTATGTCTTCAGCGATGGCAAAAACATCATCCCAAGTTTTTGGAACTTCATAACCATGTTGGGCAAAATAAGGCGCATTGTAAAAGAAGCCTTCTGTTGATTTGGTAAAGGGTAACGAAAGGATGGTTCCAGCATTGTCATAACTACGACCTTCTGCCCAAAGACCAGGTAAAAAATCATCTTGTTGTTCTTGGGTCAAACCATATTCAGGGTGATTGATAAAATTGTTGAGAGCAAGGGGTGCTTTTGCTTGAGCATATCGAGCGACTGAATCTGGGTAGCCTTCCACGATATCAGGTTCTGTACCCGCGGTGATCGATAAGGCAACTTTATCAGCAACGGCAGTATAGTCATTGGCAACGCGTTCTTCTGTAACAGTGATATGTGGGTAAAGAGTTTTAAACTCTTGAATCCAAGTTTGAACAATGGCTTGACTGCTTGCGCCCATCCGGTGCCAAAAAGTAATGGTAACAGGGGTGTTTGTATCTAAAACAGTGTCTTGGGGAAGATTGTACCAATTGACAATTTTAGGAGCGGTAGGATCAATCGAAGCGCTACTTGAACTGGTGGTGGTTGAATCACCGGAGGTTTCACTTGAGGATTGATCGACTGATGTCGTATTTTCACTACTTGGTCTGGTTTGACAAGCAGCAAGTAAAAGGGTTAAAGAAGCAAATGCAATGGCTTTGAATTGAAATGACTTAACTAACATTCATTTTCCTCCTCAAAAATTATAACATGATGAGGAATTGTAAAGAGAGGTTTTTGTTAAGAAATTGTTAACCCTTTACTCCACTGCGAGAAACCCCACTCATGATGTACTTTCTAAAGAAAATAAACAGTAATAAAAGTGGCACCGTTACGATGACCGTTGCAGCCATTTGATAATTCGTTAGCACTCGACCTGAGCCTGTGTCCGCTAAGTCTACAAATGAGCTTCGTAACCAAGTGGTAACCAATTTATATTTTTCATTGGCAACGATGTCTTGCCAAATATAAGCATTCCACGTACCCATGATTCTTAAGATGACAATCGTGACAATCGAAGACTTTGCCATTGGGACCATGACTTTCCAAAGATACTTAAAGTCCGTGCAGCCATCGACTTTAGCTGCGTAATAAAGCTCATTAGGAATTTGTTTAAAGGTTTGTCTTAGTAAGTAAATGTGAAAAATGGAAACCAAAAACGGAATGATGACCGCTAAATAGGAGCCTGCGTTATTGGCATTCACCCATCCTAATCTAGAAACGGTAACGAAATTGGAAATCACAAGCATTTCGCCAGGAATCATCATTGTTGCGAGGAGAATGGTAAAGATCAAATCTCGACCTTTGAAATTTAACCTTGCCAGGGCAAATGCAACGAGGATAGAAAAGAAAGTGCCACCTAAAGTTGTAAAGAACGCAACCAGGATTGTGTTAAACAAATAACGGCTAAAATCAATATTTCCTTGAGCCGCGGAACTGTAAAGAAACACATTCGTATAGTTTTGTGGAGAAAATACTTTTGGAAAAAAACTAACATTTAATGAGTTCAAGACTTCGTTGCTACTTTGAAAGGAAACATTCAACATCCAATAAAAAGGAACAATCACCACAAAGGCCATCACGGTTAAAAAAGTATAAAGCACTACATTTCGAAATAATTGACCTGTTCGTTGAATTTTTAGTTTTTGATCAAATTGATAGTCTTGATTGTTTTTTAATTGAATTGCATGTGCCATATCAAACTCCTTAATAATGAACGGTCTTTTTTGAAATATACAAATTCAAAAAAGTAAAAATCATAATGATGAAAAATAAAACAACAGCCGCAGCAGCCCCTCTAGAATAGTAAGAAATGTTATTGATATCTAAACCTGAAATACCAATTTTGTCATAGACGTATGCAACCGCTGTCCACCGGTTACGATCTAAACTTCTACCGACACTACCTACGACCGATAACACTGATTCATAAGCTTTAAACGATCCAATAAATGAAGTGATGAGGATGTAGCTGATAATTGGTGACAATAAAGGAATGGTGATTCTTGTCATCACTTTCCATTTCGGTGCCGCATCAATTTTCGCTGCATCGTAATACTGTTTAGAAATATTTTGTAGACCGCCTATAAAGACAAGGATTTTAAAGGGCAATGCGCTCCAGATGGTGTAGACCAAAACCACAGTTCTCCAACGTTCAACAGTTGCAGTTGGGCCGACCCAATCAATGGCCGTTTGAAACAATGTATTGATTAAGCCCTCTGCGGCAACACCACCAACTAAGGGATGAGAAAACATCACATTAAAAACCATCCCAATCGCCAGAGCATTGGTGACATAAGGGATAAAAAAGATCGTTTGAAATATTTTTTGTAATGGTTTAATCGAATTTAAACTCACGGCAATGAGTAAAGCAAGGACGGTAGACGCTGGAACAGAAACAAAAACAATGACCAAGGTGTTGCTTAATGCATTCATGAAAAAACGATCGTTAAAAATCGCTGTATAAGCGTAGAAATCAAAGTATCGTCCAAAGTCATCCGTGAGCGCATTATATTCTGAAAATAAAGAAATTAAGAAGGTTTTTATTAACGGATAAAACGTAAAAATGGTGAGAAGAAATAAAGGTATGATCAGATATAACCACGCTTTAAGATCGCGCTTGTGGTCTAACATTATGCTAATCTCCGACCCGTCGCTTTTTCAAAAATAAAAGTTTTATGGGGTTTCAATTTAACCTTGATTGATTGCTTAGGTTTGACTGAAAAGTCATCGCTATTTAAAATAATGCGAATACTTGGTGTTTGGGCTTGAGGGTGGCTTGCGACAAGTGAGACATCCCTTCCTATCATTTCAATAAATTGTGGTTGAAGAGTAAGGGGTCCTTTTTCATCCATTTCATATCCTTCAGGACGAACGCCAATCAAGACTTCATCCATGGACTTGTTTTTGAGGGCCCTAGATTCGAAAACAACTTGATCTTGAAGCATGACTTTTCCACTCTTTAAAGTACCTTGATATAAATTAAGTTGGGGTGTGCCTAAAAATTTAGCAACAAACAAGTTAGCAGGTTGATTATAGACATCTTGGGGGTTTCCCTTTTGTTGTTCAGCGCCAAAATTCATCAATACGATTTCATCTGAAATCGACATCGCCTCTTCTTGATCGTGGGTAACGAAGACGGTTGTAATACCAATTTCTTTTTGAATACGCTTAATTTCTTCTCTGGTTTGAAGTCTAAGGCGAGCATCTAGGTTCGATAAAGGTTCATCAAGTAAAAGAACTTTGGGTTTTTTAACTAAGGCTCTAGCGATGGCAACACGTTGTTGTTGACCACCTGATAATTGCGCAGGTCTCTTGTTTAGCTGGTCTTCTATTCCAACTAACTTAGCCATGGCGATAGCTTCATCGTTCATCAGTTTTTGGTAATCTTTATAACGCGCCTCTTCTACTTGTTGAATCGCTTCAGGAACGATTGGTTTTAAAGCTTTCCAAAAGTGATTATAAAAGCGAAGCCAGTGAATGGGATTAAGTAACAATTGAAGCATCAGTTTTTGCTTTTGCTTTAAATAAGGTTTTTCAATCTTTGCATAGGCTTCATTCATGTTCTTCACGATGCCTTGAAGATTTTCTGGACTGATTTTTTGCAATTCTTTGTCATATTTAGATTTAAATTCAAATAATTCTTGTTTAAATGCTTGTTTGAGCGATTGTGGAGTGCTGGGTAATTTTTCCTTTTGCTTTTTAGCTTTTACTACATCGATCAATTTCGATTGATAAATAGCTTTTGCTTCACTTTCTAAACGCTTGTATTTATTTTTAAGACTCGTACTTTCTTTGATGAATTGATAATAACGCTTTGCATCTTTAGGAGAGATTGATAGATTGGCCAGCTGAATCGCATCTTCAATCGCCTTCTTTTTAAGATTCATGTTTTCCAAAGGGAACAAAATATTTTTTTTCACTGTCATATGTGGATAAAGAGCATAGTTTTGAAATACTAAACCGATGCCACGTTGTTCTGGAGAGAGTTCAGTGACATCTTCATCTCCAAAGAATATTCTTCCGTGTGTTGGATAAAGTAATCCAGAGATCATGTATAAAGTTGTGGATTTACCGCAACCTGAAGGTCCTAAGAGACCGACGAGTTTGCCATCCGGAATGGTAAAATTAAATTGATTAACAGCAATGGTTCGGGCAGAATTTTTACTTTCAAAAACTTTGGTTAAGTTTTCTAATCTTACTTCCATGCATGAGCCTCCAGATATATAAATAAGTTATGGATTTATCATACCATAGAGAAACAATTGTAAAGAGAATTTATCTAGAAAAAAATAAATGATTTTCTTGACAATTCAATTTCCAATTTGCTATGTTTAAAAATTAAAAAAACTTAAGGTCATCGCCTTAAGTTTTTCGTTTGATACTAGCGATTTAGGCCTTAAAAGGTTCGCCGTAAACTTTTAATAATTTCTTAACGGGTCTAAAGGTTTTCTTGATGGTGCCATCCATAAATGGATTTTTTAACTTAGCCTTTTCCAAAAGTTGGGTGAATGGATACTTACCACCTAACGAACAGACCTTGACATATTTCTTCCATGCTTTTTCATGATTTTTCTTCATTAATCCTAAGAATTGTAAGGCAATCACTTGGGCTAAGGTGTAGTCAATGTAATAAAACGGGGAACCATAAATGTGAGATTGGCGCATCCAACGTGTGCCTTTTTCGTAAAGTGGGAAACCTGTATATTTCTTATACGGGGTATATTTCATTTCAATTTCACGCCATTTGGCACAACGTTGATCATGAGAGGCATTTGGATTGTCGTAAACCCAGTGTTGAAATTCGTCCACCGTCACACCATATGGTAAGAAATTGATGGCACCTTCTAAATGGCCGAACAAGTATTTATCTTTGTCATCTTTAAAGAATGATTCCATGTAAGGAGTGGCAAAAAATTCCATTGACATTGAGTGAATTTCTGCTTCTTCCATCGTTGGATCGCGATATTCAACTGGTTTAATTTTTCTAGACATAAAACCTTGGAAGGCATGACCAATTTCATGCGTTAAGACATCAACGTCACCCGCGGTACCATTAAAGTTTGAGAAGACAAATGGCATTTGATAGCGAGGGAAGAACGTCATATAGCCACCACCACGCTTACCAGGTTTCGCTTCTAAATCCAATAATTCTTGATTAACCATGGCTTGGAAAAATTCACCAATTTCTTGACCCATTTTCGCGTACATTTTTAAAGCGGCATTCACCAAATAATTTTTATCACCTTTGGGAGTGGCGTTACCATCTTTAAATTGAATAGCTAAGTCATAAAACTTAGGTGCAGGGACATCAATTCGTTTGATTTGCTGGCGAATGAGTTTGTTGGATAAAGGAACGACAGATTCAAAAATTTGATCACGATAAGCTT
This sequence comes from Bacilli bacterium, assembly GCA_040396875.1. Classification (GTDB taxonomy): domain Bacteria; phylum Bacillota_I; class Bacilli_A; order RFN20; family CAG-826; genus UBA970. Next base: position 11,015 of record JBBAWZ010000004.1, read on the forward strand.
TAACTTCCTTGGGTCCGTAGTCAGTTCTTCCCATCCGGTCATACGCCATATGCGTAAATGAGGGGTAGCCTAGTTTCTTTGCCATCCCATGTCTTAAAGTCACTAACTTACTATAAATGTCTGCAAGAGGTTGTTCTTTTTCAGCCATCCATTGTTCAACAGCTTTACTAGCTCTTTTACGAATATCACGATCTTTACTAACGGCAAATTTTCCCATTTGAGATAAGTTATAGGTTCCACCATCAAAAGGAATTTGCGCACTGGCCATTAAGGCATCATATTCAGTCGTTAACTTATTTTCTTCTTGTAAATCTTGAAGAATTTTTGGGTCAAACGTTTTCGCAGCAAGTTCTAATTTTTTGAATAAAAAAGGACCCACTAATTTTTCTAATTCTACACGATGCTTGCTAGCTAAAACAGCCTTAGAGTAACGATTTCCTAAACCTTGCACCATCGGACCAACTTCATTAACAAGGTCGTTTGCTTTTTTATAGGTTTCATCGCGGGTATCAATGGAGTGGCGAGTTGTAATGATGGTGAAATCAGTTTGAATTTCATCAAAAAATTTACCAATTTTGTTCATAATACGTCGTTGAATTTGGGCATTCGCTGCCTTTTCAAATTCAGCAATTAAAACATTAAACTTCTTTTCAAGTTTTGGAAATTTAGGTAATTCAAGTGGATATTCGCTAAATTTGAGCACTTTTGTCATTTTTTTTGCCTCCATGCAAATGCATTTACTTAATAATAAGACTTTTTTCAGTCATTTCAATAGGTTTTTCTAATCCAAGTAGGTCAAGGATGGTTGGTGCTAGGTTACCTAATTTACCACCTGTTGGCATTAATCGTAGACCGGGAATGTTAATGCATACGGGAACCAAATTGGTTGTATGGGCTGTATGTGGCTTACCATCTTCGGTAAGAATTTGATCGGCATTTCCGTGGTCAGCAGTGACAATAAGCTTTCCACCATTGCGATCACACCAATCGATTATGGATCCGACACACTCATCGACAACTTCAACGGATTTAACTACAGCTTTCTCAACAGCAGTATGGCCGACCATATCGCAATTGGCGTAGTTAATAATCACCACATCAAGATCCCCTTTATTTAGTTCTTTAATTAAGGCATCTCGAACCTGGTATGCACTCATTTCAGGTTGTAGGTCATAAGTCGCAACTTTGGGTGAGTTAATCAGTACTCTTCTTGAACCAGGTAATTCAGGTTTTTCGACACCATCATAATTGATGGTTCCATCAAAGAAGAAGGTCACATGTGGATACTTCTCAGTTTCTGCAATTCTTAATTGGGTTTTTCCATGTGAGGCTAACCAAGGGCCAAGGGTATTGTCTAAACTTGGTAACTTGAACGCAATTTCACCTTTTACAGAATCCGCATACTTCATGGTTTGTACTAACATGACATTTTTAAGTTGCTTAGTTGGTTGATATGCAATCCAGGATGGTTTGCCGTCTTTAATGGGGGGATTTGAATAAAAAGTTGGATTGGTTAAGAGTGTACAAAACTGAATCGCTCGATCAGGTCTAAAGTTCATAAAGATAACGGCATCACCGTCTTCAATCTTACCTTGCACCCCTTCCGCATACGCGGGGATTAAGAATTCATCGCTAGGATCTTTACCCTCTTTGGGTAAGTTAAGATATTGGTCTTTGAAATATTGGCGGTAATCCTTGAAGCTAAGGCCACGATGTTCAACCATGACATCATAAGCTTTTGCAACTCGATTAAGGTTTTTGTCACGATCCATCGCATAATATCGACCACCAATCGATGCTAATTGCCCTGTTTTATATTCTTTCATTGTCAGTAGTAAAGTTTTGATATAACTTTCCCCAAGTTGAGGTGCCACATCACGACCATCCATCAATGCATGGAAGTAAACATTAGGGACTTCTTGTTTTGCCGCGAGTTTAATAATGGCTTGTAAATGGTTCAAATGAGAGTGAACCCCACCATCAGAAACTAATCCGATAATATGTAACTTTTTACCTTTTGATTTAGCCCATTGCATCGCAGCCAAATACTTTGTATTTTGATAAAACGTAGCATCCTTTATCGCTTGATCAATCAGGGTTAGAGATTGGTAAACAATTCTACCCGCGCCGATGTTTAGATGCCCCACTTCGGAGTTACCCATTTGGCCATCGGGTAATCCAACCTGTAAGCCGGAAGCTTGAATTTGTGTGTATGGATATTTTGAAAAGTATTTATCGAGATTAGGCTTCTTAGCTTTCGCAATCGCATTGCCATAGGTTTCCTTACGAATACCATAGCCATCCATGATGACAAGAATTACAGGTTTTTTCATCGTTATATCCTCTTTTTTTATGAAATTAGCTCTTTGTTTTGATGCCTAAATAAGATCGATACCCAGCGATATAACAGAAATTTTTGCCACCAATTATAGTTGGTTGCTAATGCGTTATAGATGGCAACTTGTTTGCGGAACAACTCATCGATTTCAGCTAAAGATTTCTTTAGTGAAACATATTCTGGATTCACGGAAAGGGGTTGATTTTGCTCACCATAATAAAAGAGTGCTTGGGCAGTTTGTACTAGAAAGCTTTTTACAATCGTGCGTTCGGTGTCCTTGATGTTTTGTAAAGTATCTTCAAAGCGAGGCCTCTTGGAAAGAATAAACTCTTGAGGCACATCAATTTGGTGTCGAACAAATAACTTACCAATCATTCTTAAAAGGTCATATTTTTGAGCAGTTAGCACATCAATTGCATCTTTTCTCTTGGATAATTGGCTATAGAAACTTCTCATTTGGAAGGCAAAAAAAACTGATAAAACAAGATATATTCCAAAGATTACGATCACCACTAGTCCGAGAATTTCTAAGGGTTCCATAACGATAAAATTATAACATAAGTATACTTTTTTACCATTTTTCAATGTTTAAAAATAAATCACAAAAACTTAATAAATCGGCATATTAGCGTAATTTTATCTCATCATAAAGCGATTTATGGTAAAATATAAACATGAAAAAACCTATTATTGGAATCATTTATGACTTCGATCGTACTTTAGCAATTGAAGATTTACAAAACTTTAGTTTTATACCTTCTTTAGGTATGAAACCAGAAGAATTTTGGGAAAAGACAAATCAAAATTCAATCAAGTCCGGTATGGAAAAGATTCTTTCTTATATGTATATGATGATCGAAGAAAGTAAAAAAAGAGGCATCAAATTAACGAAAGAATATTTGTATTCTCTTGGAACTTCCGTCAAATTTTTTCCAGGTTTAGAAACTTGGTTTAAACGCTTAAAAATTTTTGCAGAAAGTCAAGGTGTTGAAGTTGAACACTACATCATTACCTCTGGAACTAAAGAAATTATTGAAGGTACAAAAATCGCAAAGGAATTTACGAAAATTTTTGGATGTGAATTTCTATTTTCTCAAGATACCCATGAAGCGATTTGGCCAAAAATCGCAATCAATTACACGATGAAAACGCAATATTTCTTCCGGATTGCGAAGGGAATTTTAAACCAATCGGAGGATGATAAAGTAAATGAAAGAACCAAAGAAAAACGTATTAAGTATCGCAATCTTATTTACATCGGTGATGGATTAACGGATGTCCCTGCGATGTTAATGGCCAAAGAACATGGTGGTAAATCGATTGCCGTCTATACAAAAGGCCATATTGAGAAAGCAAAACTTTTAATACAAGATGAAAGAGTCAATTTTGTATGTGAGGCTGATTATTCTGCAAATTCATTGTTGGAAAAAGTCGTTAAATTAAACATTCAACAAATGGCGATCAGTGAATTACTTGCACTAAAGGAAGTTAAAAAGTAATGATAACAGCAATTTTGTTGGCGGCTGGAGAAAGTCTTAGACTCAAATCACGCGTCACTCCCAAACAATTTTTAAAATTAGGTAAAAAGAAACTTTATCAATTTTCGCTTGATACTTTCACCAAACACAAAAAAATTGATGAGATCATTTTAGTGGTAAACGATAAATTTATTTCCCAAGTACAAGATGAAATAAAACCTTTTTCAAAGGCAAAAACCATTCATGTTATAGCGGGTGGAAAAACTCGACAAGAATCTTCCTATTTAGGTTTACAGTATGCAAAACTTCATATCAAACCAGATTATGTTTTCATTCATGATGTTGCTAGACCGATGGTAAGTCCTGTTTTAGTCGATGCTCTTGTAGCAAAACTGAAGAATTATCCTGCGATGACCCTTGCCCGGCAAATCAATGATTCCTTATTTGTGGTAGACGATAAAGCCACATTGAATAATTATCTTGGCAAGAACGATATTTATTTATCGCAAACACCCCAAGCTTTTGAATTTGAAACCATCTTAGAAGCTCATGAACACGCTCGCAAACTAAAAATAAAGACTGCGATTGATGATGCGAGTTTATTGTTTTTAATGGGTAAAAAAGTTCATGTGGTAACAGGAAGTCGTTTAAATTTTAAAGTAGTGAGTGAAGATGATCTTCTCCTACTAGAAAAACTTATCTAATCATGAATCAAAGTAGTTATCAAATCGATGAGATTATCGTCGGAAAAGTCATTGATATACAAACCTATGGAGCCTTTATTGGTTTTCCAAATGGTCAAAAAGGTTTAATTCACATATCAGAAATTTCTGAAGACTATGTTAAAAGAATTGAAACCTATTTAATCGTGGGAGAGTATGTCAGAGTGAAAGTCTTAGCCATTGACCCGTTGACCCAGCACTTAAAATTATCTATCAAACGTTTAATCAAAAAAGATGAATTAATCGATAAAGCTCATCCTTTTTGGTTTAAGGTTCCACCTCATGAAATTGATTTTTCACCTCTTAAGACCAAGTTACCCACCTGGATTGCTGAACAAAAAAAGAAATTGGAGGACTAGCATATGCTGTCACTTAACTTAACTCATACAAAACTGAAAGGATCATGGAAGGATTATCAAGATCGTATCAATCGCATTACCGATTTAATCGCAACCAAAAAAGGTCCAGGCGGCGATTTTTTAGGTTGGGATCAGTGGCCAAAACAATTTGACAAAGAAGAGTTTTCACTCATTCAAAAGACTGCAAAATTGATTCGCGAACGATTCCAAGTGCTCGTTGTTTGTGGCATCGGAGGCTCTTACTTAGGCTCAAGGGCTGTTATTGAGGCTGTTCAAGGTTTAATGCCAAATAAAGAAAAATCATTAGAGGTTATTTACCTTGGTCAAACCTTCTCCCCAACCTATACACAACAAGTCTTAAATTACTTAGCGAATAAAACCTTTGCCATTAATGTCATTTCAAAGTCAGGAACCACAACTGAAACATCGATCGCATTTAGACTCTTAAAGGATTTATTAGAAAAGAAAATTGGTGTTGTCGAAGCTAGAAAAGCTATTTTTGCAACGACTGATAAAGAAAAAGGGGCACTGCGTTCACTCGCTAAACAAGAAGGGTATGTGACATTTAATTTACCGGATGATATTGGAGGCCGTTATTCTGTTTTAACGGCAGTTGGAATGCTTCCAATTGCAGCAGCAGGTATTGATATTAAAGCACTTATGACTGGTGCCAAAGAGGCTATGGATCTATATAGCAATAGTCAAATTGATACCAATCCAGCATTACAATATGCCATCGCACGTCATCAACTCTATCAAGAAAAAGCTGTAGAAATGTTTGTAACTTATGAACCTCAATTTGCCATGATTGCCGAATGGCTTAAGCAACTCTTTGCCGAATCAGAAGGTAAAGAAAATAAAGGTCTGTTACCGGGTTCCGTCTCTTTCAGTACAGATTTACACAGCGTTGGCCAATTTATTCAAGATGGTTCACCCATTTTATTTGAAACGGTCCTGTATGTGAAAAAACCAACCCATGACTTAAATGTTCCTCTTAGCGTTAACGATGCAGATGGATTAAACTATCTAGCTGGTAGACCCTTATCCTTTGTCAATGAAAAAGCCTATCTCGGAACCTTACAAGCTCACGTAGAAGAAGGCCAAGTCCCTGTGATTCTCCTCACACTTGACCAGATGGATGCGCACCATATTGGTCATCTACTCTACTTCTTTATGAAAACTGTGGCCTATTCTGGGTACCTACTCAACATCAATCCTTTTAATCAACCCGGAGTGGAAATATACAAACGAAATATGTTCAAATTGCTAGGTAAAAAAGGTTATTAATGACTAGCATTTTCTAGGTTTTTTCATTGACTAAAAAAACGCCTTTTGATATATTAAGTAAGCACGCGTAGGCCCAAGGGATGTTTAGCTCAGTTGGGAGAGCATCGCCTTTACACGGCGGAGGTCGGGGGTTCGAACCCCTCAACATCCACCATGATCTACCAGTGTGAGCACACCGATGGAGGCTTAGCGAAGCGGCCAAACGCAGCTGACTGTAAATCAGTTCCTTCGGGTTCGGTGGTTCGAATCCACCAGCCTCCACCATTCGTTGTTTGGGGTATAGCCAAGTGGTAAGGCAATAGACTTTGACTCTATCATTCCCTGGTTCGATCCCAGGTACCCCAGCCAAAAGACTCCCGCTAGCTCAGTCGGTTAGAGCACTTGCCTTTTAAGCAAGGGGTCGAAGGTTCAATTCCTTCGCGGGAGACCATGTTAGGCCCAGGTGGCGAAATTGGTAGACGCACAGGACTTAAAATCCTGCGGTGGCGACACCATGACGGTTCAAGTCCGTCCCCGGGCACCAAACCATCGTTCAAAACGATGGTTTTTTATTTGTAATCTTATTGATTGCTAGTCATTAAAAATCTCGTTATGATATGGATATGACCATAGAACAACAAATTGAAGAAGCATTAGATAAAGTTCGCCCCTTCATTATTCGTGATGGTGGCAATGTTGAGTTTGATTCGTTTATTGATGGCATTGTTTATTTAAGAATGGAAGGTGCTTGTTCTTCCTGCGGACTGATCGACTCTACTTTATCTGGTGGATTAGAAGTAATCTTGATGGAAGAAGTTCCTGGTATATTGGCGGTTAAACTCGCAAGCGAAAAACCGCAAAGCTTACCGATTCAACTCCAAGTTAAGTAACTACATTTAATTGTAATCAATCGCCCGGATGGTGCCTTCATGTTGCCACCGGGTTTTTAATTGTTCTCGAATAAATTGATGAGTATTAATCGCTGTTTCTAAATCATGTGGATACTGGGAAGATTCAAGATGTTTTTCAGTTAAATAGTTGATGGAAATAATCCAATAAGTTTGGTCCAAATTGAATGGGGTTAAATTCGGGATGGTGCGTTTGTATAAACTTTCAGATAGCCACCAAGATAATTCTTCTCCTGTAACTGCCACAATCATTAATTCATTATCAAAAGGGAAGGCCTTATATAATTCACCATAGGTTACAGGGCCTTCATCAATCGTTGCTCTGACGCCACCTGTATTATGGAAACTTGCCACGACATCCTGGTTAACGGATTGCCCATATTGCAACATTTCATCGACAGCGAGTTGTCCAAGATTATTACGGGAGAAGGCACCTTCCGCAATACCAATTTCTTCATTTTTAATCGCATTGATTTCATTGATTAAATATTGATCATAGATTGCTTTCATTTCAGGGTCTTCCGAAGGAAAACGATTTGAACTCAACAAGGCATCATAGGTATAAACGCCAGATTGATTTTGGACAAAACTTGGAACCATATTGACCGTATTAAAGACAAATCGCATATGACTAATCGCCTGACCATACGCCTGACCTTGATAAACGGGTTTACCTTCGATATGAAAAACTTCTCGACGATGGGTATGACCGTTAAACACTCCATCAACATATGGTAAGACTCCCGTTTCAACACTGCCATCATGATTCAATAAGACAATTAAATCCGCACCCAAATCTCGTAATCGTTCGCTTTCATCTTTTACTAAATTGGTATAAGGAACAAAATCATAATTCATGACCGCGCTTGTTAAAATCGTACTTTCTAACGTTGCACCAATCGTACCAATAATCCCGATTTGAATACCACTTCGTTCGATAAGAATAGAGGCATCTGCAAAACTTGCTCGGACTTGGGATTGCTTATCTAAAATATTAATCCCCAATAGTGGAAAGTTTGAACGCAATTGATTTTGATGAATATATGTGTCGGTCCAATCAAACTCATGGTTACCAATGGCCATCGCAGAAAATTCAAGATGGTTCATCGCATCCACAACCAGTCGACCTCGGGTGATATTGCTATCAGCACTTCCTTGCCACATATCGCCACTTGATAAAAAAATACTATTCGGATTGGATGCAAGTTGTGTTTTAAAGTAACTTGAAAGGCGATTGATGCCAATTTCTTTATTACTGGGATTATATTCAACGGCTCCATGAAAATCATTTAAATTATATAAATCAATCGTGACGATAGGACTTAAAGCCGTTGAACTTGAAATGATTGAGGAACTCTCATCGCTTGTTTGGTTAGAAGAAAAATCCAAGGATTCATTGGGAAATGAAGGCGTAAGATTGGTGCAACTAGCGAGCATCAATAAAATGATCCATGTAGTGTTTTTAAATTTCATAAAAATAAATTATCCAGTCTATTGAGAATGATATAACCTTCAAGATTTCTAACATCGCGACGGTTATACCAATACTTCTCTTTGTTTGGTTTGATAAAATACCCACCAGCCTCGGTTACAATTAAATCACTCGCAGCAGTGTCCCATTCTTTTGTGCCAGGTGATAATCGATATGAAATCTCTGCGAGGCCTTCGGCAATCCGACAAGCTTTGATTGCACTACCATAGGTTTCAACTTTTGAAATTTTTCCCAGAGATTGGTACTTCTGAATCACTTCTTTTTCTACAGGTTGTAAATGAAAACGAGAGGTTAAAACAGTAAGTTTATCAACTTTACGATTCACAAAAATACGTTGATCTCGATCCCTAAAGCGATGGAAACTACCTTCACCTTTTAAGGCATAAAAGGTGTCTTGTTTTGCCGGAATATGAATAAGCCCCATGATAACTTGTTGTTTGTGGACTAGGGCAATATTGATGGTAAATTCATCATTCTTTGCAATAAAATCCTTTGTACCATCAATGGGATCAATAACCCACACATAATCTTGATTTAATCGAGAAAAATCATCTGATGATTCTTCTGTGAGAAAACCATAATCCGGATATTTTTCTTTTAAATAATGACGAATGATGATGTCTGCTTTTTTATCTGCAATCGTCACGGGTGAATCATCGACTTTATTTTCAAAAGTAAAATTAGTTTGATAAATTGAAAGAATTTCTTTGGTAGCAAGCAACGCCGCTTGATAAGCATCTTCCAAAATAGCTTTTAACATAGTTTTATTTTAACCTAATCCTTACTTTTGAGAAATAAAAAACCCATTCATTCGTGAATGGGTTTTTAGTTCTATTAATTAGGAAGCTTTACCAATACAGCCAAAGACTTCGTATTTAGCTTTGACAACTTTACGAATACCTTCTTTGCCTGGGCCAATAATTTTTCTTGGATCATAAACTTTTGGATCCTTAGCTAACACTTCACGAACAATCTTGGTCCATTCCATTTGATTTTCCGTGTTGACGTTAATCTTGGCAGTGCCACGTTCGATGGCCATTCTTAATTGAAAATCAGGAATACCTGAACCACCATGCAACACTAATGGCATATTGGTTAATTTGTGGATTTCTGCCATTTCTTTAAAACCTAATTTTGGTTCGCCTTCATAAGGACCATGGACTGAACCTAATGCAGGTGCTAGACAATCGATGCCAGTTTCTTTGACCATTCTTACACATTCAGAAGGAATGGCATAATACGTTTCTGCCACGACATGATCTTCTTGACCACCAACGCGACCTAATTCTGCTTCAACGGAGACTAATGGGGATTTGCTATGAGCATATTTGACGACTTCTTTGGTCATTTTGATATTTTCATCTAAAGGATGGTGTGAAGCATCAATCATCACGGATGTGAATCCTGCATCAATTGCTTGCTTGCAAATTTCAACTGTTTCACCATGATCTAAGTGAACGGCGATCGGGATGGTATATTTCTTGTCTTTGATTAAACCATGAACCATTCCCATCACGGTGTTAAATCCACCCATGTATTTGGCTGCACCACTCGACACACCTAAGATGACGGGAGCTTTAAGAGCTTGGCATTCATCTAAAATCGCGAGGGTCCATTCTAAGTTATTGATGTTAAATTGAGCAACTGCATATTTTTCTTTGTATGCTCTGATGAGCATTTCTTTCATACTTACAAGTGGCATATTATTTTCCTTCTTTCTTGTTTAATTAATCTTCATCATCCGTCTTACGCTTTTTAGGTTTGTCATCTTCTTCACCATCTTCTGCTTCATCATCTTCATCGAATGGGTCTGCTTCAGCTTCGTCTCCGCCTTCTTCTGTACCTTCGACTTCACGGAACACACCTCTAGCATCATCATACAACTCTTTAAATGTGTAGCGAGCCTTGAGGTCCCACTTATTACTACCAAGTGCGACAAAGCGACCATCTAAGGTTAATAATTTATAAAATCTTCCTAATTGAAGGGTTTCTTTTTCGTCGGTTTGTTTTTGGACATAAGCCCAAATGTCTTTAAAGGTGACCGCCTTCTTTTTGGCGAGAATAAATTCGTGGGCGAGTTCTAACATTGATTTTGGCATATGATGCTCCTTTTATTTACATTTTATTCAGCGCGTCGATCCCAAAGATAGCAAGGCTATTTTTTAAAACCTGCGCACTTGCTTTGACGAGTGCAAGTCTAGCAGCAGATAGTTTGGGTTGGTCACGGTCAATAACCCGTCTTATAGTATAGAAACTATGGGTATAACTTGCAAGTTGTTGTATGTATTGGGCGATGACACTTGGTTCTCGTGCTTGTGCAGCTTGGTTTACAGCCTGTGGGAATAGTCGTAAATGTTTCAATAAATCCAGTTCTTCAATCGAATCAAGCCCATGTCCACTTAATTCAAGACCTATGTCTTTACCAGCTTCAAGTAAGGATTGTAATCGAGCATGAGCATATTGAGCATAATAAAGAGGGTTCACATTACTTTTTGTTTTTGCTAAATCCAAATCAAATTCTAATGGGTTGTGATAGGACCTTGCCGCTATAAAGTATCGGGCTGCATCTTTGCCCACTTCTTCAACAAGATCGCGAAGGGTTATCCCTTTTCCCGTTCGTTTACTCATTTTCACTTCCACACCATTTTCAGTGAGTGTCACCAATTGCATGACTAAGATTTCTAATGTATCTGCAGGATAGCCTAACATGGCAAGCGCCGCTTTCATTCTTGCGATGTAACCATGATGATCAGGACCGAGCATATCAATCAATTGGTCTTGGTTTCTGGATAATTTGTCCTGATGATAAGCAATATCGGGTAAAAAATATGTGTATTGACCGTCACTTTTAATTAACACTCTGTCTTTATCATCACCAAAAGATGTCGTTTTTAAATAGGTAGCACCTTGATCTTGATACAAATATGACCCAAGTTTTTTTAAGGTACGTTCAATGTGCCCTTCATTTCGCACATCTTGTTCTGAACGATAAACATCAAAGTGAACACCGATCAAGATTAAGTCTTCTTGAATTCGTTTAAGTTGTTTTTCGACTCCAATTTTTTTAAAAAATGCTTCGTCAAAGGAAATAATTTTATCACCATATTGTTGGCGAATTTCTTTTGCAATCTCAATGATATCTTTACCAAAATATCCATCCTCTGGTAAGGTGACTTTATCGCCGATTAATTCTCGATAACGCATAAATATCGATAAGGCTAAATTGCGAATTTGTCCACCTGCATCATTCACATAAAATTCTCTGGTCACTTTGTAACCCACATTCGTTAGTAAGGTTGCAATCACATCACCAAGCGCCGCTGCACGAGCGTGTGCAACATGCATAGGACCGGTAGGATTTGCCGATACAAATTCTAAATTAATGCGTTTACCTTGACCTAATTGGCTCTTTCCAAATTGAGTATTCAATCGAAGAATATCTTTAATGACTGCGGTTAAAGTTTCTGTTTTAACAAAGAAATTTAAAAAACCAGGCCCTGCCACCTCGACTCTTTGAATATGCGGATCGGTTAGTTGATTGATTATTTGTTTGGCTAAATCAATGGGTTTCAAAGAAAGGTTTTTAGCAAATTTAAGACAAACATTGGTTGCATAATCACCAAATTTGGGATCTTTGGTTTTTTCAATCACAATATCTTCTAAAGTAACTTTTAATCCAAAAGGTGCCAATGCTTTAATCAATAACGCTTTAAGATGGGATTCAATGGCAATCATGCTTTTAACCGTTTCAATGTTAAATCTTTTCCAAGGATTGGGATGATATTCGCTAATTCAGCACCATGTAATTGACCGGTTAACTTCAATCGAACTGGCATGAATAATGGTTTACCTTTTAAACCAGTTTCCGCTTGGATGGTTTTAAATATTTCCTTGATATTGGGTCCTTGAATGTCATTTAGTTGCGACAATTTTTGAATAAATAAGGCTAATGCTTTTTGGCCATCTTGGCTTTGAAGAAGCGATTTTGACTCTTCATCAAAATTAAATGTTGGTTCAAGAATGGGTTTCACTAAATCTAATATTTGAATACCATAAGCGAGTTGATCTTTGAATGTTTTCGCAAGTTGTTTAAGGGATGTTTCACTTAAAAGTTGAATGCCAGGGGCTTTGCTCATAAATGGGGCAATAAACTTCCAATACACATCATCTGAAAGTTGTTTCAAATAAAAATTATTCAACCAATTCATTTTTTGAGGGTCAAACATCGATGGTGAAGAGGATAAGCGTTTTGAATCAAAGGCAGCAATTGCCTGATCTTTGGTAAAAATTTCTTGAGTGCCTTCTGGAGACCAACCCAATAACAAAATGAAGTTAAAGATTGCTTCAGGTAGGTAACCCATATCGCGGTATTGAGACATAAATTGTATAATCGAAGCATCCCGTTTGGATAGTTTCTTACCGTTTTCATTGACAATAATCGTCATGTGACCAAATTGAGGCATTGGAAATTTTAAATATCGATAAACTTGGATTTGTTTGGGGGTGTTCGATAAATGTTCTTCACCGCGGAAAACATGAGTAATATCCATCGAATAGTCATCGATGACAACTGCAAAATTATAAGTGGGAATGCCGTTTGATTTTATTAATACCCAATCACCAATATCATCATTATTAAATGAGACTGGTCCTCTAACCATATCTTCAAAGGCGATGGTTAAATGGTCTTCGAGTTTAATGCGAATGACAGGTTTTCTACCTTGAGATACAAAATTGTTTTTATCTTCTTTGGTTAAATGTAAGCACCGACGATTGTATTGAGGTGCAGCAATCCCGCGTGCTAATTGTTCTTCACGTGAGCGTTCTAGTTCTTCTTCAGAACAATAACATTCATACGCATGCCCTTGTTTAAGCAATTGTTGGGCATATTGTTGATAGGTACTTAATCGTTCCATTTGTCGATATGGAGCGTATTTAGGATTGGGTTCAAGTGGAGATTCATCTGGGATAATGCCTAACCATTTTAAATCTCGAATTTGACTAACCTCTCCACCTTCGACATTGCGTTCAATATCAGTATCTTCAATACGAATAATAAATTGACCTTTATTTTTTTTGGCAAATAAGTAGTTGAATAGAGCGCTGCGAGCTCCACCAATATGTAAAAATCCAGTTGGTGAAGGAGCGTAACGAACACGAATATTTTTAGGATCGAGCATAGTTATACATTAAATCGGAAAAAGATGATATCTCCATCTTTTACGATATATTCCTTTCCTTCCATTCTTAATTTCCCAGCTTCTTTAACAGCACTTTCAGATTTAAGTTTGGCGATGTCACTGTAATGATAGATTTCTGCTTTGATAAATCCTTTTTCAAAATCCGTATGAATGACGCCAGCGGCTTGAGGAGCTGTCATCCCTTGATGGAATGTCCAAGCACGGCATTCATCTTCACCAACCGTAAAATAGGTTGCAAGTTTTAATAATCGATACGTTGCCCTGACTAACGGATTTAAACCTGGTTCGGCAATACCAAGTGTTGTCAGAAATTCTTTCTTCTCTTCATCTGATAACTTTGAGATTTGAGATTCTATTTCACATGAAATAGCGACAACTTGAGCCCCTTCTTGTGTTGCTCTCTTCAGTACTTGTTGATAATAGTGATTTGACGCTAATTGACCATAGCCATCTTCTGCAATGTTTGCCACGTATAAAATGGGTTTGTTAGTGAGCAACTGATATTCTTGATTAAGAATATGTCTTTGTTCGATTGTCAGCGACGATAATCGAGCCGGAATGCCATCCATGAGTTGTGGTTTTAACGCTTGCAGCATAGCAAGTTCTGCAATCGCTTGTTTATCATTTCCTCTGGCTTTCGAATTGACTTTATCCAATCTTCTTTGAATGGCATCTAAATCTGCAAGGATTAATTCAAGATTAATAATGTCCATGTCTCGTTCTGGATTGACAGAATTTTCAACGTGAATAATTTCTGCAGAATCAAAGCAACGAACCACTTGTACAATTGCATCTGCTTCGCGAATAGCCGCAAGAAACTGATTGCCGAGGCCTTCACCCTTTGCTGCGCCTTTAACTAATCCCGCAATATCGACAAATTCAACGGTAGCAGGAATGGTTTTTTTAGGTTTAAAAAGTGTGGTTAAAAATTGTAATCGTTCATCTTGTACGGCAACCACTCCTGTATTAGGGTTGATTGTTGCAAAAGGATAATTAGCCGCTTCAACGGAAGCGTTTGTAATTGCATTAAATAATGTTGATTTGCCAACGTTGGGTAACCCAACGATGCCAGCTTTTAATCCCATATTGACCTTTCTCATTATAAAGGAAATAGCAATGTAAAGAAATAAAAAAGTCGCCCGAAGGCGACTTTTGTCTTAGCACTAATTTATCAAAAATTACCGAGATAACTTTTTAATATTTTTGGCGCGTGGACCACGATCGGAATCTTCAACTTCGAATTCAACTGGTTCCCCAGTTTCGGCGGTTTTGTAACCGTCCATAAGAATCGAAGAATGATGGAAAAAGACATCTTTTCCGTCTTCAGTGCGAATGAAGCCGTAGCCTTTTTCTTTGTTGAACATCTTGACTGAGCCTTTCATCGAAAACCTAAACCTTTCAATTAGTATTAGTAGGAGCTAACATTTTGCTGCTACGCAAAAGATAATACCATAACTATTTTAAAAAGATAGTAGAATGTTAAATATTTTGAAAATTTGTTTTTATAACCTTTAGGTTAATCTGTGTTGAAGTGAAATAAAAGACCATCACAAACAGCATAAATATAAGTAAAGCTTCAATGGGTATTTGATATGAGATGGAAAGGTAAAAGTATTGCTGCAACCATCTTTTAAGCCAATAATCCAACACCATCATGACACTGAGTGTTGGAATGACCACTTCGATACCCAAGACGATAAATTTCATCAGATACCAATGTTGAATGAATGACCATGGTGCGCCAAATCCTTTAAGTGCCTTTAGATTCTTTAGATCAGAATTTAGCGATTGTATGGAATAGTAAAAAAATAAGATAGATAAAGGTATACCGACCATCAAAAACCAAATTGTGAGAATCATCAATAATCCTTGCTGAATTTCTTGAACTGAATCTTGAACTTCCTTGAGTGGATTGATGGATTCATAGCCAATCGGTGTTAATACATTTTGATAAAAAATCCAAGCTTCTGGTTCTAAAAGATAACTGGGGATGCGTGCTTCGATCATCAACCATTGGCTTAACCAGTGTGGATGATGATAGAGCCAATTTCCATCCATTTCTTTTGTTCCAATTATTTTTAGACTTGTCTGCTGTGTTTGTTCAATTCTTCCTTGCTCATTCAATTGTGGAAAAGTACCATGATCGACATAAACCTTATCTCCAATCTTGAGATTCCATAATCGTATCAAGCCAGTGGAAACCATTATTTCATTCAATGCCATGTCTTCATATAAGGAATCGGTTTTAAGTTTCATGCTCGTTCCTGGATTAGCAAAAATATATCCAATGGTGGTGTTGGGAGGGGGAAGCACGTCTAACCAAGCGAAGGGTTGTTCAAATTGTTTTAATGTTTCAAGATAATATAAATTCCCATCTTCAACTGGATGAAAGAATAAAGGTTGGGCATAACCACTTAATTTTTGATCAGGATAATAGTGATAACCGAGATTAGAATGATAATGATACGTATGTACGTCGGGTTTAAATCTCGGAAATGCATTTCGTGGATGTGAAGTTTTGTAGACTTGCCAACCTAATAATTCATGTTTTTGTAAATGATAATGTTGCCAGACTTCAAGACGTTGCCATGATTTTAAAAAGGCTTGATCGTCTTCTACATTGATAATCATCGTTTTGGTCACTCTCCAAGGTTGATTATCATATGCTTCCTCGATACCTTTAGTTGGAAGTCTTAATCGATCTTCATATATTTTTTTTGCGTAATCCAATGAAGGATGAAACCATTGTGGAAAATTCGTTAATTCAATTTTTCTTAATCTAAAGATACTTTCGTCTCGATACTGCCAATCTGGAACATAGATTTTAAAGTAAACAGAAAGAGGTGTTGTTGATAATACAGTATTGATTGAATGGAGCGTTGGAAAGCAATTTAAAGTTTGGGCAATGGTTTTGAGATGGTGAATTTGAACTCCCAGGACAAGATCATCATCACTCAATTCCATCGTGGAAAAAGGTGGAGACATTGCATGTGGTTTTTCAACTAAATTAATCAGTCCCAAATGGAAATCTTTGAGTGCTAATTCAAACCCTTGATGGTCGAAATAAAAAGCATGATAAGGTTTTAAATATTCAAAATAGTTTTCTTCATAATAGGTTCTGAGTTGATGACGTAAGGTTAAGGTACTGAATATTGGATCCAATTGATGCGTAGATTTTAGCACAATTTGATCTTTCAAGAGAGGGCTAAGATATTGATATTGACCACCAATCATCGTATCGGTGATACGTATGATTTCTTTACCCACCAACATAATCAATGACATCATCACACCCATGATGGCAAAGAGGATAGTTTGAGACAAATGCATACGTTTTCGATAGGGTTGGAATTTCCTTTGTCGATAATGGAATCGGATATACCAAATAGATGGCCAGATTGATTTACTAAACGTAGGTAATAGTCTAGCCTTCTTTTTATCGATTTGAATCTGTGAATGTTCGTGATGAGGTAGAGCAAGATGTCCATCTACATTCAAGCCATCGCCTACCGCTTGATGAGAACTCATGACAATCAGTTGATCTAGTTTCATGATGTTAAGTAATTGATAAATTCTTATTCGATTCACTTTATCCAATCCTGTTGTGGGTTCATCAAGAAGTAGCATTTTTGTTTGACCAAGACATGCAAGTAAGATTGCAAATCGTTGTTGCTGTCCTCTTGATAAGCTACGAATCGTTTGATTTGAACTTACTTCCATGAGAAATTGTTGAATCGCAATCTTTACATGGGGTCTTTGAATATGACCTTTAAGGTGTTCCATAACCCTTAGATGATCTTCTACAGTGGCATCATCAATCAGTTCAACTTCTTGATGAACAGAAGTGATAAAGTGCCTTCTGAATTCATTTCGTTGTTGCAAATTGAGGCTTGATAATTCAACACCATCAAATCGTAATCGACCCTTAAAGTTTTGATTCAATTGGAGAATTTGAAGCAGAGTGGTTTTACCACTTCCACTGGGCCCTGTTAAAAGAATTAATCCTTTATTGGGCAATTGAAAAGAGAAATGTTGAAATAGAATTTCTTTTCTAAAACGTTTTTCTAAATCAATAGCTTCAAGCATGGTTAAACCAATTTCTTAAACTTAGTTTTAAGCTTTCCAAGATTGTCCATAGACTGATTTCTATCACCAAAATCATCATCAATGGAGGTAATGGCATGATGCTTTGAAGTGGCATCAAGATTGTGATGATTATCAAGCTCATCGCATGGATGACCATGGAACGAAGATAAAAGAGTCGCGTTAAATGAAACCAGATTTTTTTAAATGGTTGATGAAGAACAATCATCCACTGCCAATGTCGACGATGTTGTTGATATATCCAATGTAATGTTGACCACCACAACGCAATCCAAATCATGATTAAACTAAACAAAAAAATCGGAAGGAAATTTAAAAGTGGTTCCATTAATCCATTTATCAACGGATATACTTTTTCAGTTGGTACCGTAAAACGCCAAGGATGATTAGATAATGATTCAATTAAAGATTGTGGATTAAGGTTGGAATCATACATTAAAACTTGTGAGGGTGGTAAAAAATTTAAGTATGCATCAAGGTAGCTTGATGTCTCCTCTTCGATAGTGGTCTCATGATGCGTTAAGATGCTTAACCACTGCCAATAGGAAAGTAAGAGTTGAGGGGGCTCAAACCAACTTAAGGGTGTGCGATGGTGCAAGGAACGTATCGGACCTGAAAACGAAAAAAAATTCGATTGATTGGGTATGGATAACCCTGAAAGGACTAAGGTATCAGGTAAGGCTTGATTGGGATAAATCCAAGATGTTGTGATATGTTGATCATCAAAAGGTAGATCCACAAAACGAATCGTCACCTCAACATGATTGATTTCAATCGTTTTAGGAAACCAAGTGGAAATATCAACCAACCATAAAGTCGTGTTGTTATCTTGAAATAAAACACGGAAACTATCCTGACTTGGATAGAACGTTTTAACTAATTGAAAAGGTGAATCATGAATCGGAATCGTTTGTACTTCAACAACCTCAAGCCAAGGATCTGTTTTGATTAAACGCGAATAAGCATCCATTTGGTGTTGAATTTGAAAGGTAAAAGTAGTTGATAGAACGAGGGCAAGCTGAACAATCCAAATCGCGAATGAAAGCACCCCTCCAATCATGCCACCTCGATGCAAACGTTCTAAACGCCGAAACCAACTAAGCCAGGGTGAGATGTAGCGATGTTTCTCAATCATGTCATGATGATTCGCAATTCTAGAACGATATTGATGGTACAAGACCGACGTTTGAAAAGCAGATTCCAACTTTAATTCAACATCAGCCGTTTCAATTAAATCTTGATCATGGGTGGCAATGATAATGGCCTTTTCAAATGACTGAAGGAGGAGAAAATCAATCAGCTTTTTCCGATTAAATTCATCTAAAGCATGCGTAGGTTCATCCAGTAGATACACACAAGCTGGTTGAGATAGAAAAAGGATTATTTTTAAACGAACTTTTTGACCAATCGAAAGTTGTTGATAGGTTTTATTTAATTCTTCTTCGCCAAAACCCAATGACTGAACATTAGATCGTTGAATAGTCGTATTAAGATAATCGCTGACTTTCCAATGAGGAATAAGCTCAAGTTGATCAGATAAATAGACAGGCGAATGTAACGTAGAGGATTGAGGTAAAATCACTTTACCAGTGCTGGGTTTGATGATTTTTGCAATCACCTTTAATAACGATGATTTGCCCACTCCAGAATCACCGGTAATCACCACCATGCCTTGATCAGGAAGATTTAAGTTGAGGCGATTAAAAATAATTTTTTTCTTTTGATGAGGTACATGAAAATGTAATGATAAGTTTTGTAATTTCATCTCCCTTATCAATAGGGTTTTTCTTTATGGAATGGATGTGATAATTTTACGAAGGCGATGATTAAAATGGTCTCGACTGAGCATCATTACATTGCCACAACCCATACACTTCATTTTGATATCTGCGCCAATTTTTACAATGGTAAATTGGGATGAACGAGACGCACATGGATGTGGTTTTTTCATTTCTACGATGGTACCAACATTGTATTGAAAATTGATCATCTTATCAGATCCTCAAAGGCTTCTTTCCAACTGGAATACCACTTCATAGGCAATTGATGTCGAAAATAAGTGATTTGTCTTTTAGCATATCGCTTCGTGGATTGTTTAATCAGTTGAATTGTTTCATCAAGGGTTGTTTTGCCATTCAAATAACCGATGGTTTCTTTATAACCAATTGCTTGGAATGCTAACAGAGTATCGCCATATTTTTTAACTAAAGCTTTTACTTCTTCAAGTAATCCTTCTTTGAACATAGCATCCACTCTTTTATCTAATTGCTCATACAACCAGTCACGTTGAGGGAGAATACCAATGAAAGTCGCGGGAAAAAGTAATCTTTTTAGTTGGGCTTTTTCTTGTTCACTTTTTGTTTTACCAGTGGTTTCAAGAATGGCAATTGCGCGTAGGACACGTCTGCGATTTTGAAAATGAATTTTTTGACTTGCCTCTAAATCTAAAGACGCTAAATACAGATGTAGTTGGGTGTTATCAAAAGCTTCAAATTTAGATAAATCAAGGTTTGCTTGTTGAGGTGCAAACTCAAAATCATATAAACTAGCTTTCATGTATAAGCCGGTTCCACCGACCATGATTAATCGAGGATGCTTAGAACTCAGCGTTTTAATCAACGTTCGAAACCGTTGTTGATAGGTTGCTACCGAAAGCGTTTCTTGGGGAGAAACCTCATCAAATAAAAATGGGTGAAGTGGTTTCAAGGTTGATAATTCTTTGTTGGTTCCAATATTTAATTCACGATACATTTGAAAAGCATCGGCATTAATAATTGGTGCATCCCAAGCTTTTGCTAAAGCAATCGCTAATGCTGTTTTTCCAGAACCAGTTGGGCCACCAATCACATAAATCATGCTAAAAACCCGAACGATTAAACATCGCTTCTAATTGTCTTTTACTAAATTGAACCATCGTTGGTCTACCATGGGGGCATGTGTAAGGATACTGACATTCGAACAGACGATTGACGAGAGATTGCATTGCCTCCATCGTTAATACATCTTGAGCCTTAATGCTGGTTTTACATGCTTTTGAAGCCAAGGCATAAAGCCTTAATTTATCTGGTTGTATGGAAGGTTCTTCAAACAATTGATGCAACAAATCTTCCACATAAAATTGAGGATCATGAATTGCCCATGTCGGAACGGTATTCACTTTATATACATTTGCACCAAATGGTGCAAGTTCCACGCCAATAGAGGTCAGTATTTGAATTCTTTCTTCGGTTAGTAACTTAGCATCGCTAGGTTTGACATCCACCATTACCGGCACTAAAGGAGGTACCGCAAATTTCTTATCATCAAGCAACGATAATTGTTTTTCATATCGAATTCGTTCATCAGCAGCGTGTTGATCAATTAAATAGATACTACCTTGTTCATCTCGACAAACAATATATGTTAAATGCATTTGCGCAACAACCGTTAGTTTTTGTAAGGATTTTGAAGCATTAAAGTCTAAAGGAACCCAATCATGTGTGATATCTGGTTCTTTCAGTTCACTGCCGGAGGAGGGAGGTTGTTGCGTAAAACGAGTTAAATTTTTATCAAGGAAACTGGACTCAGAAGGTGATAAATTTAAAGAAGATAATACTTTTCTAATCGCCGGTACTAAAGATGTTTTAAGTTGATCTTCTTTTGATAACCGTACTTCTTTTTTAGTGGGGTGAACATTGACATCAACCAAACTAGGATCAACCGCAAGATGGAGGAAAAGCCACGGATATCGAACAGGAGGTAAATAAGGCCGATACGCTTCTATTAATGCTTGATTGATTTTAGGTAAGGTGACTGAGCGACCATTGACCAAGGTATACATACTATAACGATGACTTTTAGCTAGACTTGGTAAACCTAAAAAGCCAGTAATATTGACATCGTATGATGTGAACGAAAAAGGGGATAATTGCTTAGCGGTTTGTACCCCAAAAATTTGAGTGATGACTTGTAAAACATCCCCTCGACCATCCGTGACAAAACTATTCTTTCCATCGATAAATAATGTGAAAGAAATGGTCGGATGACCAAGTGCAATACGGGATACCACATCGATAATGTTTGCGGTTTCAACATAATCGTTTTTGAGAAATTTTAAACGGGCAGGTGTATTAAAAAATAAGTTTTCAACCTTAACTGTCGTTCCTTTTCGACTCGATATCGGTAATATCTCTACAACGCCATCGACTGATCTTAACTGATAACCAGGCCCAACGCCGGTTGAGGATTCAATCGTTAATTGAGAAACACTAGCGATGGAAGGTAAGGCTTCACCTCTAAAACCTAAGGTCTTGATTCGAAATAAATCATACTCATCTTTAATTTTACTGGTTGCATGTCGTAAGACCGATTGAGATAAATCATCTCGATCCATACCATCCCCATTGTCTCTAACTTCTATCAACATCCGACCGGCATGTTCAATCAAAATTTCAATTCTTGTTGCATTTGCATCGATGGCATTTTCAATTAATTCTTTGATGGCACTTGCAGGCCGCTCCACCACTTCACCAGCGGCGATCATGTTGCTTAATTGACTATCTAAGATTTTAATTTTTCCCATAGTGAGCCTTTATCGATTGTTTTTCTTTAATGTAATCAGCACTTGTAATGCTTCCATGGGAGACAAACTTAAAGGATCGATTTCTTGTAGGGCTTTCACAAGTGGATGCTTATTTTCTTGAATGGTTTTTACTTGAATCGGTGGTGATTTTTCTAAGGTGGCTAAAATAGTTTTTGCTCGTTGGATTAAACTTGGGGGCAGTTGAGCAAGTTGAGCGACATGAATACCAAAAGATTGACTCATGGATCCTGGTTTCACTTGATATAAAAAAGTGATAGTGTCATTTTCTTCATGAACTGCAACGTGGATGTTTTTAAGTTGTGGTAATGATTTTTCTAATTGTGTAAGTTCGTGATAATGCGTAGAGAAAAGTGTTTTGGCTTTGAGCTGAGTGGTTGCATACTCAATAATGGATTGGGCTAGGGCCATGCCATCAAAGGTTGCGGTTCCCCTTCCAATTTCATCAAAAATTAATAAGGTTCGATCAGTGGCATGACTGAGTGCAAATTCAGTTTGCGTCATTTCCATCATAAACGTGGATTGTCCGCCCATTAAGTCATCAGTTGCGCCAATACGCGTGTAGATTGCATCTAACCACATCAGATTGGCAGATTTAGCAGGGACAAAACAACCAATTTGTGCCATGATCATTAATAATGCAATTTGGCGCATATAGGTTGATTTACCACCCATGTTAGGACCGGTAATGAGTAAGGTGTTGGTATGTGAATCCATGTCAAAATCATTGGCAACAAAAACTGATTTCTTTAAAGCTTTTTCAATCACCGGATGACGACTTTGTTCAATCTTAAATGCCTTATCTTCTGAAAAGGTTGGTTGGACAAATTGATAGGTACGGCTTACCGTGGCAAAAGTGGAGATGACATCTAATTCTGAAAGTTTATGGGCTAAAATTTGCAACTCACCTGTGAAAGGTTCAATCTTTTCAATCACCGTTTGGAAAATCGTTTCTTCCAATTTTTTTTGCATGTCTTCAGCTTGTAGTAATTGACTTTCTAACGCTTTTAAAGAACGATTTATAAAACGTTCACCGTTCGCTAAGGTTTGTCTTCGTTCATATTCAAACTCTGGTTTAATCGATGCTAACTGACCGTTTGAAATTTCAATAAAATAACCAAAGACTTGGTTATAACCAACCTTTAAGTTTTTGATACCGGTTCGTTCTCTTTCCTTTTGTTCAAGTTCAATTAATGCTTTTTTGCCACCCTTTGCTAAAGAAATCCAGTGATCTAATTCAGCATTAAAACCAATTTTAATGAGGCCACCTTCTTTAATACTGACAGGAGGTTCATCTTGAATGGCTTGATGAATCATTTCAACAAGTTGTGGAAATGGTTGAATAGATGTGTGGAGTGATTGGGAAAGACTATCAGGCAAACTTGTTAAGAGTTTTTTTAAATCTTTAATCGGTTCCAGTGATTTTTTGAGTGAGATTAAGTCTCTAGCGTTTAGTTGCTTTAAATGAAGTTTAGAAATAATCCGGGGAATATCATAGATCGATCTTAAAATCTCACGTATGCTTTCAAGCGTAAGAAACTGGTCCATTAAAGTTTTGACCATGTGATGTCGCATGGTGATCGTAGGAACATGGGCACTTGGTCGCATCAACCATTGTTTCAATAATCTTGAACCCATCGGTGTTGTGGTTTGATCTAACACCCAATAAAGCGATCCTTGGACACTTTGTTGTTTTAAGGATTGTAATACTTCAAGGTTGGATAAAGAAACCGCGTCCATTTTAAGGGTCTTTTCTTGATAGATAGGAATAAATGGTCTAAGAAATGGTAAAGGTTTTTTTAGATTGGTTTGAACATAATTCAACCAGAGTTGATAAGCGAATTGTTCGGGTGATGAAGAATCTTGAGCATTTTCTAAAATAGAAATAGACATTCCTAAGGATTGAATGGGTTCTCGAATGGAGGTTGCCGTCGATTCATTCATGACGACTTCATGAGTGGAAATTTTTTGTAAATATCCTAATAGAATGTTAGGTTGTTTTTCAATAAAATCACTAAATACTTCCCCTGTACTAATATCACCAAAAATGATCCAGTAACGATGTTGATCTTGATGAACTGAGACTAAGAAATTATGCGCGGTTTGTTGATCATCAATAAATGAACCAGGTGTATAGATTTGGGTGACATCTCGTTGAACAAGTCCGTTGGCAACACTAGCATCTTCCATTTGTTCGACGATGCCTACTTTATAACCTTTATCAATCAACTTTTTGACATATCCTTTATAGGCATGAAAGGGAATACCACACATCGGCACGCGTTCTTCTTGACCTGCACTTTTACCTGTTAACACTAAGGATAATTCTCGGGATGCGACTTTAGCATCCTCAAAAAAGAGTTCATAAAAATCACCCAGTCGGAAGAAAATTAAAGTGTCAGGGTACTGCGATTTGATCTGCAGGTACTGCATCATCATAGGAGTGTAAGGTGCAGACGTTTTCTTCATATAAATTATGAATTCATCATACCAAAAAGGCGATGAAATGCCTATTCAATAATCGCTTGTAGTTCGTTTAATAAAGGCGAAAGTTGTTCTTTTAGACTAACATAATTTTGCACAAGTGGATGTTCATCAAAAGCTTGTTGATGTTGACGATATGCGGACTGATGGGTTTGATAAATGGATTGTTCAGCAAGGTTTTTCATCATCAATTTTTGGTGATGTTTCATTTGTTCTTGTTGTTCATTTAAAAACGGATCTTTTAGAATTTGTTCTCTTAAAGCAAAAAATTGTTTTACTTCCGGTAAATCTTGAAGTGTATTCGCTAACCGATCCATTAAGGACTCAAGCTTGGTCATCGATTAAGGTTCCAAATAACGTATAAGTATTGGCTTCATCAATTCGTACACGAACGAGTTTACCGGCAAGGGAAGCATCCCCCTTAAAGTGGACAAGTTTGTTGCTTTCTGTATAGGCGGACAATTTGTCAGGATTGTTTTTACTAACACCATCAACAAGGACGGTATAGGTTTGACCCACCATCAAGTCAGATTTTTCTTTTGCAATACGATCAACGAGTTCCTTAAGCCGATAGAAACGTTTTTGTTTTTCTTCATAAGGAACGTTGTCTAACATTTTATGGGCTGGCGTTCCTTTTCGTGGTGAATAAATAAACGTAAAGGTTGCATCAAATTTTACTTTTTCTACTAAATCTAAGGTACCTTGAAATTGGGCTTCGGTTTCATTGGGAAATCCAACAATAATATCAGTGGTTAAGGTGACTTGGGGGATTTTAGTTTGCATTTTTTTAACGAGTTCTAAATAGGATGCAACGGTATATCGTCTTGCCATTAATCTCAGAATCATGTCATCACCAGCCTGAAAGGGAAGGTGAATATGATTCATAATATTATCGTATTTGGCAATCATATCTAACATTTCATCCGTAAAATCCCATGGATGTGACGTCATAAAACGTAAGCGAGGAATACCGGTTAAAGCGACTGCTTCCAATAATTGAGCAAAGGTTGTTCCATTTTTAAAATCTTTGCCATATGAATTAACATTTTGGCCAACCAAGGTAATTTCTTGATAGCCTGACTCAACAAGTTCTTTACATTCTTTAATCACATCATCCATCAAACGTGAGCGTTCTTTACCTCTGGTGTAAGGCACAATACAATAAGTGCAAAACTTATCACAACCAAACATAATATTCACAAAAGCTTTAAATCGATGATTTCTTTTGGAGGGCATGTTTTCGACAATTTCACCATATTTTGAAGGAACATTGACAACCCGAACCTTCTTGGTGATCGCTTCATCGAGTAATTCAAGGAGATGATGAATATTATGGGTTCCAAACATCAAATCAACATGTCGGTATTTTTGTGTAATGGTGTCCACGATATGAGTTTGTTGCACCATACAACCACTAACTGCGATTAACATGTCTGGCTTAATCGCTTTTAATCCTTTTAAGATTCCAAGCTCACCAAAGACTTTATCTTCTGCATTTTCACGAATGGCACACGTATTGATAATCACAAAATCGGCTAATTTTTCATCATCAACAGAGGTAAAACCGGTCAGTTCTAAAAGACCGCGCATGTTTTCTTCATCGCGAACGTTAGCCTGGCATCCGTAGGTACGAATAAAATATTTCTTTCCTTGAGCAAATTGAATTAAGCGTTCAGGAACCACAATCTCATCTCTGACGACAGGGATTTCTTGTCTGACGCGGGAGCGAGCTTTATCTAAATCCGGTTTTTCGGTGATATTTAATTTTTGATCTGCCATAGGTCTTATTTTACCTTATCCGTCATGAGAATTGTTTTAAAGGAAATGGGTAAACCTTGTGAGTTGGTTTCCACATATACTGCAGACAAAACACTTTCACCATCTTCAGCTAATTCATAAACCGTTTTTTCTTGTTTCCATAAACGTTGAATGATATTTTCTTTTTTTACACCAAGAATGCCATTATATGGTCCAGTCATGCCCACATCTGAAATAAATAAGGTGGATTGGTTTAGTAATCTTAAATCGTTAGTTTGTACATGGGTATGGGTGCCAAACAAAGCTGTAATCTTACCACTAAACGCATATCCCATTGCATATTTTTCACCCGTAGCTTCTGCATGAAAATCAACAATATGAAGATGGGTTGGAGGTTCCTTATCAAGGATGCCTTGTAAAGCATCAAAGGGATTGTGAACGTCTTCATTCATAAACGCTTGGCCTAAAATATTCGTGACTCGAATGGCATGATTTTGAACGTTAAAAACCAGCGTTCCTACACCCGGATAAGGATGCTTTAAATTCAAAGGACGAACCAGACTAACAGTTTGATCTAAATAATCCCGTATTTCACCCTTGGCATTGTAGTGATTGCCTAACGTCATCACATCGATGCCACTCGCCAAGAGTTCTTCATAATGCTTTCGCATTAAACCCTTGCCGTGGCTAGCATTCTCTGCATTGGCGATGACAAAATCCAATCCAAGGCTTTCTTTAAGTTTGGGTAAATGTTTGGCCACCATCAAGCGCCCAAAACTACCTACGATGTCACCAATAAAAAGCCACTTCATGAAGGTTTATTTTGCAGTTTCGATGGCACGATATTCTCGAATAACGGATACTTTAATTTGACCAGGATAGGTCATTTCTGCTTCAATTCGATCTTTAATGTCTCTTGCTAATTTGACTGCCGTTGCATCATCCACTTTATCAGGGACAACCATGATGCGAACTTCTCGACCGGATTGCATCGCATAGCTTTGGGCAACACCTTCATAGGATTTGCAAATGTTTTCTAATTGTTCAAGACGTTTAACATACGTTTCTAAAGTTTCACTTCTTGCTCCAGGACGTGCTGCAGATAAGGTATCTGCGGCAATCACTAAGTGAGAAATGACATATTTAATTTCTGTATCGCCGTGGTGGGATTCAATCGCGTTGAGAACCACATCAGGTTCATTATATTTACGAGCATATCTTGCCCCTAATTCAACGTGACTTCCTTCCATTTCAAAGTCAATCGCTTTACCAACGTCATGGAGTAATCCAGCACGTTTAGCCATATTTTGATCAATACCCATTTCCGCTGCCATGATGCCACAAAGCTTGGCAACTTCAATGGAGTGGTCATATGCATTTTGACCATAAGAGGTTCGGTATTTTAATCGACCTACTAAGTCTAGTAACTCAGGATGAATGTTGCCTAAACCTAAACGGAATGCTGCTTCTTGTCCTGCTTTATGCATAATTTCGCCAAGTTCACTCTTGACCTTTGCTGCCACTTCTTCGATTCTTGATGGTTGAATTCGGCCATCTTTTAATAAGATTTCTAAGGTACGTTTTGCCGTTTCACGACGAATCGGATCAAAGCAGCTAACGGTAATCACTTCAGGGGTGTCATCAATAATTAAATCTACACCTAATGCTTGTTCAAGTGAACGAATGTTTCGACCTTCGCGACCGATAATACGACCCTTCATTTCATCACTTGGTAAGCTCACAACTGACACAGTGCGTTCCGTGACAAAGTCTTGCGCGTAGCGATTTAAGGTCATGCCTAAAATTTCATTGGCCATCGTTTGGGCTTGATCTTTAGCTTCTTGTTCGCGATTCTTAATCAAACCTGCAATTTCTTTGCTTAACTTAGCCTCAACGCGGTTAAGAATTTCGGTTTTGGCTTCTTGTGAAGACATACCGGAGACTTTTTCAAGCTCGTGGATAATGGAATCCAACTTTAATTGAAGAACTTCTTCTTTTCTTTCAATTTCTTTCATCCGCTTTTGTTGAAGTTCAATCTTTTCTTCAAGATTTTTTTCTTTTTGCATTAAAGCTTGATCACGGCGATCAATACTTTGTTCACGATTAAAGAGTTTGTTTTCAAAAGCATTAACTTCTTGTTTTCTTTCTTTGATTTCTTTATCAGCTTCTTGTTTCAATTCATAAACCGTTTGTTTGGCATCAAGTTGAGCATTCTTGACAATGTGATCTGCTTTAATTTCAGCATCTTTTATTAATTTAGCTGCCTTTTTGGTTGCTTCCTTGGCTCGAAAGATAGGTAAGCTAAAGTAAATCAAAATCCCTAAAATAACCCCAATAATCAACGCCAAGATGGATAATAAAATTAAAATCGAAATATCGAACATATAAAACGTCTCCTTTCATGTAGAGGAAAGCATCATGACGAGTGATGTCCCTTTAAATTATGTTGGTATAAAAAAATCACAAAACTTCGTTTAAATCGATGATGAATATGTTGCTTTTATCAGGTTTAACCCTGGTTAAGTTTCTAAACGACGAATGCGAATCTATATCCAGTATCCGAAGATACTTCTTTATGATAGCAAAAGTTTCATCATTTGCCTATGAGAAAAAAACCTCTAGGTTGAGCCTAGAGGTTAACTTGATTTAAATTTCTCCGTTTTTAATTCTTTTTTCGAGTTTTTCTAGAATCTCTGGATGCGTTTTTAAATATTCTTTAGCATTATCGCGACCTTGACCTAAGCGGGTACCTTCAAGTTCATACCATGACCCCATTTTTTTTATCATACCTAAGTCAGTGGCTTTATCGAGAACTTCACCCGTCTTGGAAAAACCTTGGCCAAATAATAGTTCAATTTCGGAGGTAATAAAGGGTGGAGCCACTTTGTTTTTGACAATCTTAATTTTCACCATATTACCAATGATGGATTCACCAACCTTAATGGCTTCTGAACGACGAATGTCAATCCGAACAGAAGCGTAGAACTTCAAGGCTCGACCACCGGAAGTAACTTCTGGGTTACCATATGCAATCCCGACTTTTTCTCTTAATTGGTTGATAAAGATGACGGTGCAATTCGATTTGTTCAATACAGCGGCAAGTTTACGCATCGCTTTTGACATTAATCTTGCTTGTAACCCAACTTGATTATCCGCCATCATTCCATCTAATTCTGCTTGGGGAACTAAAGCGGCTACCGAGTCTACGACAATCAGATCAATCGCATTCGAATGCGCCAACATTTCCACGATTTCTAGCGCTTGTTCACCATTGTCAGGTTGAGAAAGAATCAGTTCATCAATATTCACACCAAGTTTTTTGGCATAAACAGGATCAATCGCATGTTCAGCATCGATAAAGGCAGCACGTCCACCTCGTTTTTGGGCTTCTGCAATCGCGGTAAGTGCTAAGGTTGTTTTACCACTGGATTCCGGACCAAATATTTCGATAATCCGACCTTTAGGATAACCACCTACCCCAAGTGCCATATCCAAAGATAGGGAACCCGTAGGAATGGTATCGATTGCAGTTTCAGGTCTTTCACCCAATTTCATAACTGCACCTTTACCATAGGTTTTTTCTATATTACGTAATGCTTCTTCAAGCGCTTCGTCTTTTACGTCTTTTTTTTCTTTTTCTTTTGCCATAACTTTATCCTTTTTTGTCCTTTATACTATAACAACTATTTAGTGGACACACTATAATAGGTGCTTATAAAGTCTTCTAACATTTGTATCGCCATCTTTAATCCTGCTTGCTGGATTTGAATACGAGAACCTTTTGCATGACCTAATTGAATCTGTTCATGCTTTCCGTCACTAATCCCGATATAAAAATCACCAACCGGATGTTGACCTTGGGATGAAGGACCGGCGTTACCTGTTGTCATGATTGTGATGGTATTTGGAGAATTTATAATAGCTTTACTTAAACAACGTTTCACCAATAACTC
>JBBAWZ010000004.1:41756-73292 GCA_040396875.1 Bacilli bacterium
GAAACTAAAGCTGCAAGATAGAGTGAGAAATCTGTGACCGTTAAACCTTTTGGTAAATTCAATGCAGCAAAAGGCCAATCATTTAAAAATACCAGGATAATGGCAACAATTTGAATGACTGTTTTTAATTTTCCAATCTTGCTAGCCGCAATCACTTTTCCTTGTGAAACCCCAATCATCCGAATCCCATCCACTGCTAAATCCCGAATAATCATAATGATCACAATCCAGGCAGGGACACGGATGACTTCAATTTCAATCCAATTTGGAGAAGTCATCAGTAGAATGAATGCACTATTCGTTAACACTTTATCCGCGAATGGGTCAAGAAATTTTCCAAAGTCGGTAATTAAATTAAGTTTTCTAGCAAGGTAACCATCCAAAAAATCAGTGAATGAAGCAATCACAAATAAGATCAACGCGACAAAATAGGGTAACGGAATCAAGGTTGATCCTAAATTAATGTTTGAGACATTTTCATATGGAAATAAAAGAACTCCAATCATGAGTAAAACAATCATCAAACGGGCAACGGTAATGCGATTGGGTAAATTCATAATCCTTTGTTTCTGGTAACCCTGTAAGCCATGTTCTGTAATCGATGATCATTTATCTCTATCTTGCGATAGGAAGGTTCCACTTCGGTTAGTGGTTCCTCCTTCCCCGACCAAATTTGGGTTTCTCGCTCGTGGGGTTTGCCTCGTTGCACCTAGTCGTTTCCAACTAGCTTCGTCACTGTGGCACTTTCAGGTATCGCCCAACCTTGCGGTAAGGGGAGGGACCGCCGTCATATGTTGCCATATGCCTAACGTTATTTGTTGCGTTAGCACAAACACTACGGACATCACAGCCCGTGCGAGCATGGACTTTCCTCTAGGTTTTCCTAGCGATCATCCGGGTTACCAACTTTATTTTAACTTATTTGGGTCAATCCCGAGTTTAAATAATTCTTTTTCGTAGATTCCTATTTTCTTGACTAAAAGAAAGTTATCTTGATTAATTTCCACAGTTTTATTGGCATTAATGACCTTTACTTTATCCTTCATATCGGCAACTTGAATTTCTAAATCCGAGATTTTCTTCTTCAAGGATTGAACTAATGTTGATTGTTGTTCTAGTAGAGGTAATTCTTGTTTGATAAATAGTTCGATTTGTCGATAATCTTGTAAAATTTGATCCAAAAACAAATCGACTTCGTGGCCATTATAACCCTTCATATCAGGTGAGAACTTTTTATTTAGAATGCTTTCAGAAGTAAGGTTTTTCTTCATAACTTGCTCATATTATAAAGGATTGAAACAAAAAGTGAGTATATAATAAAATGGACTTATGAAAAAGTTAGCGAAGTTACTCGCCCATCGCCGTACGGTTGTTTTTCTCGACCTTGAAGGAACCCAACAATCTCATGAATTGATTGCCATCGCTGCGATCAAGGCAAACTTGAATGAAGATTTAACCATTAAAAAATCCTTCAAAGGTATGTATCATTTGGTCAGACCCAAAAAAGAAGTGGGTCGTTATGTAACCCAATTAACGAATATTACTGAAGTCGATGTTGTTGATAAAGGTATTAGCTATGCAAAAGCCATGTTAGCATTGCGAAACTATGTTGGTAAAAATTTTAAAAATACTGCTTTCATCGTATTTGGGAATCATGATAGCCGAATCTTTCATCAATCCTTTCACTTCTCTCCTGATGCAGATGAAACGATTGTCAAAAATGTCACCCATAATCTAATCGATTTTTCATTATTCCTTGGGGAATTCATCAAAGATCAAAATGGCAATCCATTATCCTTGATTAACAATCTATTAGTATTTAAGGAAAACTTTCAAGGCGTCCATCATCAACCCTTGGACGATGCAAAAAATTTAATGTTACTATATCGAAAAGTGCTTGAACGAAAAGATATTATTCTTGAAGAATACATCAAAGTCTTTCAACTACTTCGACATGTTCCAGAACCCGTTAAACAGATGATTCAGTTGATTTTGAAAGAGCAACCCATTAACAAAGATGTTTTCATTTCACAAATCAAGGATTACTTAGGATGATTCAATATCCAAATGGGGTAAAAAAACCCGGTCATGATAAAATCAAACAAAATCTTAAGAAACTTTCCATCAACTCTTATAAAAATCGCGGGATGGATTTTGAAAAAGAAATCAATTTAACCAATCAATATTACTTAGAAACCAAGCGCGCAGTCATTACGAAAAGGCCAACCCCCATAAATGTAGTGAAGGTTGATTATCAAAGAGGTGCTAAAATCACCCATGCCTATTTTGAAAAACAATCTACAACTGACTATAACGGTATTTATCGTGGTAAGTATTTGGATTTTGAAGCCAAGTCAACCCAGTCCAATACCTCGTTAGCGATTGCCAATATTACGGTTCACCAGCGCCTTCATCTTCAAAGGGTTATTGAACAGGGCGGCATTGCTTTTTTACTCATTTCCTTTGCAAAAAAAGATGAAGTATATGGACTAAAAGCAAAAGATTTTCTTCAATTTCTTGAAAAAGAAACTCGCCAATCTTTACCTTATAGTTGGATTAAAAGTAAAGGCAAGAGAATTAAGATTGAATTTCAACCTCGAATCGATTATTTAGCGGCGATCGATGATTGGTTTTTCTAAGTTCTTGCGAGGTTCTTTACAAATCGATTGTAAAGCACATCCTTGACAGTGGGGTTTCTTCGCCTGACAGGCATATCGACCAAAATGAATAAGTTGATGATGGAGTTTGATATAACGTTCTTCTGGAAAAGCTTTTCTCAGTTTTCTTTCAGTTGCTGTAACTGAATCGGTTTTTTTAGAAACACCCATTCGCCATGATAATCGAAAGACATGCGTATCAACAGCAATCTCTGGAATTTTAAAGAGTTCTGCCCTGATAACATTTGCAGTTTTAACCCCAACGCCTGGCAAGCGAATCAAAATCGATTTATCGGATGGAACTTTACCGTTAAAGTCCTGGATTAAGATATTCGCTAGTCCTTTGATATGTTTAGCTTTGGTACGATACAAACCAATCGATTGGATGATACTTTCAATAGATTGAATCGGTGCTTGAGCTAAATCTTCTAGTCGAGGAAATGTTTTAAATAAAACTGGGGTGACACGATTGACGGCTTGATCTGTGGTCTGCGCAGATAAAACGACAGCGATTAAAAGTTCATAATCCTTGCGGTACCATAACTCGCATCCAACATTGGGGTATTGTTGATCAAGGTAACGGAGGATCTTATTTCTTTTGTTTAGGTCCATGCTCAAGGTTTTCAGAAATTTTAGAGATTGTTTTTTGAATATCTTGATGAGGTGGTTGTTGTAAAGAAGTATGGCCTTCTTGATTAAAATTTTCTTTAAGGGTTTGCTTTTGTAAATATTTATCCATAAATCTTATGGATTTCTTTTGTTTGCTAATGGCATCTTCTAAACTTAAAAGAATCATCGCTTCGCTATAGCCGAATTGTAACCAATCTTGGATTCGCGATATTTCTAATGGTGAAAGGGTTCTGCCAAATGCCTTTTCAATGCTTTGAAATAAATTGGCTTGAGCATTGACATTTAATTCTTGAGTTTGATGAATCACTTGTTGTTGAAAGCGTTTATAAAGTAATTGTTTTAGTGGATTGAGTGTGGTCTGGGTTTTGCCTTCTACAGTGACATATTCAATAAATTTACGATTCAATAGGTCTACCATTGTTGCATCAATTTCATCCAATGGTAAGGTCATTTTTAAACTCAACAGCTCGGCTGTAATAAGGTGGTTATCTTGCTTGATCAGTTGATCCATCACTAAAATCACCATCACATGCTTTTCTTGAAAACCAAGTGCCTTATAGTGGTCAAGTAGCAAGTGCTTTAAATCTAAAGCCTCAAACATTGCATTCATCATATGGGTTATTATACCAACTCAATCTAATTCTGGATGAAGTCCGTAGGAAGCCAACAATAAAGTGGCTTCAAAAGGTTGATGCTTCATCATTTTTTGATATTCTTGTTTTACTTTTTGCGGATTGAGATACTCAAGTAAAGGCAAACTTTGATTAAGAGCTTTTGCTAAAAGGGGTTCTTGTTTAAATCCAAGTTTATGTTGAAAACGTAAGACGCGAAGAATTCTTAATGGATCTTCTTGAAAACGCAAATAGGGATCACCAATCATTCTTAAGGTTTGATTTTTTAAATCCTCTAACCCATGAGCAAAATCTAGTGTTTTTAGATTTGCATCAAGATAGATTGCGTTAATCGTTAGATCTCTTCTTAAATAGTCTAACTTCGGTTCTTTGACAAAGGTAATCGATTGAGGATGACGTTTATCTTGATAAATCGATTCTTGTCTGAGCGTGGTGATATCAATGCTGATCGGACCTGATTTTAATTGAACGGTGCCGTAATGGGCAAAACGAAAGTTAGCATGAGGAAGAAAGGTTTGCATATCGGTCGGTTTTGCATCCGTTGTTAAATCAAAATCTTCAACTGGCAATCCCAACAAATAGTCTCGACTTGATCCACCTATCATCCACAGCTGAAAACCATGGCTTTTAAATATTTTTGATAATTCAAGAAATGGGTTTAATGTCATAAGCATATGATAACCATATCAAAACAAATAAAAAAGGGATAGATGGTATTCCATCTATCCCTAGAAGTTTGCTGACTAAAGTCTAGCGAACTTTTTCTTTTAAGGTCTTGCTGGCCTTGAAACCGACAACCTTGGTTGCAGGAATCTTGATTTTTTCAGTAGTTCCTGGCTTGACACCAATGCGAGCCTTGCGGTTACGGACAGTAAATGCACCAAATCCAGCTAACTTAACTGGTTGGCCTTTGCTTAAGGCTTTGGTTAAAGCACCTAAGACGACTTCGAGGACTTTTTCAGCATCTTTCTTGCTGTGTCCAGTTTCCTTGGCGACGACTTCAACTAGATCTACTTTGTTCATATATTCCTCCTAGATCTTTCTGCGTATAAAGTAGCATAGTATCGAAAAAAATGCAACAAAATTTCATTTATAAAAAATATTTAAATTTAAAATCTATAGGCAAAAATAAAATTTATTCAACTCGTAATGGCCGATTCATCAATAATTTAATTAATTCAGATGGGCGTTTTTTCTCGTATAATACGGCATAAACAGCCTCAATGATTGGTAATTTTAATTTGTACTTCTTCGCAAGTTGATGAGCAATTTTTGCAAAAGCAACGCCTTCAACGGTTTCTTGATTGGTTTCCAAAAAGTTTTGTGAAGAGTCATCTTTTCCTATTTTGATTCCAGCTTGATAATTGCGTGAGTGTTTCGAATAACAAGTGACAATCAGATCGCCCAAACCAGTTAAACCTGCATGGGTTTTTAATTTTCCACCTAAAACTTTTCCTAATTGCATCAATTCCGCTAAGCCTCTGGTTACTAATGCAGCACGAGCATTATCTCCAAGATTAAGTCCAGTAACAACACCACTCGCTATCGCAATAACATTTTTTAGAGCAGATCCAACTTCAGAACCAATTTCATCTTTTTGAACATAGACACGAAAATATTCATTTGAAAATAATTGAGATACCATTTCTGCAGATTCAACTTTTTTACAGACTGCCGAAACAAGTGTAAGTTGGCGATCAATGACTTCTTCAGCATGAGAAGGTCCGATAAGACTGACCACCGCTTTGACAAACTTCTTAGGTATTAAACTACGAATCGTTTCAGAAAGTCTTTGGTTCGTTAATGGATCAAAGCCTTTTGCAGTATTGATCATCCAAACTTTTTCAGTGATCAACGGAGCGATAGTCTTAACCATTTCTCTCACTGCATGTGAAGGTACACTTAATAAAATAACTTCTTGGTTTGAAATCACTTCTTGAAGTTGGCAAGAAGCTTTAATCGATTTAGGTAGAATATATTCTTCCTTGAAATAGGATGAATTTGTGTGACGCTCATTGATTTCTTTACATACTTTTGCGTCTTTAGCGTACATGAAAACATCGTGCCCGTTATCGGCAAGAACTTGCGCTAATGCGGTACCCCATGAGCCGGCACCAATAATTGCAATTTTTGTTTTCATTTTCGTTCTCTGGTGATTATTTTAATTGGTGTTCCCGTAAAGTCAAAACTTTCTCGCAAACGATTTTCTAAAAATCGTTCATATGAAAAGTGCATATACGTTGGTTTATTACAAAAAAGAACAAAGGTAGGGGGATTTTGAGTCACTTGTTCACCATAATAAATCCGTAAACGACCGCCATTAAATTCTGGGGTTTGGTTCATCAATTGAGCATCCACCAATAATTCATTCAATCTTGCAGTTGGAACACGTCGTTGCGTGGACTCAAAGACTTGCTTGACTGTCCGAATGATGTCATCGAGTCTTGTCTTCTTTAATGCAGATGTGTAAAGAATCGGGACAAACTCTAAAAAAGGCATCAGTAATCTTAATTTTTTAGTGTATTGATTCATATCGCGGTCACCTTTTTTGGCGAGATCCCATTTGTTAACTACGAGAACCATACCTTTGAAAGCTTGAAAAGCAAATCCAGCGATATGTTTATCTTGTTCCAATAAACCATCATCCGCGTTGATCACGACCACAACGACTTGTGCTCTTTCTATCGCTCTCAATGAACGAATCGCTGCATATTTATCAATGGATTCGAAAATCGCACCACGCTTCTTCAAACCAGCGGTATCAATCATCACATAATCAGTTCCTTCAAATTGGAAGGTTGTATCAATGGCGTCTCTAGTTGTTCCTTCAATCGGAGAGACAATGACGCGATCTTGTTGAAGAATGGCATTAACCAAACTTGATTTACCAACATTAGGGCGACCGACAACTGCAAATTGAGTATGACCTTGATAACTCGGTATGGATTTGTTTTTTGGTAATTGTTTGATAACGGCATCCAATAGATCACCAACCCCAATCCCATGTAGGGTTGAAATTGCAATCGGTGCTCCAATACCGAGTCGATAATAATCATTCACATCACCGAGTAATTGACCATCATCGATTTTATTCACGCCCAAAATAATTGGTTTTCCAGATTTAAAAAGGATAGAAGAGACAAGCAAATCATCGGCAGTAATGCCTTTTCTACCATCAACAAGGTAAATAATGACATCCGCTTCTTGAATAGCAATAGTCGCTTGCATTCGAATTTGTTCTTGAAGTGGTCTTTTGGTAACTTCTATTCCACCAGTATCAATTAATCGAAAGGGGACGGTTAACCATTCTGCTTCAGCATAAATACGATCTCGCGTTAAACCGGGCGTATTATCAGTAATTGCTTGGCGTTTACCAATCATACGATTAAAAAGCGTAGATTTGCCAACGTTGGGTGCCCCAACGATGGCTACGGTACCTTTAAGCATGAATAGAGCCTACTTTTTTTTGAACAATGTCAAGAATACGTTCAACAACTTCATTGACGGTCATGAACGAAGTATCAATGAGTATCGAATCAACAGCAGGTTTAAGTGGAGCAAAATCACGATGAGAATCAATATAGTCTCGGTGTCTTAAATCTTCTTCGACACTTTCAAGGGTGCAGGCAATACCTTTACTTAAATTTTCTTCGTAACGACGTACCGCACGGGT
The DNA here is from genome assembly GCA_040396875.1 of Bacilli bacterium. Taxonomy (GTDB): domain Bacteria; phylum Bacillota_I; class Bacilli_A; order RFN20; family CAG-826; genus UBA970. The sequence goes on from JBBAWZ010000004.1 coordinate 49,349, forward strand.
CTCAACTGAAGCAATCTGAAATATTTTTATGTTGGCTTCAGGAAGAACATACGTACCAATATCACGACCATCCATCACCACCGACTGATTGCCAGCCATGTGACGTTGGAGATCTACGAGTGCTAATCGGATAGTTTTGTAAGAAGCAATATAGGAGACTTGAGCCGAAACTTTTGGGTCACGAATGTCTTTGGAAACATCTTGTCCATTTAAAAAAACTTCACCTGTCGGTGCTAACAATATTTTCACTTGGGGAATCAATGCTTCACAAGCTTGTTGACGTTGAGGGTCAATGCCTTTTTGCATCACAAATAAAGTAAAAGCACGATACATAGCACCCGTATCGATGTAGGTAATGTTAAGTTTCTTTGCGACGAGTTTTGCTACCGTTGATTTTCCGGCAGCAGCAGGACCATCAATCGCAAGGATTAGTTTGTTTTTCATCTTCCAAAGTATACCAAAGCCACCACGAGGATGAGTAAGATAATCACGCTGGCTCCCATCATCCACATCAATAGATTAATCGTAGGATGAAAAGATTTACTATTTTCCTCTAAATCTGAGGATTTTGCTTCTTGGGAAAATTGAAAAGCATTCATCTTGAGAATTTGACGGCGGTATTTCGCATACTTTTGAATGCGATTTTGGGGAATTCTTTTGAAGTTCATTAATTTCATTGGATTCGGGGTGCTTTTCTCAATATTCCTCATTATAATATGAATATGGATCCAAAAAAACCGATTGTCATAAAAGACTTATGTATTGCCTGTGGATTATGTAATGCAATTGTTCCTTCCGTTTTTGATTGGGATGATGATGGCAAAATGAAAGCTATCGTAAAAGCGGTGCCAAAAGGTCAAGAATCGGATGTTGAAGAAGCCAAAGTCAATTGCCCAACTGCCGCTATCGAAGTGAAATAAAATTAATTTGATTTAAATCTTTTAATCAAGCGGTGCATGCGTTTGTAACTAATTAATGTTAAAAATATCACGATGATATTTTTGAATGTGTTAAAAGGTAAATACATCCATAAAACAAGCGACCAATAAGGATTGGTCACTTGCGGAATGGCGGTTTGTACGTATGCAAGAAATGCTTCAGGGGTAATATTCAAAAATAACTCGAGATATAAATCTGTAATCCATAGAGCGTTAAATAAGGAAGTGATCGTGATTTGCAAAACAAAACCGATGACAAAACCAATCATTGCCGTTTGTTTTGTTCTTGACCGTTGATATAACCACGCCCCAGGTAAGACAAAGGCAAGTGAGTAAATTAGATCAGCAAATTCACCAATTCCACCGGTTGTTGTAAATGGTAAGGAAAATAAGAATCGAAAAGCACCTAGAAATAAAGCGGCAATCGGGCCTAATGAAAATCCACCAATGAACATGACAATTTCTGAAAGATTGATTTCTAAAAATAAAATCACTGGAATGCGAAGTATCGGTAAATAGAGTAAGTAGGTTAAACCTGCGAGTACACCAACCAATGCTAAATAGCGTAATGAATATTTTTTAGAAGATATATTATTTTTTTCCATTGATGAGTTGATCCACAAATTGAACAAGGGCTTCGGAGGAATCGAAACTAAATTTAATACTTTTCTTAGTTGTCACAACTTGGCTTGTAAATTGTTTTTCTAGGTTTTTTTCATTCACAGGATTGACGACTTGAGGTTTATGCTCTTTGACAAGTCTTTCAAATTCTCGAACTGATAATTTTTCCTTAATGAGTTTTAGCACAAGGGCATCAATGAGTTCAGTGTCTAATGTAACTAATATTTTGGCATGACCATACGTAATCGTTTGGGCATTGATTAGTTTTCTAGTGAAAACAGGTAATTTTAATAATCGCAAAATATTCGAAACTTGGGATCGAGAGTAATGCATGATTTTTGCTAAGGCAACTTGACGATACTGATATTGATCAATCAATTCCTGACAAACCAGTGCAATTGCCATGACATTTTGTTCTGTTTCTTCTCGTAAGGATGCAAGTAAAACCAAAAGCATTTCTTCGTCTGACATCGCAGTCACAACCACGGGTACTTTTTGGAATTTTAATAATTTGGTTGCATACCAAATTTTACGTCCTAATACGATTTGAAAACGACCATTGACTTGCCTTAATAGTAATGGATTGACCAATGGTTTTTCAGTTAACGTCTCTAACAAATCCCTCAGTTGATCACTACGAATGGTCACTTCTTTTAGAACAGGAATATCGTCAATAAGGGAAGGATTAATTTCCTTTTTTTGTAAGCTTTTAAATTGTTGCTCAAGTTTATGAACAATATCGCGGGAACTATATTTTTCAATCAAAGAGGATAGTCTTTGATTAAGAATAGATTTACGTTCTGCCATGATCAATGACCTCCTTGGCTAATGCAAGATAAGCTTCTGCACCACTTGATGTGGGCCTGTATAAATGAATTGGCATACCCTTTGCACTTGCTTCGGCTAACGAGATGTTTCTAGGAATTTGAGTATAAAAGGTGTTTTCTTTAAATAGCCCTCTAACCTCAGTTGAAATTTCAGTGGCAAGACGCGTTCTAGGATCATACATGGTTAATAGAAAACCTTCGATTTTGATTTGGGGATGATAGTCACTTTTGACTTGTTGAATCGTCGCAAGTACTTGTGCAACAGCCTCCATTGCAAAATACTCACATTGAACAGGAACAATCACACTATCACAAGCGACAAGTGCGGAAACCGAAATCCATCCTAAGGATGGTGGACAATCCATAATCAAATAATCAAAGTTTGATTTAACCGTATCAAGAACCTCTTTGAGTTTGAAATATGGATTTGCAGATCCATTGGATACAAGTTCGCTTTCAACCGTCGCTAACTGCAAAGAAGCTGGAAGTATGGATAAAGATTTCATGGATGTATATCGAATCGCTTGCCGAATGGGTAATGTACCTTTGATCACTTCGTAAATACTTTGGGATAAGGTTGCGACTTCAACACCAACTGCACGGCTTGCATTTCCTTGAGGATCTAAATCAATGATTAAAACTTTATGTCCAAGTTGTGCTAGACCACTTGCAAGTGAAACAGTGGTTGTGGTTTTACCGACACCACCCTTTTGGTTTGCGATGGCAATTATTTTTCCCATATTAACTTAATTATAAAGGAGTTTTTTTAATCTGTGAAAACATTCGAGGATACGTGATCGGTGTGGGAATATTTTTTTCAATGACTAGTAAAGATCGTTGTTCGTGATCCGTTGGTAATCGATGCGTTTTTACTTCAACAATCGACGCTCCTAAAACCCTTAAAGCATTTTTGGATAATGCAATTTCTGCTAAGTAATCCTTACCTTTATAAATCAAAGCTTGGCCACCAACCTTTAAGAGGGGGATTGTTAACTCAAGTAAAATCGGTAAGGGAGCAACGGCTCTAGCAACGACAAAATCAACTGGTTGAAAAGCGCTATCTCGAGCTAAAACTTCAGCACGTTGACTTAAAACTTGAATTTTTTTAAGTTTTAAAAGTTTGACAGTCTCAATCAAAAATTGCGCCTTTTTAAGAGTTGGTTCGAGCAAGTACATATTTAAGTGAGGGTAAATAATTTTTAAGGGAATACCAGGAAATCCAGCGCCAGATCCTAGATCCAATAAAGAAGCACTTTTTTTAAACTGAGGCAGTGGAAAACATAGGCTATCATAGATACCTTTTTCATAAATCATTTCCATGGTAGGGTATGCGGTTAAGTTAAAGAGTTGATTGGTCTGAAAAACTTGTTCTGCAAACATTTTTAAACTTAAAAGTGAAGCATCATCAATCGGCACCTCAATTTGATGCAATGCTAATTTAAGCTGTGACAGTTCCACGTTGAAATCCTTTTTTAATTTGCATAACTAGGAGTGAAATATCGCTTGGGTTAACGCCTGAAATTCTAGAGGCTTGTCCAATCGTTAATGGTCTAATTTTACTTAGTTTTTGTCTCGCTTCCATCGCCATCCCAGCAAGACTGCCATAATCAATCGTGTTAGGAATCGTTAAATCTTCGTACTTAGCAAATGCTTGAGCTTGCTTGATTTCCTTTTCGATATATCCAACAAATTTAACGTTCACTTCTAATTGAGTTAAAAGGGCCTCTGATAGGTTGAAACCTTTGAGGGTTGGGAAAAATTGGATTAGATCATGAAATTTTATTTGCGGTCTTCTGAGTAATTCATATGCGGTAATACCGCCTTGTAGCGCTCCTTGTTCTAGAGATGCAAGAAAGGCATTGATTGAAGCATTCGGTCGAATAGAAATTGACTTTAGATGTTGTTCTACTTCTTGAAGTTGTTGTTGTTCTTGTTTAAATAAATTGTATTGTTGAGTTTTTACTAAACCAATATCGTGACCAATTTCTGTTAGTCTTGCTGCAGCATTATCGTGTCGAAGTAATAAGCGATATTCTGCGCGAGAAGATAATAATCGATAAGGTTCTTGGGTCCCTTTGGTAACTAAATCATCAATCATCACGCCGATATAGGCTTGATCTCTTCTTAAAATGACAGGAGCAAGTTTGCGGATTTTTCTAACAGCATTGATGCCAGCCATGATTCCTGCTCCAGCTGCTTCTTCATAACCAGAGGTTCCAAATATTTGACCAGCACCATAAAGTCCTGGCCATTTTTTTAATTCTAAGGTTAAATCAAATTGAGTTGGAACAATCGCATCATATTCAATTGCATAAGCATATTTTAAAAACACTGCTTGTTCTAATCCAGGTAAAGAACGGACCATTTTTTCTTGAATCTCTGGAGGCATCGACGTTGAAAAACCTTGTAGATACATCGAATCGGTTTCAGCAGATTCTGGTTCAACAAATAATTGATGTCTTTCTTTATCTGCAAATCGAACAACCTTATCTTCGATTGAAGGGCAATAACGAGGACCAACACCGGTTACCAAACCGCCAAACATTGCCGATTTTTTTAAATTTTGACGAATGATTTCATGGGTTTGAGCTTGGGTGTGAATCAAATAACACAGCGCTTGGTCTGCAAATGGTTTTGCTTTAGGAGTAAGACTGGAAAACAACAATTCTCCTTCTGAAGGATATTGGGGATCCATCTTTGAAAAATCAATCGAACCACGTTTAAGTCGTGGAGGTGTTCCAGTTTTTAACCGGAATAATTCAATACCCATTTTTGCAAGATTAGGGGATAAACCTAAACTTGGTTTTTCACCATCAGGACCTGCAGACCGTTTGGTTAATCCAACCAAAACTTCAGATTCCATGTAGGTTCCTGTTGTTAAAATAACTGCATCAGATTGAATGGATTCACCAGTTGATAAGACCACACCAAAAACGTGATGGTCATCGTGTAATAAATCTAAAACCATACCTTCTTTAACGGTAAGATTTTCGGTTTCATCTGCCAGTTTTTGCATGTAACGGGGATATCTTAATTTATCGACCTGAGCTCTTAAACATTGAACACCAGGACCTTTGCCAGTATTTAACATTTTCATTTGCAAATATTCAGCATCAGCGCCAACGCCCATTTTTCCACCTAAAGCATCAATTTCACGAACCACGATACCTTTTGCACTTCCACCGATGGACGGATTGCAAGGCATATTACCCATCATCTTTTTATTGAGGGTAATCAGTAATGTTTTAGCGCCCATATTGGCAGCAGCAAAAGCTGCTTCTAAACCAGCATGACCACCACCAATGACAATCACTTCATATCGCGTCATAGGAAATTAACCGACACTACCTTCCATTTCCAATTTAATTAAATGGTTTAATTCAACCGCATATTCCATTGGTAATTCACGAGAGAATGGTTCGATAAAGCCCATGATAATCATTTGCGTTGCATCTTCTTCCGATAGACCACGTGACATTAAATAGAAAAGTTGATCTTCAGAAATTTTGCTGACGGTTGCCTCATGTTCGATAAAAGATTCATTGTTTAAAACTTCATCTTTGGGAATGGTGTCCGCTTTAGAACGACCATCTAAAATGAGGGTGTCACATTCGGTATGATTTTTTGAATTAATCGCCTGTGGATGGATGCGAACCGTTCCGCGATAGTTACTAACACCACCATTGCGAACGATTGTTTTAGAAACAATGGTTGAGGATGTGTCTGGTGCTAAATGAATCATTCTTGCTCCAGCATCTTGTTCTTGACCTTTACCAGCAACAGCGATGGATATGACCGTTCCTTTAGATCCACGACCACCAAGAATAACGGCAGGATACTTCATATTTTTCATGGAACCAATATTGCCATCAATCCATTCCATTTGGGCGTTTTCATGGCAGTAAGCACGTTTGGTGACAAGGTTTAAAACATTCGGTGACCAGTTTTGAATGGTTGTGTATCGGCACTTTGCATTGGGTAAGACTATAATTTCTACAACAGCAGCATGTAAGGATTCGATTGAATAAATCGGAGCAGTGCAACCTTCGACATAATTGACACTTGCGCCTTCATCAACAATGATTAATGTTCGTTCAAATTGACCAGTCTTTTCGTTATTGATTCGGAAATAAGCTTGTAGAGGTTTATCTAGATGAACATTTTTGGGGACATAAATAAAGGATCCACCTGACCAAACGGCAGTATTGAGTGCAGCAAATTTATTATCATTCATTGCAATAACAGAACCAAAATATTGTTTAAAGAGTTCGGGAAATTGTTTTAAACCTTCGTCCGTCGATAAAAACTTAATGCCTTTATCTTCAACTTCTTTGAGCATAGAGTGATAGACGACTTCGGATTCATATTGTGTCGTTACACCAGAAAGATATTTTGCTTCTGCTTCAGGAATCCCTAGTTTTTGGAAGGTATTTTTAATGGTGTCTGGAACTTTATCCCATGTAGTTTCTTCTCTTAAAGAAGGTTTGGTGTAATAGGTGTAAGTTTGAAAATCAATAAAGTTTAAATCCGGACCAAAGTTAGGCATTTTTAATCCTTGAAAAACTTTGAAAGCCTCAATACGTTTTTCTTCCATCCACTTCGGTTCTTTTTTCAAGCGAGAAATTTGCCGAACAATGGCTTCTGAAATCCCTTTGTCAGTTTTTAAAATCGAAACATCTTTATCATTAAACCCATAACGATATTCGTCTTGGGGAATATTGTCTTTATCCATTTATTTTTCCTCCTTCAATAACTCAGATAAACCTTGCCAAGCGAGTGTAGCACATTTGATACGACTTGCTTGTTTATATGTATTTTGGAATACCATCGCTTCACCGAGAACGCGATCATCATATGGTTGGGCATGAATCATTTTCATATATTGCTCGATAACGTAAGTTGCTTCTTTTTTGCTTTTTCCTGTGAGTAACTCAGTCATGATGGAGGTAGACGCTGTCGAAATGGTGCATGCTACACCTTCAAAACTAAGCGCTTTAATTATGCCATTTTCTAGCAAAAGATTGACATCGATATCATCGATACAACCTGAGGTGTCCATGTGTTTGGTTTTAACACCTGGAAACTTAAGTTTCATTCGGTTTCGTGGATGTTCATAATGGTCCATAATAATCTGACGCATCATAATTGGATCATTGAAAGTAGGCATCGAGGAAATTCCTTCCTTTCTTAGCAGCTTCTAAAAAGCGATCAACTTCTTCAAGGGTGTTATAAAAGTAAGCAGACCATCGAACCGTTCCATCCGTTTTCAAAAAATCGACAAGATTTCGAGCACAATGTTGACCTGATCGAACCGCGACGCCTTGACTATTGAAATAAGTTGCAGCATCTTGCGGGTTCACTCCCACGATATTAAAAGCGATAATCGCAGTATCCGTTTCTGGATTATAAACTTTGATATGTTCAATCTTTTTAAGACCCTCGATGCAATATTCTTTCAATCGTTTTTCTTGTGAATGGATAAAATCAAAACTAACTTTTTCAAGATACTCAATCGCAGTTTTTAAACCAATAATGCCTGCCCAGTTTTGTGTACCAGCTTCAAATATCTGAGGAATTGGAGCATATTTAACCATCCGTTGTTTGTTGAAACGAAGTGACATCGCTCCACCTGTAAAGAACGGTTTCATTTTTTCCAATAAATGATATTTACCATATAGAACGCCAATACCAGTTGGGCCTAACATTTTATGACCAGAAAATACTAAGAAATCTATATCATCAGTTTTGACTTGAGTTGGGGTATGAGGAACCGATTGAGCACCATCAACAATCACAATTGCACCAACGCTATGCGCGAGTTGAGCCAGTGCCTGAATATTTGTTTTGGTACCTAAAACATTACTCACGCTAGCAAAAGAAACAATTTTCGTTTGTTTACTTAAGAATGGTTTTAACAATTCAGGGGTTAATCTTTGCTGAGCATCCAATTCGATAATCACGACTTTTGCACCTGTTTTTTCAGACACTTGGTACCAAGGTAAAACATTGGCAGCATGTTCTGATTCACTAATGATAATTTCATCACCGGCTTTTAAATTATGCATGGCGTAACTTTGGGCAATCAGATTAATCCCCATGGTAGTTCCAGTGGTGAAGACAATTTCATTTACATTTGCTTGAATAAAATCTGCAACTTTTTTTCTGGATATTTCAATTTCCGTTTCAAGAAAATGAGCTAGATCATATTCTCCTCGGCCTGCATTGACTGGATATTCAAGATAATATCGATCCATTGCTTTTACGACTGATAAAGGCTTAAAGGTGGTTGAGGCATTGTCAAAATAAACTAAAGACTTACCTTTAAATTTCTTTTTGAAAATTGGAAAATCTTTTCGAATTTGCTTAATGTTCACTTTTGATTTCCTAATTCAATTTGCTTTGATAAAAGTTGTTGAATCGATTCATCCGTAAAATAGGCAATGATGGGTTGTAAGTAACCTAAGGTAATGAGTCGTTTTGCTTCTTGTTTTGTAAGGCCACGTGATTGTAAATAATATAAATGGTCTTCATTCACTCGACCAACTGTAGCAGCATGAGATGCTTCCACTTCATTTTCATCAATTTTTAAAACAGGATCGGCTCGACCAAAACACTTTTCATCAAAGACCATGATTTTGGCAGCTTGGTGAGTCTTAGAGAATTTAGCACCATTCAAAATATGACCTGTGCCAGTAAACTGAAGACTGCTTTGACCTTCTGTAACGCCATAATTCGTCATATTCGCGTAGGTATTGAAGTTTTTGTGGGTGAAGTTCACAGAATAAAATTTACGATCTTGATGACTTGCTAATGCAGCGGTTCTCCATTCGACTTGAGAGTCTCTACCTAACATTTCAAAACTAATCATCACGCGACCTTTACCTTGTGTAAAGTCGGCAATCGCAGCTTCAAGATTGACATTAGCACCAACAGAAGCTTGCCAAATAAAATTCTTGTTTTCACCAAACATTGCAAATTGAATCTTGCCTGAAACATAATCCGCAATATCAACTTCTAATTTCAAATCTTGTTTCCCATTTTGGATAAGAAGGTCAATATCAGCATTCGGGGCAATCACTAAATGAATGGGAGAAAAAGTCACCGCACTTAAATCTAATAAATAGTGGGTTCTGACTTTTGAAGACGGTATATGGAAAACTGATTGATTCGCAATCAGTTTATTTCTTTGCATATTTAGTCGCCTCATTCGTAGCACAGGCGCCAATTGAAATCGTATTCATCGAAATAGGTTTGGCATTTTTATCTTCTTTCTTAATGCTGATGCCATGTTCTTTTGTGAGCCATTCATAACCAGATCCATCCACTTTGGTAATGACTTCCGGACCACCTTCAACAGCGATTCTTCCATTAATCATGACGACAACCCTTGTTGGTTGAATCATTTGGAAGAGTCTAGCATAGTGAGAAATAATTAAAAAGCTCATCTTGGTTTCTCGTTGAATTTTCTTAATCGCTTCACTGACTGCTTGTAAGGCATCCACATCTAGACCTGAATCAATTTCATCTAACATCGCGATGCTTGGTTTTAGCAAAAGTAATTGAAGTATTTCATTTCTTTTTCGTTCCCCACCTGAGAAACCTTCATTTAAATGACGATGGCTTAATTCCATCGGAATTTTCATTTGTTTTGATGCATCATCTAACTTTTTATATAACTCAACTAGATTGATTGGTTTTTCACGACGAACATTGATAGCGGCCTTTAAAAAATCAGAATTAATGACGCCTGGTACTTCTGAAGGATGTTGCATCCCTAAAAATAAACCAGCGCGTGAACGTTCATCAACTTCCATTTCCCTAACATTTTTACCATCTAATAGGATTTCCCCTTCGGTAATTTCATATTTGGGATGACCCATGATTGAAGATAATAAGGTTGACTTGCCATGACCATTAGGACCAAGTAAAGCAACAGTCTCATGATCTTGGATCGTTAAATTTACACCTTTTAAAATATGGATGTCGGCTACCTTCACCCATAAATTTTTAATTTCTAATTTTGCCATAATATTCTCCTTCAAAGGTATATTTTAAGTTATTTACCTTGATATCACAAACCATATGATATAGTAATTTTTAGCGTTATTCTTGCTATTTCTGAGGATTTTAAAATTAAGCGTATTACTTTTGATTTAAAAAAGTAGATATTTGTTGAATATAACCTCATAAAATAATAAAATAACTATGCTTTATTGCTAGGAGGATTCTTAATAAATGAATCGCACGAAATTTGCCATCGCATCCTTTGCCTTGGCCACGCTCGTCACGTTAAGTGCATGTAGCAACCCTGTCACTGAAAATAGTGATGGTTATTTAATTACGATGAAAGATAAGGATGGCAACTCAACTGGTTACACTGCCGACCAACTTTTTGGTAATTATCGGGACAATGAATTTGGGGTCTCAAAATTTGTTGAATCTGTCACTGAATTAGTGATTCGAAATCAAATTAATCAAGAAGATGCAGAAACCGAAGCCCTCAAGGCTGAAATTCTTCGAAAAGCTGATATTAGTGTTGATGGAGTTAAAGAAACTGCAAGAAATAATGCCTCTACAAATGGCACGAACTACAATGATGAATTAAATACCCTTTTAGAATCCTATAATGTTGAAGATTTAGAAGAACTTAAAGATTATTTTGCATATCGCACCATGAAACAAGAAGTTGAAGATCGTTATTTCGATGATAACTTATCAAGTTTTGTGATTGGTGATGCGTTTGGACCAGGATACTTAAATGAACGTTTACCTTACCATGTAAAGCACATTCTTGTGAAAGTCTCTGCTGTAGGTTCTGACTTATACAACGGTAGAATTACCGAAGCAGAAGCCAAAAAACTTTACGCTGTTGCCAATCGTTTAGCCATTCAACGTAATGGTGAAACCTTTGGTGAAGTTGCGCGTGAAATGAGTGAAGATGGTTCAAAAGAACAGTTCGGTGACTTAGGCATTATGTCTAAGGCCACAAGTTTTGTGAATGAATTCAAATTAGGAATTTATGCTTACGATTCAGTATTTAATCAAAATGCCGAAGTAGTCGAAAAAAGAGACCAATTAAATGTTCCAGAAACTGCCTTGGAATACTTTGATGATTTAGGTTTAGCCACTATCCCATTTCATGCCTTTGTTTCATTAGATCAATACGCTAATGTCACAAAAGATATTAACGGAAACCCCGTTAATAATAACGATACACTTTATTACCCACGCAATATTATTTTTAATGAATACTTTAACCGTCACAATATCGCTGTCGTGACACCTGAAAGTTTAGGTGGAGGCGATTTTAATTACGATGGTTTTAGAACTGTACCAGAACTTAATAACCAACGTGTTCTCACCGATGAAAATGGTAAAGTCATTCTTGTCGTTCGAGCAGGAACAGGATCAGGCGACAGTGGCTATCAAGGTATCCACTTTATCGTTGTTGAACGTTCAGCATTAGTTGAAACACAAAACGGTGTTAGTTTAGAAGACTACTACACAACTGAAATTCCTGGAACTCCAAATTATCCAACTGCCAATGGTGAGGACTTAGTAACCTTTGTCAATTTCAACGTTACAACCACTGCAAACTACAAAACACGCGCTGAAACGGTCACCAATGAAATTCGTAATTTTGATCGTTTCTTTAACTTCAGAATGTTAGAACAATTGATTGCCGAACAAGAAGTTACATTTGTTGATGAAGACTTAGAAGATGCAGTCCTCAACTATATGGATGTGACTCGTAGAAGTTCGACCTTCGATCAAAATCTACAAGAAATCAACACTTGGAATACGTATATTGAATTCCTTCAATACCAAGCATTCCAAAGACAAAGATTAATTGATACCGATTGTGCCTATGCTTACTTAAATAATGATGGTGGCCTATTTAACCAAGGAGGGGTTTGCTATGTTCAACAATAAGTTAAGAATTACTGCGATTACCTTAACCGCAGTCTTTTTAGTTGGTTGCTCCGAAATTACGGTTTCACCAACCGACAACGATGGCAACATTCTCAATGGTTTAGTAACGGAATTAGAAAAGAACGTCAATTCTGTTGTTTATGATGCCCTCCGTGATGGTGGAAACCTCACTCAAAGAACTTTAGAAGATGTGATGTATTTGATTGCAGAAGATCGTATTGGTAACTATGAAGATTTATTGGTCTCCACTGATGCTGATGATCAAGCCCTAGTTGAAAAAATTCAACGTCGCGTCAATGAAAAAATTTATAACCTGGTTGCCTCAGGTCAATATGAAACAAGAAACTTATTTTCAGAAGAACGATTTGCTTACTTTGTTGAAAAACAACTTTACACATTAAATCGAGTGACGAATGATCCTTGGGTTACAGATTTCACATTCCCAGCAAGAAATACTGAAGCCATCCTTTCTGGTGAAGTTTTAGAAGATGCGATCCATATTGAATATTACGAAAACTATATTAAGGATAGTTTGATTCCTAAGATTTATCGTGAATTATTAGCGGAAGAATATCTCATCCAAGAAGATTATTCTTCTTTAGGAAGAAGTTATGCCCGTAAAGTGAACTACGTCGCATTAAAGGTTTCCAGTGAATATCCTGAAGCGGTTAAGTATTTAATGGACACATTCATTGACGAATATATTCTCAATGAAACGGTGACCACAGTCGCAGATCTTGAATTACTCGCTCGTGCATGGCGTGGTGTTGATACCAGCGTCGGTGCAGAAGACCGTAATTTCGTTTTTGAAAACGGTTCTGATGAATATGAATTACTTGAAGCTGCCGGTCTCGTTGGAGAAGGTACGTTTAGAAATTTATATGGTGAAATCTTAGATCGTTATGAACAAATCGTTCCAGAAAATCCATTATTAACCAATAAGACCATTGAAAGCGAATTCACTGGAAACGGTCAATATACCCCAGAAATTGGCTTAGCAATCAAACGTAGAGAATTAATCAAACGCGACTTTACAACCGATGGTTGGCATATTAAGAATGGTGGTTTAGGTTCATTACCTGCAACCATTCGTGATCGCGTCTTTAATATCGGTGTTGCCAATGCCATTGATCGTATTGATGATGAATCCGATAATGTTGCCTCACCCGAAACATCAGATTTCTTAAGAAAAATTAATGATGTCAGTTATTTAATTCCTCAAACTTCACAACAAAATGATGCTAGAAACTTCTTACTTTATGATGCCAATAGCACCACTTATTACATCGTTCAAATTTTAGAAGCGGTGAATACAACGAAGATGAATGCTTCCGAAACTTCAACCACCAATTATGACGCTATCGAAGGTGATAATGGCGAAAAGCGTGAATTAATTGCCGGGGAAGTTGCCAAGATTCTTGGTGCTCGTGAAGCCAGCATCAATGCGAGTAACTTACACTGGTTACAATTAGCAGATCTTAAATTCCATGACCAAACGATTTATGATTTCTTCAAAGAAAGTTTCCCATCGCTTTATGATGAAGAATCAGAAGCATAATTAGGTCTAAATTAACCATGTTAAAATAAGGAGAGCAATCTCCTTATTTTTATTTCAATGGAGGAATGGTATGACACCAAACTGCGTCTTTTGCAAAATCATCGAAGGAACAATCCCTGCGCATAAGCTTTATGAAGATCTTGAAGTGATGGCATTTTTAGATATCAATCAAACAACGCATGGACATACACTTGTCATTCCTAAATCACATTACGATCATTTCCTAAATACGCCAAAATTAGTGATGAATCAGGTGATGAATGTCGCCCAGCGAATTGGCCAAGCTCAAATTCAAATGCTTCATGCCAAAGGCGTGAATATCCTTTCGAATGCCTTACAAGCTGCCGGTCAATCCGTTATGCATTTTCACGTTCATGTCATTCCACGATTTGGACCCAATGACCGCCTTAAAATTGAAATGCTTCAAAACAATCAAAAAGACCAACTCAATTTACCTATGCTCGTTAATCAACTTAAATCTGCAATCGACTTAAAATAATTATTTTTTTGATTTATAAAAACTTCGATCATCTAATGGAAAAATTCGATTCGTGAACTGACCGTTTTCTGTTTGATCCAAGGCTTTATCAATCATTGTCATTTTTGCATCGAAGTCATCGACCATATGGACAAATAAAGCTTCTTTCGTTAACGGTGGAACAGCACTTCCAAACTCAGGTTTACCGTGGTGAGCAAGAACAATGTGCTGTAATAGCATGACTTTTTCTCGATCAAGCTTTAAAGCCTCACCTAATGCGTATATCTTACTTGCCATGTACTGAAGGTGTCCAATTAATTTACCTTCTGTGCTGTACTTAGGAATGACTGCACCAGTAAATTCGATGGTCTTACCTAAATCATGTAAGAGGATTCCAGCATAAATTAATGAAGGGTTTAATTTTGGATATAAAGGCATTAAGGATTCTGCAACCTTAATCATCGACAGTGTATGGAAAATAAGTCCTGATGTATATTCATGATGATTTCTTACTGCGGCAGGATACGTCATAAATGCGTCATAGTGTTGTTCAATCAGCGTTTTAGTAATCAACGCATAATCTGCATCTTTGATTTTTTTCATCGTCACAGCAAGTTCTTCTTCTAATTGTTTAAGAGGAACCGGCGCTGACATTGTAAATTCTTCAAGACGAATGGAATCGGGATTTAGTTTTTGAACGGAATTGATTCGAATTTGTAGGATTTGACGATAAGCAGAAACATCTCCATCCAAGAGTAAAAAAGAACCGATTTCTATCATCGATTCAATTTCAGGTTTGACATCCCAAAATTTACCTTCAATTTGACCTGTTTTATCTTGTAGGGTAATGGTGAGATAAGGTTGTCCTGAAGCGGTAATACCTTTGCTCAAGTTATTCACTAAAAAGGCTTGCTTAATTGCCTGGCCATCTTTAAAGTCTTTAATCGCCATGATAGGACTCCTTTAATAATCGCTTGATAATGGAATAATTATAGCCCTTCCTTAGAAGAAAGTTAATTAATTTTTCTTGTAGTTGAGCCCCTGCAAATCGCTTCTCATAGAGTCTTTTTCCTTTTTTTATATCTTCAGCTAAATTCACCAACTCGGTTGCTGGATCGTCTTGTGGAAGTTTTAATAAGCATGCGGTGATGAGTTTAAGTTCATAACCTCTTTCGAGTAACCGTCTTTTCATGGTTTCTACTTTTAAACGCTGACTTAAGCGAGAGTATTTTTGATTCAGCTGGATCGTTAATTGATTGATTTTCTCATCTTGAATGGATTGATCAAGAATGAGTGTTTGAATCAATTCGCCCGAAAATTTCTTTTCAAATAGTTTTTCTCTAATCACCCGTTCACCATAACCTCGTTGTTGAAAGTGATGAACCCAATCTTTCATTAAGGTTTGATCGTCAATTAAATGGGCTTGTTTTAATCTGGTAATGACTTCATCTACTTGAGGCTTAATGGCTTTGCGATGGTAAAGTTTTTCACGTATTTGATATTCAGTGTAACGACCTTTTGAAAGTAATCGAAATCCATAATCGATAAAAGGTTGTGTTTGGCTAGCTAGATTAATCTGTTCAAATTCTTTAGGACTAATGACTTTGCCAACATAGTAGTAACCTTGTGTAAATTGATCGGGTGAGAGTGTTAGATTTTCACCTGAAAGAAAAGCGATGATGATTTGCTTTCTTTTCGATGTGATGGATTCGATTATTTTACCAGTATTGCCGTATGGCACGTTGATATACCCCTAATAAATTTTCATAAAAAGTAGTGAGTGCATAGGGTCTTACTGCCTCTTCAATATGGATCATCATCGATTGACGTTTTGAGTCTTCCAAAGCAAAGATGGTGTGAAGTTGACGAGAAAAATCATCTGTATCCGCAAAAATGAAACCGGTTTGTTGATGACGGATTAATGAGGCTAAGTTTTCATCATATCGACATAACACAATTCGTTTAGATACCATCGCTTCCATAAATGTTAATCCTTGGGTTTCGGTTAAACTTGCAGAAGCAAATACATCTGCTAATTGATAATAGTAAGGGACATCTTGAATTGGTACTGCTCCAACAAACTGAACTGCATGTTCTAATTTCAGTTCTGAGACAAGTTGGATCAAATCTCTTCGATCAGGACCATCACCAACAACTAAAAGCGTTGTTGGGGGGTGTGGTTTTTTTAAATACTGCGCAAAGCCTTTAATAATTACATCCATGCTTTTTTCTTTTGCAACTCGTCCTAGTGAAAGTAAAACCTTTTCTCCAGGCTTGATCCATTTACCACGAAGTTCATCAATTTTCTTTTGATCAAGATTCTTGAGTTCAAATCTAGAAAAATCAATACCCGTCGGAACAATATTGATAAATCGATCAACGCCATAACTTCGAATCTTTTCTTTGGTCTTGATTGACGGAGAAATGAATTCGGTACATTGTTCTGCGATGGACCGCGAAAATTGTTTAACGACTCTTGAAGCCAAACCCTTTAAAAAACCTGCGTAATGGGTATAGTCTTCATACATCGTATGATAGGTCACAACAGTGGGAATCTTTAAAAAGAAAGCAGCAATCTTGCCAAAAATACCAATGCCTGCATCCGTATGAATATGAATGACTTCTGGTTTCCATTTTCGAATAAACTGAAATGCTTTTGCATTAAAAAAACTAGACATGCGATAACCATATAATTTTTTTAATTCAACACCAGGAACACGAATCATACCGGATTGGATGGTGGTGTCCTTGCCAAAAGGATTGGTTGTAATGACCAGCACTTCGTGTCCTTGGCTGATTAAAACCTTTTGGTGCAAACCAACACTGACTGAAACCCCATTAATTTCTGGAGGAAATGTGTCAGAGAATAGTGCAATTTTCATAGTTATTTATCTTTTAACTTCTTCTTGTCAATTTCATCTGTATGAATGACATTACCATAACGATCGACTTTTTTGGGCTTAAACCCAAAGAAATCTCTCGCCATTTTGGAAAATCGATTACGAATCTTGGCCGAAGACATTTCCCCGGTTGAAAACATGACTTCTGCGGTTTGTCGGCGAATTTCAATGGTAGATTTTTGCAAATCCACAAACGATTGGGTATTTTGGGTGAGTTTTGAATCCTTGTTACCAATGTTAAAGGCGATAACACTGATGGCACCAATAATGAGGGTTAAATAGAATGTCACACCTCGCCAAATTAATTGAGGCGCAATGGTTTGCGAATATCCGCCAAATAAACTTTGAAATAGGTATGAGAAAAAGAATTCGGAAAATCCAACTGATCCAGGTAATGGCGCAAAATAAATGATCACATTGAGATATGCGGTCATAAAAATTCCATCAAATATATTGGTTTGAGATAAATCTATCGTGGGTAAAGCAAGAGCGGAAAGATATGGTATCGAGTAGGTTAAAGAAAGTCTAAGAAAGAATAAGACCAGTAACACTATCGTTACGGGAGTATTCGATTGTAATCGTTTACTTTCGATTCTAAAGTTTTCAATTTGGATGGATAAGTTAGCCTTGATGACCTCTGGATTTTTTAATAATTTAAGTTTTCCGAGTAAGGCAACTATTCCATTAACCAGTGTGCGATGAATAAATCGTGATTTGGCTAAAATCAAAATGAAGAAAATAACTAAGAAATTGATGACAAAACCCAATAGTGAAAGATAGATGATGGGAATGGAAATCGTCCCAAAACTGACAACTTCAGTGATAGATAGAAATTTTTCAAATCGAAAAACAAAGGCTAATAAACCATAAAAAACTTGAGCGATTTGAGATAAAAGAAAATGCATTACTAATATAGAAGCGGCACTCGCTATGTCCATACCTTGTCTACTGAAAGCATAAGCTTGCGCAAATTGTCCGCCACTTGATGATGGAGTAATATGTGAAAAGAAGGCACCAATAAAATAGTTATTCAGCGCTCTTTTGATGTTATAGCGTGTCGTGTAGAGTCGAGCAAGTATAAATAGAATGATTGACTCAAAAAAAATATTCGTTCCCATCACCAATAAAATTAAGGCGATAACCCAAAGATTCGCTTGTGAGAAAGCTTGAATAACAGCCTCTAAATTTCCATCGGTAAGTAAGGTGAAAGCAGTAAAGCCCAATGCAACAAAAAAGATGATAAAAAGGTTAATTTGATACTTCTTTGTTGAGGAAGGTTTATTTAGATTCGTTTCTGGTTGAGGTGGAGTTACGTTCATATCTTAAAGATGTTTTTAAAACAATTGTAATTATAGCATAATCATTTGACTTAATTCTTTTGTAATTTTAATATTTTTAACGCTTTCATAGGCACTTTTTCACACAAAAAAATGGAAAGTTGTATAATAATTTAGGCAAATAAGTATGAAGTACCTTCGTCTGTTATATCGCTTTACAAAAGGTTATCGAAAAAGATATTTATTATCATTTGTTATCTTGTTTTTTGCATTAACTTTTTTACTCTTAGCTAACTTCACCACCAAGATTTTAGTGGATACGCTTCAAGGAATTGCTCCCTCAGGTCCGATTGATACATTTTTAACCAATCTATTGGGCGGTCAGGATTTTCTTTCACAAAACATTTGGTTACTGTCAGTCTTCATCATTTTTTTAGGTCTATCTAGATCTTTAATGTTTTTTTCTCGTTTACTCATTCGTGGATTAATGGATGTAAATTTGGGGAGAGAAATCCAACTTGACCTTTTTTACCATATTGAGCGTCTTCCTTATGCATACATCAAGAAAAATAAAAGTGGAGACTTAATTCAAACATGTACACGCGATCTTGATATTGTTAAGAACTTCTTGGTAAGACAAGTGAATTCAATTGTGTATACAATCTTTTTAACGACCATCGCATTTTCAATTCTTCTCACCGTTTCTTGGCAAATCGCCTTATCAAGCACCATTGTTTTGCCGTTTATGTTTCTCTATGCCTTTGCATTGATTAAGCGCGTTAGAAAACTTTTTAAAGTTACAGAAGATAGTGATGGATTGGTCTCAGCTAAAATTGAAGAAACCTTGTCAGGTATTCGCTTAGTGAAAGCATTTAATAATGAAACTTATGAGATCAAAGATTTTAAGGAACATTTAAATGATTACCGCAAGAAATTTATCAAATGGCGTTTGACCAGTTCATTCTTCTTCTCATCGACCGATATCTTAGTCTTTGGACAAATTGCATTAACGTCAGCCTTTGGAGTTTTCCTTGCCGTAAGTGGTGATATATCTGTTGGTACGTTTGTCGTAGCACTTCAATTTGTGGGACAAGTCGTGTGGCCTGTTCGTGATGTTGCCATGACGTTATCCAATCTTGCACAAGCGATGGCTTCGATCGACCGGCTCAATACAATCCTCAATCAACCCCTTGAAGATATTGAATCTGGTCAACGACCCAGTATTAAAGGTGGAATAGAATTTAAGAATATGTCATTTAATTATGATGATAGTGACGAAGTTGTCATCAAAGACTTTTCATTATCCATTCAACCTGGTGAAACCGTTGCCATCATGGGTAAAACCGGATCAGGAAAATCTACGCTTTCTCACTTACTTACACGTTTATATGATTACACTTCTGGATCTATTCAAATTGATGGGCATGAGTTAAAAACCATCGCAAAAGAACATATTCGTCGCCAAATTGCGACTGTTCTACAAGAGCCATTCTTATTTTCAAAGACAATCATCAATAATTTAAAAATCGCCAATAGTAATGCAACCGCTGAGGATATTCAAAAAGCAGCCCAAATTGCAGACATTCATAAATCCATTATTAATTTTAAAGATGGCTATGATACACGTGTTGGCGAAAAAGGGGTTACGCTTTCGGGTGGTCAGAAACAACGGCTTGTGATTGCAAGAACCATTATCTCTAAAGCCCCTATCCTAGTCTTTGATGATTCTTTATCTGCAGTCGATACTGAAACTGATATGAACATTAGATCCGCACTTAAGAAACGACAAGAACAATCCACAACCTTAATTATTACGCATCGTGTCGCCACTGCGAAGGATGCGGATAAGATTATTGTCTTAGATAAAGGAAAAATTGCCGAAGTCGGTAAGCATGAAGACTTAATCAAACGCGATGGATTGTATAAACGTATTTTTGAAATTCAAACGAGGATGGTATAAAGATGGCGAGTTTTTCATTCGAAGAAGAAGCATTATCGAAGAAATTAAATTTTTCCAGTTGGGGAAAAATTGCTAAATATGCACTCAAGCGTTATGTGCTTTTATTCATTATGCTTTTTCTCATGGTCCTCATTACTTTTCATGACGGAAGCTTTATTCCCTTATTAAACCGAGGCATTATCCGTGCCTTAACAACCATCGAAAATCAAGGTTCAATTGGAAGTAATCTTTTAACGGATTTGCAAATTGATGTCACGCTTATTTTTGGAATTGCATTTTCAATTAATTATATTGAATATATTATTCTCATTGGGATTGGCATCTTGATTAGAGCGGTTGCCATTTATTTATTATTTTTTACGACGAATTATTTGGAAATGTCTGTTTACATTCATATTAGAGAAGATGCATTTGCCCAAGTTCAAAAACTTTCCTTTTCTTATTTTGATAAAACCTCATCAGGCTGGTTAATTGCCCGTTTACAATCGGACACAAGCAAGATCTCAGATATGATTTCTTGGGGGATCACTCGATTTGTTTGGATTAGCTTTGAATTAATATTTATTCTCATCACCATGTTTATCATTTCATGGCAAATGTCTTTAGTTTTACTCGCTACCGTTCCCATCATGATTTTCATTGCTCCATATTTTCAGTTTAGAATTCTTAACTTATCTAGAACCGCAAGAAATGCATTTTCAAAATATGTGGCATGGTTAGCTGAAGTTATCGCTGGTGCCAAAACCATTAAAACGCTTTCGATTGAAAATAACGTCCAAAAAGAAGCGAATGATATTGTCACAGATATTCGCGATAAAGCTTGGAAAACTGCAAAAACTCAAGCTTTCTTTTATCCATCTGTTACGCTTATTTCTACGATTACCACTGCTATTGTGATTTTTGTAGGTTCATCGTTAATGTTGTCTAACACAATCATTTATGATGTTTCAATCTTTGTCTTATTTATTGGATTTGTCTCTGCCCTCTACACCCCAATTCAAGAATTTGTTGATTTGTTCACAGAATTAATGTCATCCCAATCCTCTGTTGAAAAAATTCTTTCCTTAATTGAAACCAAACCGGTGATTAGTGATACACCTGAAGTTGTCGCAAAATATGGCACACTTCTTAAACCAAATGTAGTGGCCTATGAAAAGATGAAGGGTGAAATCGAATTCAAAGATGTTTCCTTTTCCTATAATCCTGGTACACAAATTATTCATAACATGAATTTATTGATCCCTAAAGGTCAAACCGTTGCAATTGTAGGAGAAACTGGAAGTGGTAAATCTACCACCGTCAACTTACTTTGCAGATTCTATGAACCCACCAACGGTGAACTATTGATTGATGGTCATGATTATCGGACCCGTTCTGTTGGTTGGCTTCGTCATCACTTAGGATATGTTCAACAAACCCCATTTATTTTTTCCGGTACCATCCGTAAAAATATTAAATATGGAAAGTTAGATGCTAGCGATGAAGAGATGATTGCAGCAAGTAAGACGGTAGGCGCACATGAATTTATCTCCAAATTAGCACAAGGATATGACACGATTCTCAAAGATGGTGGTAGCGAACTTTCCGTTGGCCAAAAACAATTACTTGCCTTTGCCCGAGCGATTATCAGAAATCCAACGATTATGATTTTAGATGAAGCAACCTCTTCGATTGACACGGAAACAGAAGCAATGATTCAAAAGGCGATTACACGAACACTCAAAGGCCGAACCTCGATTGTGATTGCCCACCGTTTATCCACCATTGTGGATGCGGATCGAATATTGGTGATGTCAGAAGGTCGAATCATTGAAGATGGCAGTCATCGTGACCTTATGTTGAAAAAAGGGACTTACCATAAACTTTATATGAATCAATTCGCAGAACTCAAGGTCGAGCAACAAATTGATACCTTCGACCAACAAATCGCTACTTTAAAGAAGTAGTTTTTTGAGTGGTTACAAAAAAACGTACCACAAAGAACATAATCGGTATTGGTAAAATCGCTGATAATGCATAGGCAATGACGGGTTGAATTCCAATCAGATCCTCAAACAGAAAGATACAACCCTGTTGAATTAAATAATTTGGAATGCTTGTGAGTGGATACAAGAAAAGTCTTTTCCATGTCCATTGTGTTCGAAATGCAAACCAAGCTTGTAATGAATAAGAAACTGGAAATAATAAGACAAACATCACGGTATTCGCAGCGTCGAATTCAATCAAGGATTGAATGACAATCCATTTAGGCTGATCGATAAATAGCGTATACCTTAACAATAGCGTCGTAAGGTAACCTAAGACAGTATTGAGACCACCGACGATTAGAAAACGAACAAAAGCTTTATCCCATAAAGTCCAAAAAAGCTTTTCAATTCGATGCAGCATTGTATTGGGTTTTTTGAATAAGATTGGATTCATGGATTTATTTTATCACAAAGAAAAAACCCTTCAGAATGATGAAGGGTTTTGATAGGATACTTATTTAGAATGATACTTTGGTGGCTTTTCTTTCAGCAACATCATCTAATTTGAAGAGTTCAGCTTCCTTAAATTTAAAGACGCCTGCAATTAAATTAGAGGGGAACACTTCACGACGATTGTTATAGGATAAAACAACATCGTTGTAGAATTGACGGGTAAAGGAAATCTTATCTTCGGTTTCCTTTAAGGTATCTTGAAGTTTTAAGAAACCTTGGTCAGCTTTTAAAACAGGATATTGTTCAACCACCACTGCTAAGCGACCTAAAGTTTGACCAAGCATGCTGTTTGCTTGCGCCATTTCACCAACGTTACCGCCTTGTGAACCTTTGTCATACATTTTGCGAGCGTCTGCGAACTGCATAAAGATTTCTTTTTCTTGCTTTGCATATCCTTTGACCGTTTCCACGATGTTTGGGATCAAATCAAATCGACGTTTTAATTGAACATCAATTTGTGACCAAGAATTTTTCACCTTGTTTCTGGATTGAACAAGCGTGTTATAAACGCTAATCACCCAAAAACCACCCAAGACAACAACTGCTAATAAAATCAATAATATTTCCATTTTGATTCTCCTTCGAAATTATCTTAACATCTTTAAAATAAAAGCAAACAATTATTTTTACAAATTAGCGAATTCTAACGCCGCTACCGCCGCCGCCACGGAAACCACCGCCACCACCAAATCGACCGCCACCTCGACCCGCTGAATTATTACGTTGAGCATTGGCAGCTGCAATCGTACTTTGAGCAGAAACAAAGGAACGTTGCATGGAGCGATTGTAATAACGATAAAAACCAGGATAACGGAAGTATGGTGAACGATTTAATTGGTCCATTTGATTGAGTTGTTGATATTTAAAGCGAACTTGTTTTTCAACTAAATCTGCAATACCAAAGGCAGTTGCATACACCATGTAGTGTTCCCAAATGGTCATACCTGGCATCGGATAATCTTTAATGTTGGT
>JBBAWZ010000004.1:73392-78701 GCA_040396875.1 Bacilli bacterium
AAGAATTTTTCATTTTGAGCTGCAACCACAACTGCACGATTAAAGGATTGGTTTTCACTTAAGTAGCGAATGGCTTGATTTTCCTTCTTGGTGAAGTTTTCTAATTGATTTAAGGATAAGGTATCACCACCCGCAACTAATCCAAAGAACCAGGAAATGAGTTGTTTTTCATGCGGTAATAATTTATTTTGATCAACTTCTTTATTTAACTTCATCACATAATTTGCTTTTTCTTCTGTTAAGGATTCGGTTCCTGCATCAAGTAAAATTACTTTTTGTCGAATTAAATCCATTAATGTGGCGGTTACGTCATCTTTTGCCACTTCTTTAAATCGATAGAGATAACCCATAATAGCGGGTCCATATTGAGCGGGTAATTCCCGATAATATTCACCATAGAAATCAGTAGGATGTTCTTTATCAAACTTAAGATAAATGTCTCGCGTTTTCCATGCTGCAAATGCGAGGATTAAAATGAATAAACCAATCGCGACCATATCGACCAATTGATAAGTGGAACGGAAATTTGCTCGTTCTGCTTCATAATTCTCTACATTGGTTAAATGGGCTTGACCATTGGCAATCGGATAATCACTAACATCGTTGCCATAGGCTTGGTCTTGTGCGGCATCAATCACTAATCGATCCGCAGGAAAATTAATTCTTACCGTGATATATTCACTTGGATAAAGGCGGGTCGCTTTGATGTGGACGTACGTTTGGTTTTGATCGTTGAGACCAATATGATGAATGGAAGCTAAAGAAGCACCATTCAAATATGCCTTAACTAAGTCCACGTCTAAATTAACGCCAGGTAAGACAACTTTCACATCAATATTTTCTGTAAGCATATTATCGGTGGAGGCAACAACCCAAAAGAATTCTGCGGTGTCAGCATATTTTAGAGCGACACCATTCATCCAATAGTCATTTTCAATACGAATATCTCCCCAAGTTCCAGAGTTATAATGGAACCATGCAACCGATTCATTATCAATCGGATCAATTGGATCCCCAAATTCATCTATACTATTAGGATCCCAAGAATATCCAAGTGAAACTAGATTACTATTGAATGTGGCTAATTCATATTCACCCTCACTTGCAATGATGAGCTCATCAGTTGAGTTGAAAATTTCAGTTGAGAATCTAGTTGTATCAAAAGCAGGGGTCGAAACTTCTTTTGGAACATCTTCATGATCTGAAGTAAAGTAAATATCTTGGAAGAAAACTTGTGTTGCAAAATAACGATTTAAGCTTTCTTGGAAATTTACATCACCGTTTTCAGCAATCGTAATGACTTTTGTCATCGATGAAGTTTTTGCTTCACTTGACGATAATGCATAAGCATTTTGTTCTGAATAAAGTAAGAATGGACCCGATAAAGCTGCAGCAATGGCAAGATAAATTGCGCCCCGTTTTTTCTTTAAAAAGTAAGATTTTCCATCCATTTTTTTATCCTCAAAATCATTATATAGAAAAATAAAAAAATAAAATGATTATTTTAAAAACTTTTCAATCCGTTCAATCATTTTTTCGTCATGCTCGCCAACCCATTGATAATTCAAGCTCTTAAAAAAAGCGTCGGTTTTAGTTTTATCTTTCTCAGCAGACATTTTCACGGTCCCTTGAAGAATGGTATCAATGACATAGTTTTCAGCACGAAAGCTTAAATATGGGTTATGGCGATGATTTTTTGCTAGATAGATGGTGACCAACGGGTTCTTTTGTTTGACAAATTGTTCATAGTTACCTTTTAAAGGAATGTCATCATCTTTCTCACCAGCAATAATCAGCGTTTTAATTTTTGTTTGATGGAGAATAGCCTCAGTTGATAAAACGCCAAGAGCTCCAAAACTTAACCATGTGATGAATTTGACAATAGGTTTGAATATCCGTATCCAAGAAATATATTTTCCTAACATTTCAGAAACATCATTAAAAGGAGCGATACTTATAATGTGTTGAATTGGAAAACCCATCTTTGCAGCGCGAATCGAAGCATAGGCTCCCCATGAGTGACCCATGACTGACATTGGTAGAGAAGCATAGGTCGTTTTTGAAAGGTACGTTAATGCAGATCGCAAATCATCAATCGCCTGAGGAATGCCTCTGATGGTTTTTCCATCCGATAAACCACAACCCATATTGTCATATGCAAAAACAATAAATCCTTTTCGAACGAATTCCATGATCAGATGGGTATACGCTTGATGACCAGGACCGATGCCTTGAGAAAAAACAATTAATTTTTGATGAGGTTGTAAGCGATCATCATAATAAAATCCGCCACGAAGAGTGATGCCTTGTTTGTTATTAAATTCTACCGAATCAAAATCGAATTCAGGAAAATCTTTGATGGTAAAGTATTTTAATTGAGGATGTGCATCAAAACGTCTTTGGAATGCAAGTTTCAAAATTAAAAAAATCATCAGAAAAATGATGATCAATATAGCGATAGTTACAATGATAATGAAGTTAAGGATTTCCATGTTGGTGGGGATAACAGGATTTGAACCTGCACGGTTGCCCATTGGATTCTAAGTCCAACGCGTCTGCCAATTTCGCCATATCCCCGGATAGGCAACGTGGTGCCGTCAATAGGACTCGAACCTACAACCTATTGATTACAAATCAATTGCTCTGCCAATTGAGCTATGACGGCATCTGGTGGACACTACAGGGATCGAACCTGTGACCTCTTCCGTGTGAAGGAAACGCTCTCCCAGCTGAGCTAAGTGTCCGCAAGATTTAATGATAGCAAACCAACGCCTTGAATTCAATTTGAAAGGGTGGCAACATCGGTTGATTTTGCAAATGGATTCGTTAGATTTTTTGCCCAATCATAACGCCTAACAAGATAGATGCCAAAGCTTGCTTTTAATAGATCAATTCCTTGAACAATAGACCACATCCACACGAGGGGGACATCGGTAAGAAGGGCGAGTGTCCATGCTAATGGAACAGTTCCTAACCACATCACCATCCCATCGAGTAATAAAGCTTGAGAGGTTTTTCCTCCAGAACGTAAGGTATGGTAAGTCACATTCGCGATACTAAAGAAGGGTAAGAAAAACATATAGATTCTTAGGATCTCAGTTGCCATATTTTTTTGTTCTTGGGATACCGTTGTCCACAATTGTGGAATCAAAGGCGCTAACCAAAACATGATAAAACCTAAACTCAGCGCAATCATAATTCCCATCCATAATAATTTTTTAGAAAGGATTTTAGCTTCTTCTACTTTGCCTTCGCCTAGGGTGTTGCCTAACATCACCCCTACACCTACGGCTAAACCTGCCCAAATGATGCCAAAGATTTCAGTAGACGTTGCGACAATCGAAAGTGTCGATAAAACATTGATTCTTGAAGCAAGGGCTAATTGTTGCATGATGATGCCACCGGACCAGAGTGTTTCATTGATTAACATCACAACCGTTTTACGATTAATTGCACGAACCAGTGGCAAATCAACGCGCCAATCTTGATACAATCCTGTGGTGAATTTTTCTTTGCGAAGATGAGAAATCAAAATTAATAAAAACATTTCAACGAATCTAGCTATCAACGTAGCAATCCCAACACCGACAATGCCATTTTTAACAATATAAATAAACACATAATTCAACGTAGCGTTCGTGAATAGAGAAATCACACTGATAATAACTGGTAATTTTGTTTTACCAATTTCTCTAAACGTTGAGCCATAGATATTGGCAAACATCAATGGAATATAAGAAAGAATGATAATCGGTAAGTATTGTAAAGCTTCAAACATAATCGCTTCTTGGTTGCTTGAGGAACGTGTGTAATAGGTGACGATTTGACTGCCAAAAATAAAGATAAGAGGTATGAAAATAATTAAAAATATCAAACCGATATAAAGTTTATATCGTACCGATTGTTGTAAGTGAATATTATCTTTTGCACCAGAGAATTGTTGAACATAAATAGCGGCCCCAGATAACAAACCATACGTAATCACAAAAAAGAAAAAGGAGATTTGGTTCACCGCAAAAACGGCACCAACAACTTCATCCGAAATCCCACCCACCATCACATTGTCGATAAATGTAACAAAAAACGAAACAAGCATTTGTACCATCACGGGTAAACTGATGGCAAAAAAGCGTTTAATGAATACTTTGTCTTTTAAAGTTTGAATCATGTGTTTTTGAAGAATAAAACTGTAGCTTCCACTACAGTTTTTCTATCGTTGATGGTGGGCCGTAATAGATTCGAACTATCGACCTCGCCCTTATCAGGGGCGTGCTCTAACCAACTGAGCTAACGGCCCATCGCCTAGGTTGTTGATACATCCTAGGTATTGATCCTTCCGTATTCCATCAGAATACGAGGGAAACAAATTAACGTTTCGTAAATTGTGGAGCGCGACGTGCAGCTTTAAGACCGTATTTCTTACGTTCTTTAACACGTGGATTACGGGTAAGCATACCAGCAACCTTTAATGGAGAACGTTCAGAACCTGATTCTAATAAAGCACGGGCGATACCTAAGCGAATGGCACCAGCTTGACCGGTAAAACCACCACCAGTAACAGTAGCGACAACATCATATTTTTCAGCATTATTGGAGATTACTAGGGGTTGTTTTAAATCCATGACAAGCGTGTCATATGGCATGTATTCATCAACTGGACGACCATTGACGGTGATCAAACCTTTGCCATCCATTAAGTACACGCGAGCCTTCGAAGATTTACGTCTTCCGGTTCCGTAGTACTTGGTGATTTCTTTTTTCTTGGTTGCCATATTGTTCTCCTTATAATGTGACTTTTAAAACTTCAGGCTTTTGCGCTTCGTGTTCGTGTTTTGGACCACGATAAACAAATAGCTTACCATGCATGACTTTACCTAATTTACCTTTTGGTAACATACCCCAAACGGAACGTTCGAGCATTTCTTCAGGATAGTCAGCTAGCATCACGCCAGCGGTACGGGTACGTAAACCACCAACGTATTGAGAGTTGTTATAGTACTTTTTGGTTTCAACTTTATTACCTGATAAAGAGACCTTTTCAGCATTGATAATAATGACAAAATCACCACCATCAACGTTAGGTGTATAGTTAGCCTTTGTTTTACCCATTAAAATAAGTGCGACTTTAGAAGCTAATCTTCCTAAAGGTAAACCTGTGGCATCCACGAGATACCATTTGTTTGAAACATTGGCGGGTTTAACTAATGTCGTTTGACGTTGCATAGCATCATCCTCCTAAGACTGCAGCTTTACAAATAACAAATTTAAAAATGCTTGTATAAAGTGCCGAGATAAATAATACTAATCAA
>JBBAWZ010000005.1:0-68672 GCA_040396875.1 Bacilli bacterium
TCGGATAAATATTTGATATCTCTTGCCAGTGAAGATGGCTCACAAGAAATATAAACAAATCGTTTTGGCTTTATGACTTTCACAGATCTTAAGAATGCTTCATCACAACCATTTCGAGGTGGATCCACAAATAAAACATCATACGTTTTTCCTTTTGCAGCGCGTTCCACTAAGTAAGGAGCAGCATCTGCTTCAATAAAGGAAACATTTCTTATTTCATTCAACTTAGCGTTTTCAATTGCATTCAACACTGCGTCTCTAACGATTTCAACACCGGTGACATGCTTGGCTTGCTTTGCTGCTAACAACGTAATCGTACCGACGCCAGAATAAGCATCTAGTACCACATCAGTTGGGGTGAGATTTGCAATCGATAATGCGCGAGCATAAAGTTTGTCGGTTTGAAAGGGATTCACTTGGAAAAAAGATTTCGCGGCAATTTTAAATTTGAGACCGGACAATTCATCTTCGATATATCCATCCCCAAATAAAATATGTTCTCGGTATCCTAATACAACATCGGTAAATTCAGGATTAATGTTTTGAACGATGGTGCGAATATTTGGAAAAGCTTTTAAGAGGGCGTCGATAAAGATTTGTTTTTCTGGAAAATTAATTTTACCGGTGACTAGCACTACCATCAGTTGATTGGTGACAATCCCTTTTCTCACCATCACATGTCGCATAAAGCCTTTACGATATTTTTGATCATAAGCTTCTATGTTGTGTTCAATACAAAGTTTCTTGATCAAACGAACAATTTGATCGGCTTCTGTATTTTCGATTAAGCATTCATCAATATCAATAATCCGATGACTTCCTTGTTGATAAAGACCAGCGATTAAGTTGCCGCGTTCATCTCGACCAAAAGGAAATTGAACCTTGTTACGATAGTGAAGGGGTTTATCACTAGGAATGATGTCATCGACTTTACCGTTATAGTCACCCATGCGTCGTAACACTTCTGCCACACGCATCTTCTTCATCTTGAGTTGTTCTTGATAGGAAAGATGCTGGAGTTGGCAACCACCACACACTTCATAATATTGGCAAGGCGGTGTGACACGTTGCGGTGATGTGGTCAGTCGCTTGGAAATTCTACCTTCCGCATATTTACCTCGATTGTTGGTAATGACAATTTCTGCTTCTTCTCCCATCAGTAAATACGGAACAAAGATTGGTAAACCTTCGTGTTTAACAACACCTTTACCATCATGGGTGTAATCGATACAAATGCCTTTGATGTGTCGGCTTGGATTCATAATGTAAATACTCCTATGACCGGATAATGGTCTGATGGCATGTGTTGAAAGAATTGACTTCGATCGACGGTAACTTCTTTCGATTGTAAACCTTCTTGATAAAGTAGGTAATCTATTTGAGCAATACCATCTCCACCTTTGAATTCGTGATACGTATTGCCTAAGTCTAATGATGGTGCAAAATGTAAATCACGTGGCATATATTTTTTAATCTTGATTGCACCTTCATTAAAATCCCCACCCAAAATAGTGGGAATTCTTTCTGGAAAGGATTGCATAAAATCAAATAATACTTTGAGATTAATGTCTTTCGCTCTTGAAGAGCGATACGCTAAATGTGTGTTTAAGAAACGTAACAGTTTTCCATCAGTGTGTTGTAAAACAATCATGGAAACAATCCTTGGGAAACCTTCTTCTGGATCCATCGATCCTGGTGTTCTCGGTGTGTGACTTAACCAAATCGTATCTGCAGCCTTGATTCGATAGTCTTGTTTCTTGTAATAAATTGGACAACCTTCACCTTGTAAATCTTGATTACGACCCATGTAATAGTAACCGTACTTGGTTTCTAATTTTTTGATATCGCCAAGCATCGCAGGCGTGGTTTCTTGAAGCATTAAGATATCAGGATTGTGCTTTTCAATCATCGCTAAGACAGCAGGAACACGAAACCGCCATTGATGAGGACCATCAACAGGGACATCGATTCTAAGATTAAAAGTCATGACTTTGATTTGCATGCATTCATATTATACTTTGAGTAGAGGTGCTTAGAATGAAATGTCCAAAATGTGGAAGAGAAACAAACGATAAAACTAAATTTTGTGGTTGGTGTGGAGCCGATATGAATAACCCATTCCAAACCAAAGAAAAACCTATTCAACCTGAAGTGATGGATGAAAAGGATGTCAAACGTCAACAATCAAAGGAAACCAATCCAAATCCAAACCCTATGCTGGAACCTAAATCAAAATTAGTCGCAGGCATACTCGCCATCTTTGTCGGCGGATTAGGTATCCATAATTTCTATTTAGGTTACACCCAACGTGGCTTGATCCAATTGTTACTCAGTACCATTGGTGCATTGCTAATTGTAGGGCCCTTTATTTCTTGGCTTTGGGCACTCATCGAAGCTATTCAAATCTTTACAGGCGAAATCAATAAGGATGCCTACGGAACCAAACTAAAGGACTAATTTTTTATAGTCGACAGCATACCAAATTATCATCGCTAAGCTTAAGATGATAAAAACATAATTGCCAATCGCTCCCGGAGCAGTGCTGACTGTTTCAAATGGTTTAAATTGACCAATCAACCATCGCGAGGCATATTCAATCAAGAACCATAACCAGGCAAACGGTAACCATTCTTTTCTTTTGAGAAGAATGTATACATAAACCAAACTGGATAATAATTGTGATAAACCCCAAAAGGCAAACATACCAATAATCACTTGGCGGGCTTCAACGGAGTATGTATCTAACGGAATGGTTGCAATCAATTGAGCGCCTCCATCTGGAAGAAAGATATGCAAGAGACTACGACCAATACCAACCAAGGTAAAGATCCAAATAAAACCTAGACTGATTTGATAGTAAAGGGATTTCTTGTTGATGGTGTTCGCAAACAAAGTGAATGTTGTTTTCATTAATATGTCCTCAAAAATCTTTTAGCAAGTTCAACCCATTCTTTCATATAAGCGAACCGTTGATGGAATTCTTCAAGTGAAAATTCACTGTAGGCGACATCATCGCTGCCAACTGAAAAACCATGTAATCCTTGTGGATAGATGTGAAGGGCAAATGGTACGCGGTTTTTGCGTAATGCTTCTGCAAACATCAACGCATTTTCAACATGAACAATCGCATCGTCTTGGGTAT
Source organism: Bacilli bacterium (assembly GCA_040396875.1). Lineage (GTDB taxonomy): Bacteria > Bacillota_I > Bacilli_A > RFN20 > CAG-826 > UBA970. The sequence continues at coordinate 3,143 of JBBAWZ010000005.1, forward strand.
GAAAAATAAAACAAGGTGGTGTTTCTTTTGTGACATGTAAATCTAATGAAACTTCTGCGGCTTTTTCTTTGGTGATATCGGGTCCTAATAAATTCATCAGTGAACCTACATGACGGTATTTAATATCAGAGGTGATTGGTGCATAGGCTAATACACCAGCGTTAACTAAATGCGGATAGTAAGTCATGATCGTCGCAGCCAAGTGACCACCCGCAGAAAAACCAACCAAATAAATTTTACTAACGCGAGCATCACTTCTTAATTGTTCAATCATTTCTTTTGCTTCGATATGGGTGTATGGATGAAGAAGTTTTTCTTCTCGATAGTAATAGATACCCGTGTGATAGCCTTCGCTTGCAAAAGCATTGACGACCGGTTGGGCTTCTCTCCAAGAGGTATATTCATAACCACCACCTGGAAGAATCAATAAAAATGGTCTTGGTTGATCATTTTGCCAAGCAATATCAATAAAGTTTTTTGAGTGTTGATAGAGTTTCATACACACCCCTTTATCATTATAACGATTAAGACTTTTTTATTATGTTATTTATCTAGATTTAAGATTTTTCAATACATTGAATCGAGTATAATAAAAGCATGAAAGACGAAACAATCCTACTCAATAAATTCAAATTAGACCGTTATTCACCCTTAATGGAAGACGCTCTTTTAATCAATTTAGATTTAAAAAAATATCGTGACGCAAAAGCCTCTTTATTACAAGCAACGATTCTAGGATTATTTGAAAACAAAAAAGAACTCGTGATCTTTTTTTATCTACCCGAACCTGGTCAGTATTTATCGGAAATTGTCATTAATAAACAACGTTACGGTGTTCAAATTCAAGACGAAGAAGGTCTTGTGCATAAATATGTGATACCAACACCTTTTAAACCTGGAAAGCTCGACATCTCAGAATATGTATTTGTGGATGATGTGTTAAAAAGAACAACCTTTGCAGTCAAAGAAGAACACATCTTCGGTGTTTTAAATGATCAATACTACTACGATTCAAAAAAATATTACCAAACCCAACTTGAAGGTGAACTACTTTATGACGTGATTGATATGTCCACCGTTCAAAATAAAGTTGAGGATTTATTAGGTCGACCTTTTTTCTATCGTGACATTTCTTCTTTAAAAGCTAAGGCAACCAAACTGTATTATGTTGCATTTAACCTTTTTGATTCCAAACAAAAGAAGTATTTTATTCCTGAAGATATTGTAGAAATGAGAGTCAATTACGAAGAAAAACGATATGTTTATCAAGCAAAGAAGGTCGTCAATGAAACCGATGTTGACCCCACAGTGGATGGTGAAACCTTTGCATTGGATAAAAAAGAAACCATTGCAAAAGAGCCACGAAAAATTGAAACGGGTGAAAAATCGGATTGGAATTTGATTCAAAATTTCTTCACATATAAACAATACCGTTACCAATCCATCTATAAAATTAATGACCAGGTTAAGTTAAAAGAAAAACAAACCCACAACTATACCTATGTCTTGGTGATTGGACCTAAATTTGGTTATCGATATAGCCAAGCTACTTTGAAGAGAGTAAATGGAACAGATTATGATTTTGAAGAGACTACATTATCAAAGGTTAAAATCTATCATCTTACGTATCAAGAAAAAGGTCACCGTTATGCCGTACCGGTTCAAAGTTTAGTGTATGAAACTGATAAAAAGGCGAGATTACCAAGAGTTCGCCATCGTATTAAAATGTTTTTTAAAACGTTAGGGAAAATTGTTGGAACCCCTATTAAATTTATCTTTGGGGCGACCGGATTTCTCTATCAATTGGTTCGTTGGATTTTTAAACGCTGGAAATTATTACTGATCTTGTTGGTTGCTATTCTATTAGTCTATTTGGGTGTTCAAATTGCAGGATGGTTCCAATAATGGATTTGATTTCCTTACTTCTTTTTATCGGAACCCTTGGTTTAATTGGGGCCATGATCTACCTTGATCTTGCTAAATATAAATTCCATTTCTTTTTAGGCATTATTGTCTTGGGTGTTGCACTCTATACTTATGGGCTTATTGGGAATGGAGAAACGTTAAATATAATTGATTTGGTCCTCAAAGCTTTTGGCAATACGACCGCCATCTTAAGGGGTATTTTCCGCACAACTGAAATTAGTAATCGTATTAATAATGATTTGCTTTTCCTTCTTTCAGCCTACGCGATTCACGTGATTGGTTTTGGATACACTTATATTTTAATTTTTGCTGTTTTCTTTAATAACCTTGCATTAAAAATGCGGTTCTTCTTTCTTAAAAGCAGACCTCATTATTTAATCTTGGGTGATGATGAAAAAGTAACTTATTTATTAAAGTCTTTTGAAAAAGAATCCAAAAAGAATCGACAATCAAAGGCAATCAATGTTGCCTTACCCAAAGCTTTACTGTCAGCCAAAGAAATCAACACAAAGTACTCATTTAAACCAGGGTTTACGACTTTTGATGTCACCAATCAACGACTTGAATCTTTACTAGGATCACCTAAACAAGAAGCGACTTTCGTTAGTTTATTAACCAAAGATACCGACGTCATGGCGTTGGTAGAAAAACTCAATCGGTATTATCAACAAAATCCAAACAGTAAACTCAAGTCCTATATTCTATATCAAGATAAACAACACCTACCAATCTATGAATCCTTTAGTCAAGAAAAGCAAAAGCTTCGCTTCTTTTCTTACCACCAACTCATCGCCCAACAACTTGTTCTTGAATACCCACTCACCTCTTATTTACCTAAGAGGATGATCAATTTTGAAAAAGCCACATTAGAAGATGTCAAAATCCAATATCACTTACTTGGATTTGGTCAAACGAACGAAGATATTTATCGGCATTTATTTGTGACCAATCAATTCCCACCTAAAGCTTCAAAATTCTTCGGTAAAGAATTTACCAGTTATGCAAACCCTCCCATCACTTACAATATCTACCGCGATCCTTTGATGAATCCAGGTGTGGTGAGAACCTTCTCAACGCCATCTGTGAATAAGCGTGATTATTTACCACTTCCACCTTTATCAGCGGCAACAGAAACGATCAATACCACATTTAATGATGCTCAATTTTTAGATGCAATCTCAAACCACATCACCAAAATAGATGACTTCCAAATCTTTGTGATAGCCTTTGATAACGATGTGTTTAACCTCCGTGTTCTTCAACAATTAGTGAGTTGGACCATTGAAAAACGTATGCAACGTTTCCAGATCTTTGTTCAAATCCTCAATCGTGATTATCAACAAACGAGTCAATTGTTTAAAAACTCAAAAGTCATTCCGTTTGGTTTTGGGGACTATGGTTATTCATTAAACCAAATCATTAATCCGGTCTTTACGCAAATCGCGAAGAATATTCACGCGACCTTAAATCCACAAAAACCGTTTGAAGCATTACTCGCTCAAGAAAAAGAAAACTTACTTTATGAGGCAATTAGTTTACGATTCAAACTCAATTTAATGGGATTAGATTTAGCACCACAATCCAAAGGTTTATCTGAAGCCAGTTTTATGAAACGATACGACGAAGATGATCAGTCTCGGTTTCACCAAGTTCATCCTCGAGCCAAAAATGATGCGGACTTAAATCGTTATAAACCTGTCGCAAAGAAAATCCGTAACTTACTTGCAAGACAAGAACATTTAAGGTGGACTGCAAATCAAATGACTCGTGGTTACATTCCGATGAGTATCGAAGAAATGGTGATGACGAAAGATTACGTCGACCATCAACTTAAAAAAGATGCTCGATTAACGTCTTTTGAAGGTTTATTTGAATTACATGAAAAACTTGTTCATGATTTAGAATTTAGTTTCTCAAACGCTGATGTGATTTATCCTTATTTCCACACGATGGATCATTTATATCAAATTATTAAAGGCACCCCTTTTAGTGTGGTGGATACGATTGACGAAAAGAATAATCGAACGATTGAAATGCCAATTACCGATACCGGAAATGTGAATAGTAAAATTAAATCTTAATTATTTTTTGAGAATTGTCGATTGAATAAAGGGCACTTCGATTAAAGGATCCAGTCTAGGGAAAAGTGGAATGGGTGGATTAAGTTTTAAACCATTGACAACCTTGGGGTCGGCAATCGCCTTCAATGTGGGCTTTTCTTTTGTACCAAGTTGAAGAAAGAAAGCGTCTGATGTTGTCACCAAGATTGGTTGATAAAGGGTTCCCGCGACATAAAGGGTGTAGATGAGTTGGTGCATCACCACTTGCAGGGCTTTTAATTTACCGGGGTCTTTTGCTAAATTCCAAGGTTGCGTTTCATCAATGTATTTATTCGCTCTTGCGACGAGTTGGTTCACCTTTGCATATGCTTCTGTGATCAACAATTGATTCATCAAAGTTTGATAATCCTGAATCGTTTGACTGGTTAAGGATGATAATTGGTGATCAAATTCTGAAATCGGTCCTTGAAAGTTTGGGACCACACCTTGGAAATATTTATTCACCATGTTAATGGTACGATTCAATAAATTACCAAAGTCATTAGCAAGATCGGTATTAATGCGTTCCACAAATTGCTCTGGACTAAATTGGCCATCACCACCGAAGACAGTTTCTCTAACAAGATAATACCGAACGGTGTCCACACCATATTTTTCCATTAAAGGTAAAGGATCAATGACGTTGCCTTTGGATTTGGACATCTTGGCATCTTTCATCATTAATAATCCATGCGCGAAAACACGATCCGGTAAACGTAAACCTAACGCCATTAAAAAGATTGGCCAGTAGATGACATGGAATCGAGTGATATCACTTCCGACAATGTGAATGACTTCTGATTGGGGGTCTTTCCAAAACTTTTCATACAACTCAGGTTTTGCACTTCCGTATCCTAATGCGGTGATGTAATTGGTTAAAGCATCTAACCACACATACACGACATGTCGAGGATCTTCTTTAACTTTGACACCCCAAGAAAAAGAGGTTCGAGAAACACAAAGGTCTTCAAGTCCAGGTTTGATAAACGTATTTATCATTTCATTCTTGCGAGATTCTGGGGTAATGAACAAAGGATTTTTTTGATAATAATCCATTAACCGATCTGCATATTTACTCATTCTAAAGAAATAAGCATCTTCGGCTTCGGGATGAACCGCGCGCTTACAATCAGGGCAAACTTTGGCTTCACCAATTTGTGTATCGGTCCAAAACGATTCACAAAACTTACAATACCAACCTTGATATTTGGAAAGGTAAATGTCGTCTTGTTTTAGTAGTTGACTAAAGATTTGTTGAACCACTTTTTCATGTCGCGGTTCTGTTGTCCGAATAAAGTCATCATAACTAATACGCATTTTAGACCACAATTCTTTGATGCCCACGACGACATCATCCACGAATTGTTGAGGTGATTTACCGTTTTTTTCTGCTGTTTCTTGAATCTTTTGTCCATGTTCATCCGTTCCAGTTAAAAAATAAGTCGGAACACCTGCAAGACGTTTATATCTCGCAAACACATCCGTCACAACGGTGGAGTATGCGTGCCCAATGTGGAGTTTGGCACTTGGGTAATAAATGGGGGTGGTAATATAAAATTTTGTTTTCATGGTTCTTATTATAAAGAAAAAAACCACTCTCTTCTTAGAAAGTGGTTTTGATACTTTGTTTTACTTTTTCGCGTAACGTTTGTTAAAGCGATCAACACGACCATCAATCTTAGTGTTGCGATCTTTACCAGTAAAGAATGGGTGGCAGCTTGCGCATGTGTCAACCCGTACTTCGTCTAGAATCGATCCTGCTTCGAAGGTATTGCCGCAGCTAATGCAAGTAACTTTAACTTGCTTATAGTTTGGGTGGATGCCTTGTTTCATTGGATGTGCTCCCTTCCGCCTTAAATCGCATTTGGATTTAAAGTAAGTGCTTAAAAATATTACCATCCTTCGATAGCGGTTGCAATGATTAAGAGTACATTTGTAAAAAAATGGTGAAGTTCTATAATGGTGGAAGTAAAAGGAGGGGTTTTATGAAATTAACCCTCAAGCAAAGTTGGCTTACCTATGTGATTTTCGCCTATGGTTTACTGTTAACTGGTGTTTTAATTGAAAAATTCATCGTCGGATTCTTATTAGATCCAACCGATGACTGGTGGCGTTTCTGGTACCTCTTTACGTATCAAACCAACATCATGGTCGCCGCTTGGTCGGTCACCTATGGTTTAGGAAAAGTATTGAATTGGGAAAATGTTTTAAATTGGTTAACCAAGAAAATTGTGGTCATCATTATCACGGTTAATACCTTGATTGTGTTCTTGATTGTGTTCTTTGTTTTAAATCCAGTATTCGAAGGTGAATGGAACCCATTCTCGAGTTTATCCGAACTTCTTACCCATAACTTATCCACGGTTTTAATGAGTATGGTGTTCTTGATGATCCCTGGAAATGGTGTTTTAAAGAATAAAACGGCAATCACCGTGCTCATCTATCCATTTGTCTACTTTATTTTTCACACCATCATTGGTCTATCCTTCACCTTTAGAGATGGAGAACCAGCCTTTAATTATGGTTTTGTGAATCCAAACAACTACAGTAATATATTGATCTTTGTCATGATTATTGTCTTATTGGTAGGCATTTTTGGGGCGATCGGTTTTGGTTTAATTCAATTAAAGAATAAAATTCATCCTGTCGCAACGACAAAAGCCATTCGACGTTAATCTGCAAATCAAAAAACCGGCTCCATTGAGAACCGGTTTTTTATTTGGTTGATTAAGCAACAAAACCTTCGTAGTTGGCTTTTTCAGTATCACTTAATAAATAGTCTGCTGGGACTAATAATTCAGGATTTCTAAAGGTAATCGTAGCCTCATAGACTTTATCGTTTCCCGAAGCGCTGATGCTAATTTCGCCTTCACTCGTACTGGTGGTGAAGGAGATAACCACATCTAAATCAGTAGGAACAAATCCAACTGTATCTTCAAAACTTGCTAAATCCAGGAAGTTACCAACGGGTAAGGTGTAAACTTTAACGTCTTGGGTTTCAGGTTGACCACCGATGATAAGATTGGTGGCTTGGTTATTAATAATGGACTTTGTTTCCTCGGATAAAACAGAATTGGCGGTTTCAACCGCAGTATCAAACATATCAAATGAATCGGCTTCAAAAGCATCAAAGACTTTGTCAACTTGGTTTGGGGTGTTGGCAAATTCTCGTTTAGCAAACAAACCACCTGCAGCATAGTCATAAATGACAGTAAGGGTTCTTGTGGTCTCGACACCTTCATTTGTTTCAGGTGAAACGGCCACTAGTTTGATACCGGTTCCGAAAAGGTAAACTTCATAGCTTGTTGTTTTACCATCTACTGAAAGCACCGCTTCAACTTCAAAGTTAGATGTGATTCTATTTTGGTTATCGAGGGTTGGGAAGTAAAGATCATTCATCGTGTTAAAGACATCAGAAAAGTACGTTTGAGGCCCTAAGCAGCCTGCTAAGACTAGACTTGTAGCGAAGAGAGGTAATAATTTTGTTGTTTTCATGGTGGTTCTCCTTTACCATTGTGTGCCGACTTATTCATTAAAGCACATTTACTAAACAATTAAATAAAAAATTTTCTTGGTAATCCAAGAAAATTGTATATAAGTTGGCGCTGGTAGCACATTCAATGAGAGCGGATCATATGCCGATCAAGGAACGAGAATGGTGATGAACAACCATTCATACCAGGCAACCATATTAAACCACAAAGGGGTGGAAAGTGCCAGAAAGATGCTGGGAAGTTTGTGTGGGGACTGATTTAGGGCAACTAACTGTTGCGTTAAATTTAATAGTCACGTGATTAAAAACTTGTTAAAATGATTTTATTATTTGGAGGAATTTTATGATTTCTAAGAAGTTAGCGAGCGCATTGCTTCTTGAAGCAACCGCATTTGGAGCAGATTTTGCTGAAGTTTATTTAGAAGATACCTTAAGTTCTAACGTCTCCATGGAAAATGGGAAGATTGAAGAACGTGTATCGACGAATGGTTTTGGTGTTGGTATTCGTGTCTTAAAAGGATTACAAAGTGCCTATGGATATACATCAGACCTTTCAAAAAAGAGTTTAACGAAGTTAGCCCAAGATGTGGCAAAAGCTTTTTCAGGTCCGCGTGTATTAACCCCGGCACCTTTAGAAAAAGTAAAAGTGAAAGAAATCACTAACTTATCATCGCAACCAATGGAAACCATTTCGGTCAAACAAAAAATTGATTTACTAAAAATGGTGAATGATACCATGGCTAGTTTTGATAAGCGAATTGTTAGAACCAATGTATACCTTTCAGATATGGTCAAACAAGTCACAATCTTTAACACATTGGGTCGATATGTTGAAGATACTCGTCGCCGCGCAAGACTCTATATGATCGCGGTTGCTGCAGAAAATGGAAAGATTGAAAATTTCGGTGAAGGTCCAGGTGCAAGTGACGGATTTGATTTCTTTACGACAAAAATTAAATTAAAAGAAATGGCAATTGAAACTGCCAAGAGCGCCATCTCATTACTCGGAGCCGCAGAATGCCCATCCGGTAAGATGCCTGTTGTGATTGGTAATGGTTTTGGTGGGGTTATTTTCCACGAAGCGTGTGGTCACCCATTTGAAGCCTCATCAGTCTCGAAAAAACTTTCTGTCTTTTGGGATAAACTTGGTAAACAAGTGGCAAATCCCATCGTCAACGCTGTTGATGATGGCACCATTCCATTTGGTTGGGGTTCAACGAACGTTGATGACGAAGGTTTCCCAGCACAAAAAGTACAATTAATTAAAAATGGTGTTTTAAATAGTTTCATGATTGATCAATTTAATGGTCGTCGGATGAAAGCCGAACAAAACGGTCACTCAAGAAGACAAAATTATAAATTTGAACCAACCTCACGGATGACCAATACCTATATTGAAAACGGTCCTCATACAGTCGATCAAATTATTGCAGCGACTCAATATGGTTTATATGCAAAGAAAATGGGTGGGGGTTCTGTGAATCCCGCCACTGGTGAATTTAACTTCACTGTTTCAGAAGGCTATATGATTCGAAATGGCAAAATCGCTGAAGCTGTTAAAGGTGCGGCATTGGTTGGTAAGGGTGATGAAACCTTAGCAAAGATCGACATGGTCGCCAATGACTTAGCAAGAGCCCAAGGGATGTGTGGTGCTGCTTCTGGTAGCATCCCAACCGATGTGGGTCAACCAACCATACGCGTGACCGAAATCACCGTTGGTGGTCGTCGAGGAGGACAATAACATGGCAAGGTTTGATGCATATTTTGCGTTAGCAAAAGAAAAAGGTGTTGAAGTTTTAGAACTTTATTACTCACGTGCAAAGTCTTTAAGTTTTAAATTATATAATGCTCAAATTGAAGGTTATAAGCTTTCCGAAGATATCTCACTCTATGCCCGTGGTATTTACAAAGGTAAGATTGGATATGCTTCTACTGAAAAAATGGGTAAGGAAACGCCAGCATTCTTAATTAATGAAATTATGACCAATGCGGGAACCGTCACCAAAGATGAATTAGCGATTATCTTTAAGGGTTCAGATAAATATAAAAAGAAAAAAGTCTATAACCCAGCCATCGCCGAACTTTCGATTGATGTGAAAAAGAAAAACTTATTTGAAATTGAACGTAAATTAAAAGCCGCAGATAAGCGAATTGCCCAAGTTGATGCTTGCAGCTATCAAGAACGTGAATCAGAAGCGATGTTACTTAACTCCTATGGCCTCCAACTCAAGCGTAAGAGTAACTACTATTATTACTATGCTGGTGTCCTTGCAATCCAAGGTGAAGAACGTAAGAGCGAAGGCGATGTGCACTTCTCAAATGATCCAACCACTTTTAATGTGGACAAATTTGTGAATAAAATTGTTGGTAAAGCTTTAATCAAATTTGGTGGTACACAATGTGCTTCTAAAGATTACAAAACGATTTTAGATAAAGAAGTTGTCGCTGATTTACTGTCAGCCTATTTAGACAATGCATCTGCAGATGAAGTCCAAAAGAAAACATCGTTAATGATTGGTAAACTCAATCAACCCGTGGCAAGTAAAAAAGTCACCGTTATGGAAATGCCTCTAAAGAAAAATGCTTTCTTTACGTATTTTGATGATGAAGGTGTGGCGACATACAACAAAACAGTTGTCAAAAAAGGTGTCTTACAAACTTATTTCCACAACTTGAACACAGCTCATAAAGATGGTGTACAAACCACAGGAAACGGTTACCGCTCAGGTGGTAAAGTTGGCATTGGTTTCCAAAACATCGTCTTAAAAGCCGGAAGAAAATCACTTGATGAACTCTTTGCAAAAATTGGCGAAGGGGTTTATATCACGGAAGTCATGGGTGTTCATGCTAGTTTAAATCCAACCTCAGGAAACTTCTCCTTACAAGCGAATGGTTTCATGATTGAAAACGGAAAGCGCAGCACCCCATTAACGTTAATTACCGTTGCCGGTAACTTAATGGATATGTTTATGAACGTTAAAGAAGTCGCCAGTGATAATGAATTATTATCCTCTGGTTACGACGTACCAAGCTTATTCATTAAAAAACTTACCGTTTCCGGTAAGTAAACGAAACCAACAGGATGCTATCAACCAACCTATTCTTTCTTAGGTTGGTTTTTTCTTTGGTTCAAAAGATAGATCATCAAAAATGAAACAAGTGTGGAGAATCCACTGCCGATGACGGAATAAATGATAAGAACAATTCCGATTAAATCGCCCCAACTACCAGGTGTTTGTGAAGCAGAGACCATGATAATTAACGCAAATGTTACACCTAACATTAGGATTCCGAGATTGGGAAGAAGAGAAAGGACTAATTTTTTTGTTGTTTTATAAATTCGATAAACTAAAAATTGAACACCAACAAATAACCCGACCGCAATGAGTAAACCTAATAAGTCTTCCATTGATCATATCTCCTTTATTATTTTTTACTTGTTGGTTTAAGGATAACATACATTAATAATGAGGCACCGCTTGAGATGAGTGTCGTAATCACGGTGACCATTAATAAAATAATGAATCCTAATCCCGCCCAACTACCTGGTTCACCTTGCGCGACAATCAATCCAATCACAGAGAACAAAACGCCAACACCTAAGAGAATAAGATTACCAAACAAAACAAATTTGAATTGGTATGTTTTCTTCAAACGAAGGTAAATGAACGTTTGGGTGATGGCAATTAAAATACCAGGAGCAAGAAAAGGAATAAAGTTTTGAATAATGGACATAGATTCAACTCCCTGTAATGAAAATTATAAACGAATTAAGAAAATCGCCAAGAAGGATTTTTCTTCTTCACTAACTTTAATACTCGATTAAACAATATCGATTCAGCAGCTTTTCTGCCTGATTCATGAATCCTTTTGATGGAAATGTTTTGTCTTTCGAAAGTGTAGCTCGCTTCTGAATAGGATTCTTCAATCATGCCTGCAACGTATAAATACGTGCTGAGGGTGATCATATTCGTATCATTACTTAAATATTTTCGTTGTTTGGAATCAAGTTTGTAATAGTGAGTTTTTGCGGCTGTGGGTTTGGCTTTCATAAAATAGATAAAGGTTTGAAGCATCAAGATTTTTTGTTGAAGGGTTTCACCAAGACGGGGTGAAGTTGAAACAAACTTTAAATCTTTTTCTGCGGTTTGATAATCTTCATCAACAAGGGCTTGATAAATTTTATGAAAATAAATTTGAATGGTTAGGTTGTTAAGCTCTTTACCAACCTGAAATGGTTGTGGGTCTTTGCCTTCTTTATAGGCTTTTTCAATGCGTTGTAGTTCAACATAGGCAACGTTACCTTGGGTTGTGGTGAGGGTTGCTAATCGATAGCCATCGGTGACAGTATCGAGTTTAAAGGGCATAAAATTATAAATCATTAACATACCACCAACCGCTACAACCACAATGGACGCGTATCGACCCCATTGAAGTTCGTTGAAGAAAAGATATGCAATCAATAAAGCGAGAACGATTTCGATCAGATAAACAATTAAACCACCCCATAAAAATAATCGAGGTCTAATTTTTTTTGCTTTGGGTATGACGGTGGTTTCACCCGTTAATCCTTCATATGGTTGAAAGCGTAAGCGAAAACCATCTTTGGTTCTCACAAAGGCTAAACCTAAAAAGTTTACCGTGTTAATGGCATAACCACCCGCGAGCGCTCCTAAGATGTGACCTACTTCTAGAGAAATGACATTGATGATAAATGCTCCAAAGATGGTAACAATCGCATAACCATATTGAGAAATGCCGTTAATGCCAAGGGTGGTAAAGGCTGGAGCAATGATGTTAACACCAACAAAAATTGCAATAGCAATCATCACACCATACACAATCAACGTGAGTAATTCTTCTTTTTTCATTTTTATTATTTTAACACTTTCAATTTATGGAGTGATAGAGCTGGGTTGCCACAATTGATAATGTTGTTCAATGTCTTCCCACACGAGTCCTCGTAATGTTGCTTGCAATTCATAGTTTTCGGCTGCGGTTTCAAACGTACTACCAAGATAAACCTGGAGTTTGAATGTATATTCACCTTCAGCAAGTTTACGAATCGTAAGCGTGCGATTGGTTAATGAGACATCACCGTGAAAAGGAAATCCAAAGGGTGCTTCGTTGCGTTCGAACGCGCTCCATTGTTGGAGAAATGTGGTCATTGGACCCATGGTGAGTGCGTGTTTAAAATTGTCTTGTGTACGAATGGTTTCAAACTTTTGATCTTGTGCACCAAAGAAACCACTCGGATAGGTTTCGTCACGAATTTCATAAATTGTCGTCGCATCAGCATAAAGTTGATAGGAAACATCAACAGGAATTGTGATTTCTGTTTGAAAGGTTTTGTTCTTCTGCCATTGTCCCAATGTTACAAAGTTAGGATATCGAAACAAGGTTGAGTTTTCTTCTTCAACAAAATTATTGAACCAGTAATAATCAGATCCAAAATAAACATGACTTAAGTCACGATGTTTACGCGTTACTTGAACTTGATTAAACCGTTCATCGCTTATTTGTAAGCTTTCTAACACCGTCAACGCTGCTTGATCTTCAATGGTTTGATAAAGGTCTAGAGAGGATAACGTTGAAGGAATGGTTGGTGTTTGGTTGGAAAAACTAATGACTTGGTTTTCAAAATTGCCTTCAACCGCGTCTAGAACCGCATATGGGGTTACAACATTTTCGATGGTAGGAAAATTAAATTCAGATAGGGGTAACTCACTTAAAGGTGACAATTCAACAGTTTGATAACTGGTTTGTATCATGGTTTCTCTTAAGATGGTTCTTCCATTAATAGAGGGGTTAAAATCTTCGTTTGGAATGGGAATAGAGGACACTGGGCTTGAATTCATGCTTGAAGAATTGGTTTGTCTACAACCACTTAAAACAAGAAAGATAATGGGTAAATATAGCTTTTTATTCATGTCGTTTCTTTTGAAAATATTGTTTTAATAATGTTTGGGACTCAAGGGATAAAACATCTGATTGAATGATCGGTTGGTGTTGTAATCGAGGAATTTTGTGTATGTGTAATTGTGATTCGATTGCACCACTTTTTTCGTCTTTTACTGCATACACGATTCGATCAATCCGACTTTGAATCAGTGCGCCCGTACACATCATGCATGGTTCTAAGGTGACATAAAGTGTGCACCCTTGTAATCGCCAGCTTTGAAGGTGTTGACTCGCTTCTGCCATCGCGATTAATTCGGCGTGTGATGTAACATTCTTTTGTTTTTCTTTAAGATTGTGACCGCGACCAATGATGTTGTTTTGATAGACGACAATTGCACCAACAGGCACTTCATCGATGTCAAAAGCAAGCTTGGCTTCCGCCAACGCTTCATTCATCCAGTGTTCGTCACTGAATGGAGTGGATGATGGCTTATTTTTGTTTGCCAATGACCGTTAAACCGCCCATCCAAGGAACAAGGACATCGGGGATTTTCACATCGCCATTCGCTAATTGATATTGTTCTAAAATTGCAGGTACAATCCGCGAGGTCGCAAGAGCTGACGCATTGAGGGTGTGAGCAAATTTTGTTTTTTGGGTGAGAGGATCTTTATAACGAATCTTACCTCTTCTAGCTTGATAATCGCGAGCATTTGAAACCGAAGAAACTTCTTTATAAATATTTAAGGAAGGAATGTAGACTTCGATATCGTAGGTTCTTGCCATCGAATGAGAACAATCACCAGCAGCAAGTTTAGAAACACGGAAGTGTAAACCAAGTTTTTCCACTAAGGAAGAAGCTTTGGCGACTAATTCAAGGAACATCGCTGGGCTTTGTTCTTCTCGTGTATATTGAACAAGTTCAACTTTGTTAAATTGGTAACCACGAATCATCCCTCGTTCTTCGCTTCGGTAACTACCAGCCTCATACCGGTAGCAGGGTGTATAGGCAAAATATTTCTTTGGTAATTGGGAACCTTCTAAAATTTCATCACGGTGAAGATTAACTAAACCGGTTTCAGCGGTCGGTAATAAAAATTTTTCTGGTTCTGTTTTCTTTAACCAAAAAACATCATCTTTAAATTTGGGAAATTGACCTGCAGTTAAGCCGGATTCATAGTTTAATAAGTGTGGTAAAAGCACCATTTCATAACCATCTTTAAGGTGTTCACTCATGAAAAAGTTAAGCAATGCCCATTCTAGTTGAGCTCCCAAACCGCGATAAATCCAAGTACCTGCACCCGATATTTTTGCAGCACGTTGGTAATCAATGATGCCTAGGTGTTCTGCAATCTCAACATGATCTTTAATTTTAAATGTGAATTTGGGTTGTTTACCAACAATACGAATGGCTTCGTTGTTTTCCTTGCCACCTTCTTTAAGATCTTCGTCTGGGAGGTTTGGTAACTCAAGTAAAAAGTTTTCAATTTTAATTTCTAAAGCTTTTAGTTCTTGTTCTTTTCCTTGAATCGATTGATTGAGTTGTTTGACTTGTGAAAAAATGGCTTGGACATCACGGCCTGCCTTTTTCGCTTCAGGAACAGAGGCAGAAAGTTTATTGGCTTCAGCTTTGACTTGTTCGACGTCTAATAGTAATTGTTTACGCAATTGAGCGTCTTGAAGTAAACCATCAAAGTTGACGGTGAAGCCTTTTTTTGCAAGTAATGAAACAACTTTTTGTGTTTGATCTTTGATGAGTTGGAAATCAAGCATAGACTAGGCCTCCGCTTCTTCGTCGTCATCCCCTTCATCTGTATCTGGGGTTTCTGGTTCATTAGGATTATCGAGTTCAACGGTTTCAACTTCTTCAGTTGGTTCTTCTAGACTTGGTTCGACTATCGCAATCGAAGAAACAAATTCTTTTTCCCCTAAACGAATTAATCGCACACCTTGTGTGGATCTAGCAATGACGCGAACTTGTGTTAAGGAAATACGGATGATAACACCCGCTTTGGTGACCACTAATAAATCTTCATCACCATTCGCTGCTTTTAAGGCAATGAGGTTTCCGTTTTTATCGGAAGCTTTAATTGTGTTTACACCTTTCGCACCGCGCTTGGTTTGACGATATTCTTCAAAGGCTGTCATCTTTCCAAACCCTTTATTGGTAACAACAAGAATATATTTACCTTCTGAAGTTGTGGAGACACCAATTACTTTGGCACCTTCAGCTAACTTCATACCGCGTACACCTGCAGCCGTTCTTCCCATATCGCGGACATCACCTTCTGGGAATGTCACCATCTTACCGGTTGACGAAGCAAGACTGATTAACAAGGTTCCTGTGGTTTGTTTGACATCAAGGAGCATATCGCCTTCTCGTAATGAAATGGCAATCTTACCGTTTTGACGGATCGATTCAAATTCTTTAATTTCTGTGCGTTTGACAACACCTTTTTCAGTGATAAAGAATAAGTAGTGACCTTGGGTGTATTCATCAACAGAAATAATGGATTTAATCGTTTCTTGTTTTTCTAAACTTAATAAGTTCACAACTGGAATGCCTTTGGCAGTTCTGGCAAATTCAGGAATTTGATAACCGCGTAAGCGATATACTTTTCCTAAATTTGAGAAGAATAAAATATCAGTGTGGGTTCTAGCGTTCACGATAATCGACACAATGTCGTTTTCATTTAAACCCGCACCTTTGACACCGCGACCACCTCGGTTTTGTGTACGGAACACTTCTGGTAATTGTCGTTTGATGTAACCATTTTGTGTCATCGTAATCACAATATTGGTTTCTGGGATGAGATCTTCATCTTCGATGGATGAGAGATTATCAGAAATGTCGGTCATGCGATTGTCACCAAATTTATCGGCAATCACATCCAAATCAGTGAGAATGACATCAATCACCATTTGACGATTTCCAAGAAGTTGTTTGTAATACGCAATATTCTTTTCGAGTTGTAATTTTTCGTCTTCTAGTTTTTGCTTTTCTAATCCCGTTAAACGTCTCAGTGGCATATCCACGATTTCTTTAGTTTGTCTTTCGGATAGATTAAAACGTTTTGCAAGTGTGGTTCTTGCGACATCAATGTTGGCAGACTTCTTTAAAATATCGACAATCGCGTCGATATTATTAATGGCAACTAAATAACCATTGACGATATGAATGCGGTCTTCGGCCTTGGTTAATTGATAACGTGTTCTTCTTTCCACGACTTCAATTTGGTGATCAAGATAATGTTGAATCATCGACTTTAGAGATAGAACTTTGGGTTGACCATTCACGAGAGCGAGATTAATAATCCCAAAACTCACTTGAAGTTGGGTGTGTTTATAAAGTTGATTCAATAACACTTCAGGAATAATATCCCGACGAACTTCAATGACAACGCGAATTCCGTTTTTATTAGATTCATCGCGAATATCGGTGATGCCTTCAATGACTTTATTTCTCACTAAATCAGCGATGGTTTCAATCATCGAGGCTTTATTTACTTGGTAAGGAATTTCTTTGACGATAATGCGCTTCTTACCATTTTCAAATTCTTGAATATCCACTTTAGAACGAATCACAAGTGAACCAGTTCCGGATTCATAAGCTTGACGAATACCGGCTTTACCAAGGATCATCCCGCCCGTTGGGAAGTCAGGACCTTGGATATGATCTTGCATTAACTCTAAAACATCAATATTAGGATTTTTGGAGTAAGCTTTAATCGCACTGACGACTTCTCTTAGATTGTGGGTTGGCATATTCGTCGCCATCCCAACGGCAATACCTGATCCACCATTCACTAGTAAATTAGGAAAACGGGAAGGTAAAACAACGGGTTCTTTTTCAGTGCCGTCATAGTTATCGACAAAATCGACTGTTTCATCATCGATGTCTTTAACCATTTCCATCGCCATCTTCGCCATTCTTGCTTCGGTATAACGCATCGCGGCCGCTTCATCACCGTCGACTGAACCAAAGTTACCATGACCATCAACAAGCGTATAACGCATGGAGAAGGGTTGTGCTAAACGCACAAGGGTAGAATAGATTGCTTGGTCACCATGAGGGTGAAATTTACCCATCACGTCACCAACGATACGAGCTGATTTCTTATAAGGTTTGTCGGATTGCATCCCTAATTCGTTCATCCCAAAAATAATCCGGCGATGCACAGGTTTTAAACCATCACGCACATCAGGGATTGCACGAGAGACAATGACGGACATCGAGTAGTCTAAAAAAGCAGTCCGTACTTCGTTAGAAATATCGACGTCTTTTAAACCGGCTTCAATCCCTTCTTGGATGACACCTTCAACTTTTGGATCTTTATTATCTGCCATACACCTTCTCCTTAAATATCCAAGTTCTTGACGAACTTAGCATTCTTTTCAATAAAGTCGCGACGTGGTTCAACGTTTTCACCCATCAAGGCATCAAACACCGAATCTGCTTCAATCGCATCTTGTAAGGCTACTCTTAACATCTTGCGGGCTTTAGGATCCATTGTGGTTTCCCATAATTGATCAGCATCCATTTCCCCTAAACCTTTATAGCGTTGGAATGGATAACCTTCTGGAAGATTCAATTGTTTTTTAATTTGAGTCAATTGACCATCGTTGTATGCGTAATAAGCCTTTTGGTGATACTCAACTTTGTATAGAGGTGGTTGGGCAATGTAAACATATCCCGCTTCGATAAGGGGTCTCATGTAACGGAAGAAGAATGTTAATAATAAGATACGAATGTGACTGCCGTCGACGTCGGCGTCGGTCATAATCACAATCTTGTGATACCGGGATTTGCTGACATCGAATTCAGGAAGAATACCAGCGCCAATCGCTGTAATTAAGTTACCGATTTCAGTGTTAGCAAAAATTTTCTTTAATTGTGCTTTTTGGACGTTGAGGATTTTTCCTCTTAACGGAAGGATGGCTTGGGTTTCACGATCACGACCATTTTTTGCAGAACCACCAGCAGAGTTACCTTCAACGATATACAACTCAGAGACAACTGGATCTTTGCTTGAGCAGTCTGCTAATTTTCCTGGTAAGGTTGATAAATCAAGCGCGCCTTTGCGACGAATGTTTTCTTTGGCATTTCGGCTCGCGATACGAGCATCGGCTGCCAATTGGACCTTGTCCATGATGATTTTAGCGAGCTTAGGATTTTCCATCATGAAGCGGTGGAGTTGATCACCAACAATATTTGAAACAATCTTTCTAACTTCAGCGTTACCCAATTTGGTTTTGGTTTGACCTTCGTATTGTGGGTCTCTATGCTTAACAGAAATAATCGCAGCCATGCCTTCACGAATGTCATCACTGGTGAAGTTTTCTTCACTTTCTTTGAGCATCTTTTGTTCGCGAGCATATTGATTAATAATCCGCGTTGTTGCTAAACGGAAACCTTCTTCGTGGGTTCCACCTTCGTGGGTGTGAATGTTGTTGCAAAAGGAATAAACACTTGGGTTATAACCGTTGTTATATTGAAGGGAAATTTCAGCAAAGATATTATCTTCGCTACCATAACAAAAGATCACTTCAGGGAATAATGGTTCTTTGTTTTTGTTAATGTATTGAACGTATTCTTTAATCCCGCCTTCGTAATAAAATTCTTCTTTAACTTCATTTTCTCCGCGAACATCTGAAATGGTTAAACGTAAACCACCGTTTAAATAAGCCATTTGTCTTAACCGGTCGCGAATCGTTTCAAAATGATAAACTTGGGTTTCTGTAAAAATAGTTGGGTCGGCAAGGAATGTAACAGTTGTTCCTGTGCGATTACTTTTTCCAATTTCTTTGACTGGTTCTAAAACTTTTCCACCATTGCCAAATTTAATGCGATAAATTTTGCCATTACGATATACATCAGCAATCATCGATGACGATAGAGCGTTGACAACAGAACCACCAACACCGTGGAGACCACCAGAAACTTTATAACCGCCGCCTTCTCCAAACTTACCACCAGCGTGTAAAACGGTATAAACCGTTTCTAGTGCTGGTTTACCGGTTTTAGCGACGATATCAACTGGAATACCTCGACCATCATCCTTAACTGTGACGGATCCATCTTTGTTTAAGGTGACGTCGATATTTTTTGCATAACCTGCAAGTGCTTCGTCAACTGAGTTATCTACGATTTCCCAAACAAGATGATGTAAACCTGCTACCGACGTGGTACCAATATACATCCCGGGTCTTTTTCTGACCGCTTCTAAACCTTCAAGTACTTGAATACTCGAGGCGTTATATTCTGTTTTGACTTTTTCGCGTTCTTTTTCTTCCGCAAGTTCGCGAATCACTTTTTCTTCTTTGGTTTCTTTCATCATTAAGCCCTCCTTTGGATTTGGCTGTTTTGAATGTTGTAGATAGTCGCTGGCGAGTCTAGCATATGGGTTGTGGTAATGAAGACTTGTTGTAGTTTTTGTAAGAATTGAAGTAATCGTTTCTGTGTCGGTTCATCTAATTCACTAAGGACATCATCGAGTACAATAATCGGTCTTAATGCTTGATCCTCAACAAGGAAGTAAGGGGCGATTTTTAAGGCAATGGCAGCGAGCCTATTTTCACCTTGGGACCCATAACTGGCGATGGTTTGTTGGTTGTAGATGGCCACAAAGTCTTCGCGTTGGGTTCCTAGTTGTGTTGTTTTTCTGCGAATGTCTTCTTCTAGTTTGTTCGCAAATAAGAGCGTTGCTTCTTTGAAGAAATCTTGTTGTGGATTCACATACGGGACATATTGAAGTCGGATATCAATCGGTGCACCTTTGACAGCGCTTGTAATCTTACTGATCACTTTGTTGATGCTTTCAATATAAGAGTGCCGTGCGACCACAATGGGATAACTTGCTTCAATCAGTTGTTTCGTTAACACCGCTAAATGTTGCCGATTGGGTTGAGATCCTTTTAACAATAGATTGCGTTCATTCAACAATGCTTCGTATTGACTCAATTGTTGTAAGTACCCTTCTTGGTGTTTGCTAATGTGTGTATCAAGGAACTTTCTTCTCACCTTGGGTAAATCATCAAACAACATCACATCCCTTGGTTCAAAAAATAAAACGTGGATGACTTTAGAAAGTTCTGATAATTTTTTCACAGGTTTTTGATTGAGAAGAATTTTTTTACCTTGAGGGGTGATCACGATTTCTAAGGTTTGTTTTCGACCTTGTAAATCAATCACTGCTTTCACCTTTGCAAAAGGTTGACCTTTTTGTAATAAATCTTGGTCATCACTCGTGCGAAATGATCGCGCAAGCGATAGATAATGAATTGCTTCCGCAAGATTGGTTTTTCCTGCACCATTTTTTCCAAGAAAAACATTGAGTTGTGGATCAAAGGTTAATTGAATATGTGAATAAGAACGGTAGTTGACCAACTCTAGACGTTGAACCGTCATAAACCTTTGATTGTAATCAGGCGTTTTTGCACCATGATTTGATCCCCAGGATAGAGTTTGCGCCCTCGGCGTTGTTCCGGTTGCTGGTTAACTTGGATTGGGTTTTGGTTTAAAAATGATTTAATTTGGCCCCCAGTTTCAATCAACCCGATTATCTTCATTAATTGCCCCAATTGGATATACGGGGTGTGAATGACAATTTCCGATTGAGTCGATTCTTTTTCCATATTTAAACCTCTATAATTTTACCATAAAAAAGAAAAATTAGGGAATATTATATATTCCCTAAAGTGCTCTTAAAATGCGTTTAAATGGTTAATACGTGCGCACTGGCGTTGCTAACTGGATGAGGGAGTCATCTTTATCGTTTTTTAAGACAAATGGTCTCATATCGCCAATAAATCCAATTTTGATATCTTCAGCCCCAAAAGCACGAATCGCTTCCATGAGATAAAATGCATTAAAACTAACTTCAAAACGATCACCGTTAAAGGAGAACTTGGTTAAAGGTTCACTGGCGGATCCAATTTGTGCAGATTTACTAGAAACTTCCACCGCGGTTTCACTCATCGTTAACTTGACCACATTTTCTCTTTCAACAGAGAGTAAAGCGACACGTTCCATGACCGCTAACAATTCTTTGGCGTTCGCTACTAAATAATAGTTGGAAGTTTTAGGAATGATATTGGAGGTGTTTGGATATTCTCCACCAATTAAACGAGAGATCACTAAGGTGTTTCCAAATTCAAAGGTTGCTCGTTTTTCGGTAAAAGAAAGATTGATCATGGGTTCGTGTTCCATCATCGAGGTCACTTCGATTAAAGTTCTTGCAGGAACATTACTAACAAATTTAACAGGTTTATTAATATTGATTTGTTTTCTAGATAAACGAGCAGAGTCAGTCGCGGTGGCCACCAATTTACCATCAGAAGCCTCTAAATTAACTGCAGTCATAATCGGTCTTTGTTCTTTTGTAGAAGCTGCAAACGCTGTTTGTTCAACGACTTTCTTCAGTATCTTTGTTTCGATTTCTAACGATACACCAGCGGTATCAAGATCTAATTCTGGATATTCTTCAACTTTAATCGAGTTAAGTTTATAGGTTGAACGACCATCACTAACATTGACGATGGTGTCATCAAATAATTCAACGGTTAATTGTTGCCCTTCAACTTTTCTGGCAATTTCTCCAAATAATTTTGCATTCACCAATGTTCCGCCGTTTTTAGTATCCGTTAACAGTGTTTTACCTTTGATGGCAAAAGGCACTCTTGTCACAATGGATAATTCATTATTGGAACTGACGATGGTTAAACCCTTATCATCTACAACCAGTTTGTAATTACTTAGGACTGGGATAGGTGTCTTCATTGCAATCGCTTTACTCGCAATATTAATTGCTTTTAATAATTCATCACGAAGGACTGTAAATTTCATATTTATATCTCTCCTTAAAGATTAATAATGATAATAAGGCGTGTGGATGTTGTGGATAACTGAGTGATCATCTTAATTCGTCTATTATTTTACCACATTTAATCTAAAGTTTTATTCTAGATATATGCGTTTATTACGCTTTTTTTAATCGCTTTTGTAATTGGTCAATCGCAGTGGCAATTGCTTCATCAACTTTCAACGATTTTTCCACTTTCTTTACAGCGTTCATCACAGTGGAATGATCCTTACCACCGAAGAGGGCACCAATCTTTAAAAATGGTACATCTAATAAGTTACGAATGAGGTACATAGCAATATGTCTAGCCATGGCAATTTGATTCGTGCGGATTTTACCTGTTAATTGTTGATTCGTTAGATTGTAATAATCAGCAACCGTATTAATAATTCGGTTCTCTGTTAATGAAGAATGATTGCCAGAGCCAATAAGTGGTTGGACAGATTCAATCGCAATATCCATCGTGATATGTTTGGTTTGTTTAATGTTAATGACATAAAACACCAATCGATTCAAAGCCCCTTCTAATTCGCGCACATTATTGGAAAAACGTTCTGCAAAAAAGTGAAAAACTTCTTCATCAAAGTAGGTGATATCGAGTCCATTTGCCTCAATCTTCTTTTTAAGAATGGCAACGCGAGTGGGTAAATCTGGAACTGTAATATTCATGGTTAAACCGGAACTAAATCTCGTCACTAATCGTGATTCTACGCCTCGAATTTCACTTGGGTGTCGATCACTTGTTAAGATGATTTGTTTTCCTGAGTTAATTAAATGATTAAAGATATGGAAAAACATTTCTTCTGTTTTCACCTTTTCTGCTAAGAATTGAACATCATCCACCATTAGCACATCAATGGATTTAAAAAAGTCTTTCATGTTGTCGGAGTCTTTTTCACCACTGACATACTTGATAAATTCATCCACAAAATCATCGGTGGTAATGTACAACACTTTCAAAGTAGGTGCATTTTCTCTAATGTAGTTACCAATCGCATGAAGTAAGTGAGTCTTACCCAAGCCAGACTGTGCATAAATAAATAGGGGATTATAATTGAATAATTTTCCTGGACTCGATGCAATTAATACAGCTGCTTGATGAGCTTCTCGATTAGATGTTCCAACGACAAAGTTATCAAATGTATATTTACGATTGACGAAGGAACTTGCAAAAAAAGAAGGTTTCTTTTCAACCTTTTTGGCGTTCTTTTCTAAATCCCCTTTTTGAAGAAACGAAAGTTTAAAGTTAGTTTGAGTAACCTCAATCACAGTCATATTGAGAACATCTAAGTATTTGGTGGACAGTAAATTTGCAGCCAAACCTGAATTTACAACGACTTTAATCTCATCATTTTCAAGGGAGTGAATATAGGTGTCACCAAAAAAAGAATCAAAAATATGACGATCGTTGATACGTGTTTGTAATTTTTCGAGCACGCGATCCCAAATTTGGGCTATTTCAGATAAGGTGGGGTTTACCATACGCTCAACATTATAGTAAATAGATGTGTAAAAAAATACCCGAAAAATTGTAAAAAATCTTTTATCCACAATTTAACGATTCAAAGTCTCGATTTGGTCTTACTTTCCACCCAATCCACAACTTGAATATGTGGATAACTTTGTGGACAATCTTATCCACAACAAAATCGGTGGATAAAACCAAAATCATTCGATTATTGGTTCATAACATAATTTAATTGAACAGGAGTGGTTTTTGGAATTGTAATTAAAATGGTTTTGTTTTGACAATTTCACTACTTAATGACTATAATTTTATGCGCATACAAAATGTATGACCTGGAGGTTTTCGGATGAAACGCACATATCAACCAAGCAAGAGACGTCGTCAATCAATTCATGGATTTCGTGAAAGAATGGCTACCCCTGGCGGCCGTAAAGTTTTGAAATCTCGCCGTCAACAAGGTAGAAAGAAACTTTCTGCTTAGTTTAAGGTAGGTCTTTGTGAAACGAAGTCATCGTTTACTTAAAGACGCTGACTTTCAAACGGTTCTCAACCAAAAAAGATTTCTTAAATCACAAGAATTCAATTTGTATGGTTCAAAGCAAGCTTTAGGACTTACGAGAGTTGGGTTATCCGTGGGGAAAAAAGTTGGGAATGCAGTCGTTAGGAATAAGATACGGCGACAAATTAGAATGATGTTATCTACCAACCTTGATCTTAACGATTCTATCGATTACATCGTCATGGTTCGATCACCCTATCTTTTACAAACATTTCAAATCAATCAAACAAATTTATTGAACTTAATCAAAAATTTGCGGAGGAAGATAATCGGATGAAACTCACCAAACCACAAAAACTCATGGTCTTTCTTGGAGGATTATTTATTTTATCCTCTTGCACTGCAAGTTTTTGTTCCACACAAGACATTAGTCGCGTGATGTACGCCTACGAAAGTGGCAATACGAGCGAAGATCCCAATCAATTCGTTCCAAACACTGGCTTACAAGGCATTATTGATGAAGCCGAATCTAATGGTTTTGATACACCTTCTGATGCATTTTGGCTAGCGTTAGACGCGAAAGTATTGGAAGCTGCAACGATTGCCGCCACCTCTAATAACGAAACCAATCTTGATGATCAAGCCATCCTCACCAATTACGGTTATGTAAAATTTTTAGGTACCAACTCAGTTTTGTGGGGTAACTTTAATCGCTGGGTCAACGAAATCAAACTCGAATTACCATTAAGTGAAACACCAAACTTAGACTTCACTAATCTATATAAGACAACGATTGACCAATTCGCTTCACAATATCGTTCATGCATTACGACCACAACAGGAAGTTATGGACCTAATGGTGAATATTTATTTGAAGGTAAAACTTGGGCTGAAGCATTTAATCGCGGTTTGATTGAAGGTTTGTTTGTGTATCCAGTGGCCTTCCTTGTAGAATTCTTTAACAACTTATTTGTTTCTGATATTTCAGGCTTAAGCCAAGTGCTAGCCATTCTTGTCACCACCGTTATCGTCAGAGGTTTGATGATTGCAGTAACATTTAAATCAACGTTAGCCTCACAAAAAATGAGCTTACTCCAACCAGAAATTGCTAAATTACAAAATAAATATCCTAATGCGAATACCAATCAATATGAGAAGCAAAGAATGGCCCAAGAACAATGGGCGATTTACCAAAAACACGGCGTAAACCCATTCAATCAAATCTTGGTGGCATTTGTTCAATTCCCAGTCTTTATCGCGGTTTGGGGTGCGATGACAGGATCAGCTGTTCTTGCAACCGGTAGCTTCTTAGGTTTAAACCTTGCTTCACCATTAGGTGGCGTCATCACTTCAAGTTGGTTCCAAGGACCATGGTGGACCGCTAGTGTTATTTTTGTACTCATGACACTTGCGCAATTCATTGCGATGAAATTACCAATGTGGTTCCAAAAATCAGCCCAAAAGAAAGTCGCTCATACCGTCAAAAGTAGTGCCGCACAACAATCACAATCTCAAGCTAACATGGTTAGTAACGTCATGTTTATTATGATTATTGTGATGGGTTTCTCGTTGCCTAGCGCGATGGGAATTTATTGGTTTATTGGTGCCTTAATTTCCTTAGCTCAAACCCTATTAACCCGTAAACTTATCGGAGGTAAAAAATGAAAACTTACACCACCAAAACACTAGAAGATGCATTGGCCCAAGCAGAAAAAGAATTAAAAATTCCCGCCAACGATTTGTCATATAAAATTGTTGAAGAAAAAGCTGGTTTATTTTCTAAAAAACTCGTTGTTGAAGTATATGAAGTGTCAGACGCAATTGCCTTTGCTGAAGCCTATCTTGTCAAAACTATTTCCCAATTTGGTATTGAAGTTAAAACCAAAACCGAATTAAAAGACGACATCATTAACATTACATTAGACACCGCTAGAAACCCAATTTTGATTGGTAAAAATGGTGTTACCTTACAAGCGTTAAATGAACTTGTTCGCCTTGCCACTTCCAGCAAATTTAAAAAACGCTTCCGGATTTTACTCGATATCAATGATTACAAAGAAGCGAAATACGACAAGGTTGTTTCAATTGCAAAACGGCTCGCCAAAGATGTCGTTCGTACCAAACAAGACATAACACTTGATCCTATGCCTGCTGATGAAAGACGAATGGTGCATAACGCACTTACTGGCATGCCCAATATCAAAACTGAAAGTGTGGGCGAAGGAGCCCATCGCGCCATTTGCATCCGCTATATCGCATAACCAAAGCCCGAAAGGGCTTTTTTAATCCATGAACCTATTTACAGATACCATAGTTGCATTAGCCACTCCACCCACCAAAAGTGCGTTAGCAATTATTCGTTTATCTGGACCTCAAGCTTTTTCTTTGTTCTCTAGTATTTTTTCTAAAAACCTGACACTAGAAACAGAAAGAGGAGTTCATTTAGGTACGATCACCTACCAAGATGAAATCATTGATCAAGCGATTGTCATTCAATATATTGAACCGAAGAGTTTTACAGGTGAAAACTTATTAGAAATTATCATTCATGGTTCACCCTTAATTGCCCAACAATTGATTGAAGTGTTAATCACAAAAGGTGCAAGAAGCGCTAATCCAGGGGAGTTTTCTTCACGAGCTTATCTCAATCAAAAAATGGATTTGGTTCAAGCGGAAGCGATTCACGATGTCATTCAAGCAACGACCATTGAAGCTAAAAGACTCTCGTTGTTGTCCTTAACAGGAAAAACTAGTGAAAAGTTAAACCCAATCAGACAACGTATTGCAGATATCTTATCGCTTATTGAAGTTAACATTGATTACCCCGAATACCAAGACATTGAACAAGCAAGCAAAGAAAAAATCATCACCGATTGTACTGACATCGTCACCCAACTTAATACTTTAATTATCGAGGGTGAAAAAGGCCGATTGATCAAAGAAGGGATCAAGGTCGCGATTATTGGTAAACCGAATGTTGGAAAATCATCACTTTTAAATGCTTTAATCAACGAAGAAAAGGCGATTGTGACAGATATTGCAGGTACCACACGTGATGTGGTTGAAGCTGAATTAAATCTTCAAGGTGTGGTGTTAAAAATATTAGATACCGCAGGCATTCGTCAAACTGAAAATGTGATTGAAGCGATTGGCATTCGTAAATCGATTGAAACAGTTCAACAAGCCGATCTTGTGATTTATGTCTTAGACGCGACGAATCCGAGTAAATTCGATAACAAGGAACTTAACATCATTTTGCAAGATAAACCCGTTATTGAGGTTTATAACAAAAGCGATTTAATTCAAAAAAACAACAAAGATAGACTATATATTGCCGCCAAAACCAAAGACATTCAACCACTTTTAAATGCCATGATTCGTCGTTTGGGTATTCAAGAAGCAAACTATTACACACCAAGTTTCAACAACACGCGACAACTTGGATCTCTAAAACAAATCCGTGAATATTTACAAAAAGCAATCGAAGACGCAAAAGAAAACCTTACAACAGATTTGCTCTCCTCATCATTACAACTTGCTTATCAAGAAATCATTCGATTATTGGGGTTAGAAGGAAAAATGAATTTAGACGGTGAAATCTTTTCCCGCTTTTGTGTAGGGAAATAATGAAATTAATTGATACACACTGTCATTTAAATGCAGATCCGTTTGTTGAGTCATGGTCTTCCGTTTTAGTACAAGCTAACCAGGTAGGTGTATCGAATTGTTTTGTAGTGGGTTGGGATGAAGCATCCTCCCAAAGAGCTATTGACCTCGCAAAACAAAACAAACCAATTAAAGCGATTATAGGACTTCATCCTGTTGAAACAAAAGAAGGATCTTCTTTAGAATGGATTTTCAATCAATATCGATTTGCAACATCATCGATTGTTGCGATTGGTGAAATTGGCCTCGACTATTACTGGAAAAAGGAATTTAAAGACCGCGAACTTCAAATTCAATTTCTAATCAAACAAATTGATATTGCAAACCAACTTAACCTTCCGATTGTGATTCATTGCCGTGACGCTTATGATGCTATCCTTCCTGTTTTAAAAGCTCATCCCGTAAATCGAGGTGGGGTTATGCATTGTTATGCTGGATCCTCAACCCTAGTTCAATCCTTTGTCGACTTAGGCTTCTACCTATCTTTCGGGGGTCCAATCACATTCAAGAATGCCACTGAGGCTAGGTTGGCTTTAAAGACCACACCCTTAGAAAGAATACTCATTGAAACAGATAGCCCATACCTCAGCCCCCACCCCTTGAGAGGTAAGGAAAACACACCCACTAACCTTCCCATTATTTTTAATCAAGTTTGTGAAACACTCCAACTTTCAAAAGAAACCCTTGAACCAATTCTCTATAAAAATACACTTAAAGCGTTTCACGTGAAAACATTATGAAGTTACAATTGAATGCCCTTCTTGTGGTTGAAGGAACGACGGATGTCCAAAAATTAATGCCGTTTGTGGATGCAGAGTTTGTTGTAACAAACGGTTCAGCTGTTTCTAAGGAAACCATCCAATTTATACTCGAAGCAAAACGTAGGGGCAAAGAAGTTATCGTTCTCACGGACCCTGATTTCCCTGGTGAACAAATACGTCACAAGCTTGATCAATCGATACCCGGATTAACACACATTTATCTTGAAAAACAAAAAGCCATTGCAAAACATAAAGTTGGTGTTGCCCAAGCTCAATCTGATTATCTTTTGCAATCTTTAAAACACAAAATCACTGCAAAACCATCACCTATACAATCGATAAGCATGAGCGATTTGCAAGCGTTAGGTTTGGTCGGAGATGTATCTTCTTCTCATTTGAGAGCGAAGGTCCTAAGCCACTTTCACTTGGGGTCTGCAAACGTAAAAACAATGTTGAAGAGATTAAACTTTCTTGGTATTCGTTCGGATGAGGTAAAATCAATCTTATGAAACGACACCAACCCATTGAACAACTATTGAATCAACTCAATGTCTCACCATTGAAACGATATGGGCAAAACTTTTTAATCGATCAAGAAGTGATTTCAATGATTGTAAAAAGTGCAAAATTAGAAAAAAACGATCGAGTTTTAGAAATTGGACCAGGTTTGGGTGCCATCACGCAAGCCCTTCCACTAGCAACCATTCAATACACTTCCTATGAAATCGATCAAACATTCCATCGATACTTAGAAAAGGAATTCCCATCGGGAACCCATCATCGACAAAACTTTTTGAAAGCTAGCTCAGAACCAACCGATATCATTCTCGGTAATCTTCCTTATTACATGACCACCGAAATCATAGAAAAAATATATAAAGATTTTCCTAACTTTAAACGGTCCGTTATCATGGTTCAAAAAGAAGTCCTACCAAGATTGATAGCAAAACCCGGAGATGAAGCATATGGGCCTCTTGCTATCTTTCTAGCCACACTTGGGACCATTCAAACCATTCTTGAAGTCAATCCCCAATCCTTTTATCCAGAACCCCATGTCCAATCTGTGATCTTCTCAATTGAAGGTTTTGACGGTGGACCCCTAACCCAAACGAAAACATTCTTTTATTTCATCAAGAAACTTTTCCTTCACCGCCGCAAAACCATTCTCAATAATTTAGAAGGTATTACCAAAGATCGCGCTAAAGCTACAAGTATGTTGAACCAAATTGGAATACCAACAAACGCTAGACCTGAAACCGTATCAGTCCAACAATATTTATCTTTATTTGCGTTGGAACCTACGCAAAACAATTTATAATTAAAAGGGGAGAAACTAACGCATATGGAAATATTTGGCATTATTATGGCTGCCGGCAAGGGCACCAGAATGAAATCTTTAGATGCAACAAAAAGCAAGGTCGCTTTTGATTTGTTAGGTGTGCCACTCGTTGGTCATGTCATCAATGCATTAAAACCACTCAACTTACAAAGAACAATTACGATTGTCGGTCATGGTGGTGAAACCACAGCCAAAGTTGTTGAAGGTCGATCGGAAGTCGTTTGGCAAAGAGAACAAAAAGGTACCGGTCATGCGGTCATGCAAGTGGCGCCGCTCCTTGAAGGAAAACCAGGTACCACCCTTATTGTTTCTGGAGACACCCCCCTCATCACCAGCAAAAGTTTAGATCAATTGCTCAAAACTCATATCAATGGTGGTTTTGATTTAACCATCTTAACTTCCATCGTCCCTAATCCATTTGGATATGGACGAATGATTCGTAATACCAAGGGCCAAGTAACCGCGATTGTTGAAGAAATTAACGCCACAGAACAAGAAAAGAAAATTCAAGAAATCAACACTGGTTTTTATGTCTTTAATAACAGCCTATTATTTAAATACTTAAAAGAATTACCTCCAAACCCTAAAAACGGAGAATATAACATTACATTTTTAATTAAGATGTTTATGGACAAAGGATTTAAGATCGGTGCTTCCACCGTTGATACATTTGAAGAAACACTTGGAATTAATGACCGAGCACAACTCGCTGAAGCTCGATTGATTATGCAACGTCGAATCAACCATCAACACATGGTAAATGGTGTCACGATTGAAAATCCAGACAATACATTTATTTCACCACAAGTTACCATCGGTCAAGATACCGTGATTCAAACTGGAGTTTACTTAATTGGCCACGTGACCATTGGTCAAGGCAACATGATTGGTGCCAACACAACGATTGAAAACACCACCATTGGCACCCAAAACCATATTGAATCATCTAAAATCATCGATTCAACGATTGGTGATAAAAATCAGATTGGACCTTTTGCCCACATTCGTGGACACGCAATAATTACCAACGAAAACAGAGTGGGTAACTTTGTTGAAATTAAGGCCGCCAAACTACACCCAGGTGTTAAGGTTGCACACCTAAGTTACCTTGGTGATTGTGAAGTTGGAGAACGAACCAACATTGGTGCAGGTACGATTATCGCCAATTATGATGGCAACAAAAAACATCACACCAGCATTGGAAAAGATGTCTTTGTAGGATCTGGAACAACGATTATTAGCCCTGTTACGATTGAAGATTTAACGATCATTGCCGCCGGAAGCACCATCACTCAATCTATAAAAAAAGGCGAACTAGCGATTGCTAGACAACGACAAGAAAACAAACCAGGTTATTATCAACGCTGGTTGAAAAAGATAGGTAAATAAAACCAAACAAAAAACCCACCGAATGATTGGTGGGTTTTTATTTTAAACTTAGGCTTTCTTAGTTGCCCGAGTTGCTTTGATTGCAGCTTGTGCAGCAGCTAATCTTGCAACAGGAACACGGAACGGAGAGCAAGAGACATAGTTTAATCCAGCATTGTGGAAGAATTCGATCGATACTGGGTCTCCACCATGTTCACCACAAATCCCAACTTTTAGATCAGGACGTGTTTTACGACCATCTTGAACCGCCATCTTGATTAATTTACCAACACCATGTTGATCAACAGTTTGGAATGGATCTTGTTCAAAGATTTTGGTCTTATAGTAGTCTGGCAAGAACTTACCAGCGTCATCACGTGAGAAACCATAGGTCATTTGAGTTAAATCGTTGGTACCAAAGCTGAAGAACGTCGCTTCGGTTGCAACAGATTCTGCTAATAATGCTGCACGTGGGATTTCAATCATCGTACCAACTTGATACGTTAACTTTTGACCACTTGCGGCGATTTCTTCTTGAGCGGTTTGTTCAATAATTTCTTTGACGAACTTTAATTCTTTGACATCCAAGACTAATGGAATCATGATTTCAGGAACAACTTTCTTTCCTAATTTCTTTTGTGCTGCTAATGCTGCACGGATGATGGCGCGGGTTTGCATTCTACCAATTTCTGGGTAAGACACATCTAAACGAACACCACGGTGACCCATCATTGGGTTAAATTCATGGAGGAAATCAATGCGGGCTTTGACTTGTGCAACTGTCATCTTTAATTCGGTTGCCAATTCTTTAATCTTGTCTTCTTCTTGTGGTAAGAATTCGTGTAAGGGTGGATCAAGTAAACGAATTGTGACATTTAAGTCCTTCATCGCCATAAAGAGTTCATAGAAATCTTTTTGTTGGAATGGTAAGAGTTCTTTTAATGCTTGTTCTCTTACTTCTAAAGTGTCAGCAAGAATCATTTTACGAACGTAGAAGATTCTTTCTTTGTCGAAGAACATGTGTTCTGTACGGCATAGACCAATACCTTCTGCACCAAACTTTAATGCTGTTTCGGCATCTTTTGGTGTATCAGCGTTGGTACGAACTTTAAGCGTACGATATTCATCTGCCCAGGTCATAATGCGACCGAAGTAACCGGTTAAACCAGCTTCAACGCGAGCGATATCACCTTCGTAAACCATACCGGTTGAACCATCGATTGAAATGGTATCTTTTGCGGTATAGGTTTTGTTTCCAAACTTTACAATACCTTTGTGTTCATCAATGATGGCAGTGCCAACACCAGCAACACAAGTCTTACCCATGCCACGAGCAACAACGGCCGCGTGTGAGGTCATCCCACCACGAGCAGTTAAAATCCCTTGAGCGGCAACCATGCCTTCAATATCTTCTGGAGACGTTTCAGCGCGGACTAAGACAACTTTTTCACCAGCAGCGCCACGCTTTGCAGCGTCTTCAGCGGTAAATGAAATCTTACCAGTTGCAGCACCAGGTGATGCAGGTAAACCTTCACCAATTGGCGTCATGGATTTGATTGCTTTTGGATCAAAACTTGGGTGTAGTAACGTATCTAAAGATTTTGGATCAACACGCATGACTGCTTCTTCTGGTGTAATGACTTTTTCATCGACTAAGTCGCATGCAATTTTTAACGCAGCGGCAGCCGTACGTTTACCATTACGGGTTTGTAAGAAGTAGAGTTTACCTTCTTCGACGGTAAATTCCATATCTTGCATGTCTTTATAATTGCCTTCAAGAATCTTCACGATATCTAAGAAGTTTTGATAAACCTTAGGTTGTGTTTTTTGTAAATGTTCAACAGGTAATGGTGTACGAATACCGGCCACCACGTCTTCCCCTTGAGCATTAGGTAAATATTCTGCATAAAGTTTCTTTTCACCAGTAGATGGGTTGCGCGAGAATGCAACACCAGTACCAGAGGTTTCACCCTTGTTACCAAACACCATCGATTGAACGTTAACAGCAGTACCCCATTCGTATGGGATGTTGTTCATCTTACGATAAACGTTAGCGCGTGGGTTGTCCCATGAACGGAAAACAGCGGTAATTGCTTCAATTAATTGAACTTTAGGATCATTTGGGAAATCTTCACCAAACACCTTTTTATAATAGTCTTTGTACTTCTTCACTAATGCTTTTAAATCTTCAGCCGTTAATTCAGTGTCTAACTTCACACCTTTTTTATGCTTCATTTCTTCAAGCATCTTGTCCATTTCAGTACGACCATGATTTTTAGCAATGTTGGTATACATTAAAATGAAACGGCGATAGGAGTCATATGCAAAGCGTTCGTTATTGGTTTCTCTTGCAACCACTTCAACGGTTGTGTCGTTTAAACCTAAGTTTAAAACGGTGTCCATCATGCCAGGCATGGAAACTCTAGCACCCGAACGAACAGAAACTAAGAGTGGGTTTTTATTACCACCAAAGTTTTTCTTTGTGTCTGATTCGATGACCGTAATTGCGTCATAGATTTCTTGGATTAATTCTTTAGGAAGTTTTTTCTTACTTGCATAGTATAAGTTGCAAGCTTCTGTGGTGACGGTAAATCCTTCTGGAATCGGGATTCCCATCAAGGTCATTTGGGATAAACCCAAACCTTTACCACCAAGAAGGTCTTTACCCATTCCTTTGGTTTTCTTGAAGTTATAGACGTACTGTTTAGTTGCGGCCATAAGTGCTCCTTTTTTTGGCATCCACGCGTTATTGAGGTGGGATGCTCGCGAGTAAAATCATATCACAAACCTTTTTAACCTTCCATACAATCGAATACGTAAAACCCGTGAAATCTCGTTATAATGTTTTTAACGCCGATCATGAAAACAAAAATTGAACCCCTTGCCTTAACCATCGACTTTGGAACCCAATCTGTTCGGGTTAGTATTTTTAATCGCCAAGGGGAAATCTTGGCCATCAAGAAACAGGTTTATAGTCCAACCTATGAATCATCCAAACCAGGATATGCAGAACATCATGCTTCTTTTTACTGGGACAATCTTAAACAAGTTACCCTTGCCTTAAAAAAGGATCATCCTGAATTGTTAAAACAAGTCACCACTGCCGCAATGACCGCGTTCCGTGGCACTGCGATTATGTTAGACAAAGATAAAAAACCTGTTCGAAAAGTTATTCTATGGCTCGATCAACGGTTAGCTAAATTTGAACCCTTCTCTTTATTTCACAATATCGCCTATCACTTCTTAGGTTTATATCAAACTGCAAAATTAAATTCACGCAGAACAATGGCAAGATGGGTCAGACAAAACGAACCTGAAACATGGAAACGCGTGAAGTATTATGTAGCCCTTTCTACTTATTTTAATTATTTATTAACTGACCAACTTACCGACAGCGCTGCAAACATGATTGGTCATTACCCTTTAGATTTCATTACGAGCAAGTGGTATAAACCCACACACGTCAAAGCCGCGGTTTTTAATATTCCCCTATCCATGTTAGTGCCGTTAAAAAAACCTGGTGAGTTACTAGGTCGTATCACCAAAAAAGTTTCTGAAGAACTCGGATTACCGGAAGGTTTACCTATTTATGCTGCAGGCCCCGACAAAGCGGCTGAAACGTTAGGAACCGGTTGTCTTACCAACGACGTTGCTAATTTATCGTATGGAACTTCGGTTTCCATGACAGTGCCAAGCAAAGTCTATGTTGAACCCGAACCTTTTTTACCAGGATATCCTTCCTCTCTTCCAAACTTATATAACATTGAGGTTCACATCAATCGAGGTTATTGGATGATTTCTTGGTTCCGTGATAACTTCGCTCACAAAGAAACCGCAGAAGCGATGATTGATCAAATGGCGGTTGAAGAAAAATTAAATCAACAAATGATGAAGATTCCACCGGGTTCAGAAGGATTGGTCTTATCACCTTATTGGGGTCCTGGATTAAGAAGACCCGAAGCGAAGGGTGCGATTGTGGGATGGAGTGATGTTCATACCAAAGTTCACTTATATCGAGCGATTGTTGAAGGTATTGCTTTTGGTATTCAAGAAGGTTTTTTAGGCATGCAAAAACGTCTCAAACATAAAGTGAAAGAAATACGCGTGTCGGGTGGTGGATCGAAATCCGACGCGATTTGCCAAATCACTTCAGACATATTCAACTTACCAGTATCAAGAGTACAAACCAACGAAACATCTTCGCTTGGAACGGCCATTGCCGCTTTCTTAGCAAGTGGTGATTTTGCTACTCCTGAAGTTGCAGTTGCCTCGATGGTTCGTGTTTCCAAAACCTTTAATCCCAACCCAGAAGCGGTTAAACGGTATCAATATTTGTATCACAAAGTTTATGCCAAGATTTATCCTAAACTTATTAATCTCTATCGAGATTTAATTAAATTTAACCAATGAAAAAAATTATTTTAGTCTTTGCGATGCAAGCTGAATTAGATGCCTTTAAATCACAATTAAAGTCACCAACAACAGCGCGTGATGGTTATGAAGAAATTCAAGATTCAAATCAAAACATCCGCTTAGTCTTAACCGGTATTACGATGTTAAATTGTTACAAATTACAAAGGCATATTACTGATTTTAAACCCGATCTTGTGATGCAAATTGGTACGTGTGCAGGTTTAAGAAAACAAAACATCGGTGATGTGATTCATGCACAAACGTTCTTTAATGCTGATTTAGATTTAACAACCTTTCAACGTCCACTTGGTCGATTATATGCAAAAGAAAAAGTAAAGATGAAACACCCCGTCTTAGTCTCTGGTTCTAAATTTTTAGACTCAGAGGAAAGTGCGGCAAACGTTGTTCAACAGTTTGAAGCTGATGCATTTGATATGGAAAGTTTTGGTTTTTACACAATCTGTGAACAACAAAAGATTCCTTTTACAAGCATCCGAGGTGTTTCGGACAACGGTCAATCGAACGCGAACACAACCTTTGAAATGAATTTAAAGAAAGCGGCAACAGCCGCCGCGATTGCTACACTTCAATACTTAAAAACCATCGCATGAAAAGCATTTACTCAAAGACGCATTCTCTTGTCAACTTAAGTAATACCATTCTTGCGCATTACCAAATTCCAACCCCGCATCCTTCCATTCCCTCTTTGCTTCAAGCATTAAAAAATAAACAAAAAATAGTCTTTCTACTTTTTGATGGAATGGGTCAAATTATTTTACGGAAGCATTTACCATTTTATGCTTGGCTAAGAAGACAGCGAATGATGTCGATCACTTCAACTTTTCCAAGTACAACGGCGGCGGCAACCAACGCTTTTTTATCCGCTCAATATCCCAATCAAATTGGATGGTTAGGTTGGGCGCAATATTTTCCCGAACACGATAAAATCCTAGAACTGTTTACGGGTAAAGATTCTTTACTTCAACAACCCGCAATTCCAGCACCA
Source organism: Bacilli bacterium (assembly GCA_040396875.1). Classification (GTDB taxonomy): domain Bacteria; phylum Bacillota_I; class Bacilli_A; order RFN20; family CAG-826; genus UBA970. Next base: position 39,941 of record JBBAWZ010000005.1, read on the forward strand.
GAACTACAAAAAACCATTCAATACCAATCTATTTTTCAACGTCTTCAGCAGCAACACCCTACATTAACGATTAACCAAGTGTGGCCAGATGTTCGACCCGGAGGCTTTAAAACGATCGATTCATGGTTTGAACAATTACACACATTAGCCCAACAACAAGGACCTAGTTTTACGTATGGTTATTGGTTAGATCCCGATAAATCGATTCACAAAGAAGGAATCAATTCCAAGGTGATTCAATCTATCGTGAAGGATATTCAACACCGATTAAAAACGTTAGCTCAAAACAATCCAGATACCACATACGTCATCTTTGCAGATCACGGACTCGTGGACGTTACGTTTTTAAATATTCAAGAACACCAAGATTTATTTCAATTGCTAAAACGGAGTTTTTCATTAGAGCCACGTGCAGCAACCTTCTTTGTTAAAGACCAAAAATCGAATGAGTTTGTCCAACGGTTCCATCAATATTATGGTCAATATTTTTTATTACTCACCAAGCAAGAAGTTAAAGATCAACACCTCTATGGAATAGGACCAAACCATCCAAGATTCGATGAATTCATCGGTGATTTTGTTGCAATTGCAAAGGGGAAATTCGGTTTTACACACGGTACACCAAACGACACCATGCCTAAAAGCATGAAAGCCCACCACGCGGGGATGACAAAAGCAGAAATGATGATTGATGTGATGGTCTTAAATCGTTAGAACTTTTCTTCAGTTTTAGAGTCGATCTGATTATTACCGGTAAATTGAGCGTTATAAAGTTCAGCATAGAAACCTTTTTGTTTTAACAAGGTTTCGTGATTTCCAGTTTCAACAATTGCACCATTTTTCATCACCAGAATGAGCTTTGCGCTCTTAATTGTCGATAGACGGTGTGCGATAACAAAGGAAGTTCTTCCCTTCATTAACGAAGTCATGGCAGTTTGAATGGAAGCTTCCGTTCTCGTATCGACACTACTGGTTGCTTCATCAAGAATGAGCATTTTGGGTTGAATTAAGATTGCTCGAGCAATGGTTAACAACTGACGTTGACCTTGTGAGATATTGGTGCCATCTTCATTTAACATAAAGTCATAACCACCTGGTAACGTGGAAATAAAGAAGTGTGCCAACGCAGCTTTAGCAGCCTTTTCCACTTCTTCATTGGTGGCCGTTTGCTTACCATAACGGATGTTGTCACGAATCGTTCCTTTAAATAACCACGTATCTTGAAGCACCATACCAAAGGCGGTTCTTAATGCTGGGTAACTATAATCCTTGAGGTTTTTACCATCCAATAAGATTTCACCTTGTTGGATTTCATAGAAGCGCATCATCAGATTGACTAATGTGGTTTTACCCGCACCGGTTGGTCCAACGATAGCAATGGTGTCACCTTGATTGACTTGAAGATTTAAATTGGTGAATAAAGGTTGTTCTGGTTTATAGGCAAATGCAACTTGTTTGAATTCAATCTTACCTTTGATATTTGCATTGGATTGAATCGCTTCTTTAGAAGGTTCTGGAAGTTCGGGTTCATCCATGATTTTATAGATGCGTTCTGCCGCTGCAATCGAGGATTGGATAATGTTTGAGATTTGTCCAAGCATTTGGAATGGACGTTGAAATAACGACACTAGGATAAAGAAGGCCACCATATTACCGATGTTATCAATCAAACCACCCACCACTGCAATACCGACAAATCCAAGGTTATTCACAAAGTTTATCGCGGGGAAAATAATCCCTGAAAAGAACTGGGACATGCGATCAGCTTTCGCTAATTCTTCGTTTAAGTTAGTGAACTTTTCGACCGTTTCTTTTTCTTTATTGAATAATTTCACAATGCGATAACCAGAATAATTTTCTTCAATTAATCCGTTTAACATACCTAATTTTGCATAGTAAGCTTTAAAACGTTTTTGCGAATTCTTGGCAATAAAGATGGTGACAAAAAGTGAAATAGGCAAGATTGCCAGTGCTACAAGCGTTAATTGCCAACTGGTCACAAACATCATGATTAAGGTTCCAATAAACATAAATAACGAACTTAAGACAGAACTTAAAATACCTTGAAGAGATCGGGAAACACTATCGACGTCGTTCGTGCCTTTCGAAAGAATTTCCCCATACGTTTGTCGATCAAAGAACGCTAACGGTAAACGATCCATCTTCGCTTGGAATGATTGGCGAATCTTATATGAATAACGGTTTGAAATTGGAATTAATAAGAATTCTGATAACCAAGTAAAGAAGTGAGAAAAGAAATAAAAACCGACGATGATGCCAAATCGCATCAGAATATCAGGCCAACGTAAAGCAAGGAATCCACTGACTTCATCAAAAAAGATCGCGGGATTGGCAATAATATCATTTAAGATATCACGGATATAAAGAGGCGATAGTAAGGTAAATACAACGGAGATTGTAATGATGACGGCAACAAAAATTAAAGCCGCTTGATAAGGTTTAAAGTCGCTCACTAAACGGCGAAGCGTGCCTTTAAAGTTCTTTGGTTTTTCGTTTTCGGTAAGTCCGCCCATGCGGCCATATCTTGGTCCTGACATTAGGTTTGACTCCCTTCTAAACTCATATCGTTTTTGGTTAAAGCCAATGTCTTTTCCACTTCTTCTGGATCTAATTGTGAGTAGACAATTTCTTTATAAATCTCACAGGTGGTAAGTAGGGTTTGGTGTTTACCTTGACCAACAATTTGTCCTTCATGTAAGACAACGATGTGGTCTGCATCAATAATGGTACTAACGCGTTGGGCCACAATAATCACCGTTGCAGAATTGGTGTAACTCTTTAATCGGTTTCTTAAGCGAATATCCGTTTTATAGTCTAAGGCAGAGAAGGCATCATCAAAGACATAGATTTCTGGTTTCTTTACTAAAGCACGGGCGATGGATAAGCGTTGCTTTTGTCCACCAGAGAAGTTTTTTCCTGTTTGAGAGACTTGGACATTCAATTGTTCGGGATATTTTTTAATAAAGTGATCAGCTTGGGCCACTTCTAATGCTTGCCATATTTCTTCATCGGTTGCATTGGGTTTACCGAAAGTAAGGTTTTGTTTAACAGAACCCGTAAAGAGTAAAGCTTGTTGAGGAACAAAACCAATCTTACTTCTTAAATCAGTTTGTTTCATGTCTCTGACATCGACTTCATCAATGAGAACTTGGCCTGCAGACACATCAAAGAATCGGGGAATTAAATTGATAATGGAGGATTTACCGCTACCTGTTGATCCAATGATGGCGGTGACTTGTTTTGGTTTTGCGGTAAAAGAGATATTTCTTAAGGTTGGTTGTTGTGCATCTTTGAATTGGAACACCACATCTTTGAATTCAACCTTACCGGTTGTCACTTTCGATGTCTTTGGTTTAGCAGGATCCACAATGGATGAATGCGTATCCAAGACTTCGTTAATACGCTTTGCAGATGCCCTAGCTCTTGGAAGCATAATGAGAATGGCGGCAAGCATCAATAATGAAAACATCAAGGTGCTGGAATATTGAGCGGTCGATAAAATGTCTCCAAATGCCACATTGACGTCACCAAGCACCAAGGCTTGACCGTCAAATGTTGCAAATCCGACAAAGAAAATTGATAGGTAGGTCAAATCAAAAATCAATGATACGAACGGGTTTAAATAAGACATGGTTCGACTTACCGTCATATTGGTTTGCGTTAAATCTTCGTTTGCATCTGCAAATCGTTTTGCTTCTTTCTTTTCTTGGTTGAACGCTCTTACAACGCGTACCCCAGTTAAGTTTTCTCGAAGCACCAAGGTTAATTGATCTAATTTCTTTTGTACTTTTTCAAAGAGTGGAGAAGCAATCTTAAAGGTGATCCCGATGGCAATAAAGATCACGGGCACAGATACAGCAAAGACGAAGACGAGTAAGGGATTTGTACCAAGTGTTAAGGTAATCGCCGTCACCAAGGTTACAGGGGTGGTAATAATGATTCTTAAGCCAAATAAGAAGATACCTTGAATTTGTTGAACGTCATTCGTGGTTCTAGTGATTAAACTTGAGGTACCAAACTTTTCAAATTCACTAAGTGATAATTGATTGACCTTTTGAAAGACAGCATCTCGAACATTCTTTGCAAAGCCTGTTGCAATCGAGGAGTTAAGTAAAGCGTTGCCTATCGCAAGGGCGATAACACCCAAGGATAAAAGTAACATCCACAAACCTGTCATGAGGATTTCTGATGTTGGTTCATCTGCTAACACTAAGTTCGTAATTAATCCAACATTCCGTGGAATTTGTAACTGCAGGAATGCCATCGCGGCAAACCCTAAAGAAATTAAGACTAGACGTTTCCAAAGCGGCAAGACAAATCTAAATATTTTTATCATAACTTATAACAATATACGCTTCTTTTTTTAAAATTAAAGCGATTTGAGTTTCGCAACTTCGATATTGGTGAGTTCACGAAATTCACCCTCTTTGAGATTGCCCAAGGTTAATTCCCCCACCGCTTCTCGATGTAAATTTAAAACTTGATATCCAAATTTAGAAAACATTCTCTTCACTTGATGAAACTTTCCTTCATAAATCTTTAATGAAACTTGGTGGTCATTAGGTAATAGATTGAGTTCTGCCGCTTTGACCATTTCTTTTTCACCCAAAGAAAAACCATCCTTAAAGACTTGAATGAGTTTCTTATCAATCGGTTGATCAAGGGTGACGTGGTAGATCTTTCCTACGTCGTGTTTGGGGGATGTTAAGTGGTGCGTTAATTGGCCGTTATCGGTGAAAATCAACAAGCCTGTTGTATCTTTATCTAACCTGCCTACCAAATGGAGATCACGATGTTCATAACCCTGAACCAAACTAAACGCTGTTGGGTCTTTTCGATCTTCTTTTGCAGAAACATAACCCTTAGGTTTATTTAACATCAGGTAAACATATTCCTGATAGGCAACCGGAGATTCGTCCACTAATACAGCATCTCGTTCCGGGTCCACATCAAAACCACTATCTTGAATGAGTTCGTTGTTCACTAAAACCACACCCATTTTGATCAAGTCTTTCACTTCACTTCGGGTGCCAACGCCCGCATTGGCAAGGAATTTATCGAGCCGCATATCGTTGGTTTAATGCATAACTTACAACCACACCGATCAACAATGTGACGAATGATATTAAAACCATGATGAAGTTTAGATCTACATACACTGGAACGATTTTATAGTTGTAAAAGATTGCTCCAATTGAGCCCACAATAAAGCCATAGATGGCTAGATGAATTTCATGTTTATACTTTTTAAATAACAGCGACATTAATAAACTAATGACAATAAATCCAACAAGTGCACCGATACCTAATAGAGCAAAATTGATCACTTCAGGAACAAGTCCTTCAATGTTGACAACATTCTCAATTAAACGTTGTAAGCTATTTAATACGGGTTCATAAAAACCAATCGTCAGCAACAACATCGATCCTGAAATACCAGGCACAACAAATGCAGACACACCTAAAAACCCAACCACAATCAGAATTAATTTCGGTAACAAAGCATTACCTTCGAGAATGACACTTGCATCTAATTCACCCACGACAGAGAAGACACCCAACAAAAGCGCTATTAAAGCTGGGATGAAAACATAGATCCAATCCTTGGTTGAAAACCTTTTTGGTAATGCTCTTCTTAATGTGGGCAGACTTCCGACAATGAAACCTGCAAAGAGAGCAACGGTTGGCAAGGGTGCATACTCGAGAGCAAGACCCATCGGAAAGGTGAGCGCGCCGATTGCAATAACGATTCCCAAACCGGTTGGAATCAAGATTTTAATGGATTGTTTAAAGTTCTTTTTGATATTGACGATCGATTCAATTAAGCTGTCATAAATCCCTAGCATGAAGGCGATGGTACCACCCGAAATTCCAGGAATAATGGCCGCTGTTCCAATCGCTAAACCCTTTAAAAATAAGGATATAAAGTTTGAATCTAGTTTCTTCATTTCGTTTCAAGTATAGCACTCGTGATAAGATAGTTAAGCAAGGAATATTGAGTTGTGAAATTGATTGTAGGATTAGGAAATCCCGGAAAAGAATATGCCAATACTCGCCATAATATGGGTTATATGGTGGTGGATGCTTTGGCGAAAAAATGGAACCTTTCTCATTTCAAAACGAATTTCCAAGGTGAGTATGTATCGCACACTTCTGACCAAGTGATTCTTTTAAAACCCACTACATTTATGAATTTAAGTGGACAATCGGTTTTAGCAATTGCTCAATTTTACAAAATCTCACCACAAGAAATGGTCATCATTTATGATGATTTAGCTTTAGAACCAGGAAAGATTAGACTTCGTATGACAGGTTCAAGCGGCTCACATAATGGTATGCAGCATATTATTGACACCTTTCTTACTCAAGAAATTAAACGTATTCGTATTGGTATTGGCGCGGTGCCGTTAGAACAAAAAGGCAAAGATTATGTGTTAGGCGTACCTTCCAAAGAAGATCAAACCAAGATCAATCAAGCGATTAAAGACTCAGTTTCGGCGATTGAGGTTTTCCTCAAAACAAATTTTTCCCAAGCGATGAATCAATTTAATCGAGGTGATACCGACTGAAATCTTTATTTAAATCCATTCAAGAAACCAAGATTACCACCCCCCTCTTATTGAAAAAGGGCCTTTTTCATTTGGACGATACGATCGGTATTGCCCTCACCGTTGCAGCAGCCTACTTAGAAAAACCACAAAGCATTCATATTGTGACTTCAAATTTATATAACGCCCAAAAAGTCTACGATCTATTAACAGGTTTTATTGGTGAAGCCTATTGTCTATTTTACCCAGTGGATGAACTCTTAAGGGCAAACACGATTGCCAATAATAAAGAAATGCTGGCCCAAAGACTCTACGTGATGAGTCAATTATTAACCAACAAACCTTTTATATTAATCACACACACCGCGGGTGTCATTAAATACTTACCAAACCCAAAATATGTTGAAAGTTTAAAGCTAACTTTAAAACCAGGAGAAAGTCATTCAATTTCACATCTTAAAAAACTATTGGTGGCGGCCGGTTATCAACGCGTCAATAAAATTGATGCTTCGTTACAATTCGCTATTCGAGGTGACATCTTAGATATCGCATCAGTTAATTTACCCCACCCTGTTCGTATTGAATTCTTTGGTGAGGAAATTGAAAGCATTCGTTATTTCGACATTGCCAATCAAACGTCTTTTGAACAAATTCATCAAGTCGATATTCTTCCTGCAAGTGATATTTTATTTACCCCAGAAGAAAGAGGCGATCTTGAACACAAGATGCTCACACAACTTGCCAGCGACTTAAAACTGATTGGTCCGCAACTGTATTCACAATTAGAAGCGATGACGTTGAGTGATTTACAATCCATTCAACAACACCAAATCACATCACAACACTATCGCTATTTAGGATTTGCCCAAACCCAACACTATTCAATTTTGGATTACCAACCGAATGCAGTCACCTTGATTGCCAACCAAGATCAAGTTGAAAGCACCGCCAAATTATTACTGGAAGAAGGTTGGTCCTATTTCCAAGAATTATCGATCGCAGGTCGACAACTTTCCCATCTTCAAATGTATCGACCATTGGACAGAGTACTCAGTACGACAAAAAATATTTACAACAAAGAGTTCGTTTCTGAATCAGGATTTCATCTCTCGATTAGACCCATTACCATTGGTACAGGTCAAAGTAGCGCGTTACAAACAACATTAAAAACAGCACTATCCCTTTATCCTCATGTACTATTTGCCGTCAGTACACAATCTCAACTGGATCAACTCACCACACAACTCACAGAATTAAAACAAACATTCAAGCTTGTAGAAGGATTGCAAATCCCCAATCAAAACATTGCCATCACTTTACTCAATCTTGAAGAAGGTTTTGAAATTCCTGATTTCAAATTTGCATGTATTACCAGTAAAGAACTTTTTGGCTATCGACAAAAGACTTCAAAATATTTTTCTCGTTATAAAGAAGCAACCATCATTGCCTCTCACGAGGATTTAACTGTCGGTGATTATGTTGTCCACGAGTATTCCGGCATTGGTCAATATTTGGGTGTTAAAACCATTGAAATTGATGGCCTTCATAAAGACTATTTACACATTCAATATGCTGGCACGGATGTCCTTTATGTTCCTTTATCTCAATTCAAATTAGTGAGAAAGTTTTCTGGTAAAGAAGGGGCCGTACCCAAACTCCATAGACTACAATCAAAAGAATGGGAAAGTACCAAGAAGCGAATTAAAGAAAGAGTCGATGATTTAGCAGAACGTTTAGTTGTCTTGTATAAGAATCGGGCCGTTACCCAAGGGTTTGCATTTCCTGCCGATGATGAACTGCAAGGTCAATTCGAACGATTATTTCCATATGATTTAACACCCGACCAACAGCGATCGGTAACTGAAATTAAAGCGGATATGGAAAAACCATTTCCGATGGATCGCCTCTTGTGTGGTGATGTTGGATTTGGCAAAACGGAAGTTGCCTTTCGTGCTGCATTTAAGGCCATTAATGCTCATAAACAAGTTGCCATCCTTTGTCCAACGACACTCTTGGCAAGACAACATTACGAACGCGCCATTGATCGTTTTGCAACCTTTGGGATTAACATTGCAATCTTTTCCCGATTAATTCCTGAAGCAAAACAAAAAGAATATATCAAACAAATTAAAGCCGGAACCATTCAACTTGTGATCGGTACACATCGTTTATTAAGTAAAGAAATTACCTTCAAAGATTTAGGGCTATTAATTGTGGACGAAGAGCAACGTTTTGGTGTTGAACAAAAAGAAAATATCAAGGAATTAAAAACAAATGTTGATGTTTTAACACTAAGTGCAACACCCATTCCACGTACGCTTCAAATATCCCTTTTAGGCATTCGTCAACTTTCTCAAATTAATACGTCTCCTCTCAACCGCGTCCCTATTCAAACGTATGTGATGCGCCACGATCCTTTAATTATTAAGGAATTGATTGAACGTGAACTCGCAAGAGAAGGCCAAGTTTATTACCTTCATAACCGAGTTGAAGATATTGGATTTGTGGCCTCGCAATTAAACACCAAGATTAAAGGTAGTCGTGTGGGTGTCGTCCATGGACAAATGGAAAAAAATGAAATTGAAGATGTGATGGTTGATTTCTATAATGGCAACATCAATCTTTTAGTCTGTACTTCCATCATTGAAAACGGGATTGATGTTGGAAACGCCAATTTAATTATCATTGAACAAGCTGCAAATTTTGGCTTATCCCAGTTATACCAAATCAAAGGACGTGTGGGTCGCGGTAACCGTATCGCTTATGCGTATTTACTGTATGAAGAAGCGGAACGTCTTAATGAACAAGCCGCCAAACGCTTAAAGGCCATCCAAGAATTTACTGAACTTGGAAGTGGATATAAGATTGCCCAACGCGATTTAATGATCAGAGGTGCGGGCGATATCTTAGGACCAGAACAAGCAGGTTTTATCGACACAGTTGGTCTTGATATGTATTTACAATTATTAAACGAAGCGATTGAAGAAAAGAAAACAGGCATCATCAAACCACCCGTCACACCACCTCCTTCACTGATGATTGATGCTTATATTCCAGAAACCTACGCGAAGACGGAAGACAAGGTTGAGTTATATCAATCCATTGAATCTGCGAAAAATTTTGATGAACTGCAAACCATTGAAAGTTATATACGCGATCTATATGGCCGCTTACCTGACCAAGTTCAAAACCTTCTTAAAAAGCGTCACTTTGATTTACTGACCCATCATCCTGCAGTAGGCTCGTGGCAAGAAACCAAAGCTTATATCGATGTTTTTTGTAGTGAAGCCTTTACAAACCTCAACAAATCAGGGACGTTATTGTTTCAACACATTCAACAACATGTCCACGCATTAAAAGTGAATTACGCGAATCGCATTCTTCGTATTCGTTTAAATAAAACAGGTGATTGGTTTACGATGTTGATGGATTTAATCCGTGGGATTGTACAAACTTACGATAACCTTAGCAAAAAGGATTAAACTAACCTTATGCGATTAGATTTATATTTAAAACAAATTGGGGTGCTCAAGCGGCGATCCTTATCCAAAGAAACGATTGAAAAAAATCGAGTTCGTGTCAATGATCAACTCACCAAACCAAGTTATGAAGTCAAACCCCAAGACATCATCGACATTTATTTTAAAGACCACACGGTTAAAATTCGTGTTTTAAACCCGATCCAAAATTATGAAACCATTCCTCAACCTAAACCTACTCGATAAAGAAAAAACCTATATTGTTGCAGTGTCCTTTGGCCCTGACTCAATGGCACTTTTACACCTTTTACAACAAGAACATTTTAAGATTGAAGTCGCCCACGTTAACTATCACTTAAGAAAAGAAAGCGACCTTGAACAATCGCAACTCGAACAATATTGTTTGCAACATGATGTGCCTCTTCATGTCTTAGATGTTTCTTCTTTTCCAAAAGGAAACCTACAAGAACAAGCAAGAAAGATTCGTTATGACTTCTTTAAAGAACTCGCAGCAACTTTACAAGTAGAAGGTATTTTAACTGCTCATCACCAAGATGATGATTTGGAAACCGCAATCATGCAACATCAACGATCGATGTTGTATGAATACTTTGGCATTCGCCCAGTTGGACATTGGGAAGGCATCAACGTATATCGACCCTTGCTTGGTGCAACCAAACAAGACTTAATGGACCATTGTGCCGAATATCAAATTCCCTATATGATCGATCAAAGTAACGCCAAACTAATTTATCAACGAAACCGTATTCGTTCCGAACTACATTCACTTTCAGCATCAGAAAAGAATCAAAAACGATTAACATTCCAAAAAGAAAACCACCTTCGACAAAACATCATTCAATCATTACAAAGATGGATTCCTCAAAACTCTATATCCACCACCACCTACATGAAATGGGATACTTTAACCCAGTTTTTGTATTGGATTTTATTAAGTCAATCTCGAGGCATTCATACGCCCATTACAGAAACCTGGTTAAAGAAAATGGATTTAATTCTAAGATCCAACAAACCAAATATCGTGATGCCTTATTCAAAGGGTTGGCACCTTGAAAAAGCTTACGACAAAGTTTGGTTAATCAAAGACCAAGATACAAAACCCTATCGACTCATCAATCCCAAAGGAACCATCAAGTTTTCGTTATTGACGATTCACCTTGATCGATTAAAAGAACTTCCTGAAACATTTATCCTTCGTTCTTGCCAACCTAACGATGTACTTAAAATTAAAACCTATGCAAAACCCTTACGTCGTTTGGCGATTGATTGGAAAATGCCACTATTTTTAAGAAGGGTATGGCCAGTGTTTACCAACCTCAAAGGTGATATTATTCTCCTACCTCGATACCAAAAAAATCATGATTCTAAAGCGAACAATTGGTTAGAGATTTTAGAATAGAATATAATCATGGTACGAGGACATATCGTGTATAATTTTCTCTATATCCTCATTGATTAAGGAGTAATCATGAATCGAAAACCGAATACCTTTATAAACTATTTATTTCCATACATTATGATGGCAACTGCTGTCCTCGCATTTGTGTGGTTGGTCTTTTTTTCTAATCCAGTTGGAACCGTTGACATCCCCGCGACCAACTTAGGTAATTTTTTACAAACTGCAGACATCAAGGAAATCACGACAACTGAAAGAGAAACGGTTACCGTTATTTCAGGAAACTATGTCAGTGAAGAAGGTAGTACGATTTATTTCACCGCGACTTTTGAAACCAGCAACACCTTTATTAAAGATGCTGTTGACGAAGCCTTAAGCACAAGATTGATTGATGAAAACGATCCTACACAAGGTTTTTTCTATGCCCAAATTTGGAACACGAATAATGCCTTTGAAACCAATTGGTTTGATGCATGGGGTCCCACCATCTTTGTGGTAGGTGGTTCTGCACTCGTCTTCTTATTTATCTTTTCGAGAATGAACGCAAGCGTTAATAACACAAACAATAAAGCCCTTGAATTTAATCGCTCCAGAGCGCGTAGAGAAGATAATTCAAAAATTAAATTTAGTGATGTCGCCGGTGCCGAAGAAGAAAAAGCAGAATTAGTTGAACTTGTTGAATACCTTAAAACTCCTGCAAAATTCACAAAATTAGGAGCAAAATTACCACGCGGTGTTTTATTAGTGGGTCCCCCAGGAACGGGTAAAACCTTACTCGCAAAAGCAGTTGCCGGTGAAGCTGGCGTCCCATTCTTTTCCATCTCAGGCTCAGACTTTGTTGAAATGTTTGTCGGGGTTGGTGCTGGACGTGTTCGTGATATGTTCCGTCAAGCTAAACGAAATGCTCCTTGCTTAATTTTCATTGATGAAATTGATGCAGTCGGTCGTCAACGTGGTGCAGGTATGGGTGGCGGTAACGACGAACGTGAACAAACCTTAAACCAACTACTCGTTGAATTAGACGGCTTCTCAGACAACTCTGGAATCATTGTCATCGCGGCAACAAACCGTGAAGACGTCCTTGATCCAGCTCTATTACGAGCGGGCCGTTTTGATCGTCAAATCACCGTCAATCTTCCAGACCGAAAGGGTAGAGCAGCTATTTTTGCAGTTCACTCTCGTAACAAAAAATTAGATCCAACCGTTGAATTTGATAATTTAGCGAGACGAACAGTCGGTTTCTCAGGTGCAGATATTGCTAACATTATGAACGAAGCTGCCATTCTTGCAGTTCGCAGCAATCGAGAAATGATAACGATTAAAGATATCGATGAAGCGATTGATCGCCGCATTGCAGGACCTGCAAAAAGTTCACGTGGCATGTCTGAACATGAACGTGAAGTAGTAGCGTACCACGAAGCTGGTCACGCGATTATTGGTCTTAACTTAAAATTCTCTGATAAGGTTCAAAAAATCACTATTGTTCCACGCGGAAGAACGGGTGGCCATGTCATGATGACCCCAGAAGAAGATCGTTTCTTAATGACCAAAAATCAACTCGAAGCCAGAATCATTGGCTACTTAGGTGGTCGTACATCCGAAGAAATTTTCTTTGGTGACGTTTCCACCGGCGCACAAAACGATATCGAAGTGGCAACCAGAATTGCAAGAATGATGGTTACCGAATACGGGATGAGTTCCTTAGGACCGATTCAATACGAATCTAACACAGGTTCAGTCTTTTTAGGTAGAGACTATAATTCAACCCAAAAGAACTTCTCAACCCAAGTTGCGTTTGAAATCGATAAAGAAGTGAGAAAGATTATTGATGATGCTCACGAAGAAGCTCGACGCATTCTCACCGAAAAGAAACAAGATGTGATCTTGATTGCGAAAACACTTCTTGAAAAAGAAACCATCACCGCTGAAGAAATTTCCAGTGTCTTAGCGAACAAACCCATTGAAGAAAAAACCAAAAAGACAACAAAAAAGAAAGAAGATAAGGACGCATAATTATGGCGCTAACTGATCAAGAGATTGTCCGACGAGAAAAGCTTCAAAAACTAATGGATAAAGGGATTGATCCATTTGGTCAAAAGTTTTTAACCACACATCATTCCACACAAGTTAAAAAAATAGCAGAAGGTAAAACCCACGATGAATTAGAAGCTGCTAGTATTCAAACCTCTGTTGCCGGTCGAATCGTTCTTCTTCGTAACATGGGTAAAGCTAGTTTTATTACACTTCAAGATAAATTAGGTACGATCCAAGCCTATATTCGAAAAGATGTCATTGGTGATGAATCCTATAGTATTTTTGAACTTGCGGATTTAGGTGATATTGTTGGCGTTCAAGGAACCCTCATGCTCACCAAAACTGGTGAAATTACAGTCAAAGCAAAAACATACACACACCTTGTTAAAGCATTAAGACCGCTTCCTGAAAAATATCATGGATTGAGTGATGTTGAAGAACGTTACCGTCGTCGTTACGTTGATTTAATTGTCAACGAAGAAGCGCGTAAAGTAGCCCTTATGCGTCCAAAAATTATTCGCCTTATCCAACAACATATGGATGAACAAGGGTATGTTGAATTTGAAACCAGCATGCTTCAGTCCACACTTGGTGGTGCATCTGCCCGTCCATTTGTCACCCATCACAACGCCTTGGACAGAGACTTTTATTTACGAATTGCAACCGAACTTCCCTTAAAACGATTACTCGTTGGTGGTTTAGAACGGGTTTATGAAATTGGTCGTTTATTTAGAAACGAAGGCATTGATACGAGACACAATCCAGAATTCACCACGATTGAAGCCTATCAAGCCTATGGTGATTTATCCGATATGCAAAACCTTGCTCAAAACTTACTTTCAAGCTTAGCGATGAAATTGACTGGCAGTTATGAAGTACCTTGGGGCGAAAAAACAATTTCATTAAAACCCCCATTCCGTTCCGTTCATATGGTGGACCTCATTAAAGAACACACTGGCATCGATTTCTTTAAACCGATGACATTTGAACAAGCAAAAGCCCTTGCCGACAAACACAACATCCATTTAGAAAAACATGAAAATGCAGTTGGCTATATCATTAATAAATTCTTTGAAACCTTCTGTGAAAAGAAACTCATTCAACCAACCTTTGTGACCGGCCATCCACTGGAAATTAGTCCCCTTGCTAAAAAAAGTAAGGATACTCGCTTTACGGAAAGATTTGAACTCTTTATCGATGGTTCTGAATATGCCAACGCCTTCACAGAACTCAATAACCCCTTGGATCAAGAAGAACGTTTCCAAGCGCAACTTGCTGCAAAAGCAAGAGGGGATAAGGAAGCATCTGAAAACGATGTTGATTTCCTTGAAGCCTTACAATTTGGCATGCCGCCTGCTGGTGGTATTGGTATCGGTATTGATCGCTTAGTGATGCTCCTCACCAATCAAAGCTCAATTCGAGAAGTAATTTTATTCCCAACTTTAAAAACCAAGTAACCAAAGTCTACAAAACTTCACTATTCATAGGTAAGGAGACGATAATAAAGCATTTTTTCTTTACATCAAAGAGAGTGTCCCTTATACTCTTTACGTATAGCGTGAAGGCTATTCATATACTCTCTGCTTCCAGTGAATGGGAGCCAGAATGTCCAGAGGGAGGTGCTTTATGAGAAAGTACGAAATCATGTACATTGTGCGTGATGGCTTAGACGAAGAAACCCGTAAAGCTGAAGTGGCTAAAGTCCACGCAGTTTTAACGTCCAATGGTGCCACAATCACCAACGTAAACGAATGGGGTTCTCGTGACCTTGCTTATGAAATTAAAGAGCAACGTAAAGGCTATTACGTCGTTGTGAAAGCAACGGCATCAGCGGAAGCGGTTAAAGAATTTGACCGTCTTGCAAAGATTAACAATGCACTATTACGTCATTTAATCATCGTTGATCCTGAACAATAAGGAAGGTTTAACCTATGATTAATCGCGCTGTCATCGTTGGTCGTTTGACTAAAAACCCAGAATTAAGAAAATCTGCTGCCGGCAATAGCTTTGCATCCTTCACGGTTGCTATTGATAACCGCACAAAACCTGGCGAACCTAAAACTGCTTCATTTATCAACTGCATCACCTTCGGTAATACAGCCGATAACTTAGCAAAATACACTCGCAAGGGAAGCTTAATTGGTGTTGAAGGTAGACTCCAACAACGAAACTATGAAACCAAAGATGGTCGCAAAGGCAGTGCCTTAGAAATCATCGCGGATACCGTTCAATTCTTAGATTCAAAAGGAACAGGTCCAGGCGCAAACGCCGAACCCAACCCCACCCCACAACTTGAAAAAGACGACAATAAAAATTTAGAAAGTATCGATATCGTCGATGACGATCTCCCCTTCTAAAGAAAGGAACTTCATCTATGGCATTTAAGAAAATGCGTCCAAAGAAGAAAGTTTGCTACTTCACCACCAATAACATCAAGCATATTGATTATAAGGATGTGGAATTACTCAAACGCTTCATTACCCCAAACGGTAAAATCGCTCCTCGTCGTGTAACTGGCACGAATGCCCGTTACCAACGTGAATTAGCAGTCGCGATTAAAAACGCTCGATTCATGTCACTTATTCCATTCTTAATGGATTAATCAAAAGTTGTTGTAAATCAACAAAGCTGATTATTCTAGAGAATAGAAAAATTAGCGGTGTTTCATTAGACTTTATAGAAGACCTCAACAAGGTCTTCTTTTATTTTTTCACACAGAATGAAGATTGGTTCTAACAGTAGATTATATGGTTTATGAATCACCAAAATTCAACAATAGAACCAAGAGATGTTAAGATTTAACCATGAAAGAATCTGACTTATTCAAGCCAGTTGCAAACTTATTAAAGGCACAAGGATATGTGGTCCAAGGGGAAATCAAAAACCTTGATGTTTTTGCGGTTAAAGGCAAAACAACCATCGCCGTCGAAATGAAATTGGCCATTAATCTTAAACTGATTTATCAAGTGGTAGACCGTTTAAAACTCGTTGATCTTGTTTATCTCGCCGTTCCCCAAAAGGTATTGAAGGCTTTAAAAAGACAGCAAAAACTATTGTTGGCATTATTAAGAAAATTAGAAGTTGGGCTAATCACTGTCCAAGATGATCGTGCCATTGTTGTCCTTGAAGCAAAACCATTTGATGCAGTACAAAGCCATCAACGAAATAAGAGAAAACAACAAGGATTGATGAAAGAGTTCTTACAACGACTCGATCACCCGCAAATCGGTGGCGTGAAAGGCCCAAGAATAACAGCCTATCGTCTCCGAGCGATGAAAATCAAAGACGTCATGACTCAAGGAAAAACTTACACGATTCAACAATTAAAAGCCTTAACCAAAGTTTACGATGTAGCATCCATTCTTCGGCACAATTATTATGGTTGGTTCTCACACCCATCCCGCGGCCTTTACGCATTAAGTTAATTTCATCGTGAATTTATTGGTTTCAAATCACCGATCCATTACATATCTCAAGCGGTTGTGCAAAAATAATAAAAGTCTCTGTATTTGTTGTCCACGCCGAACCACACTTTTCAAATTTTTACCTTTAATTTTTTAATCATATATAATTTTTTTAATAGGAGATCAAATAATGAGTAATTCTTTATCACAAAAGCCAAATTCACAAACCAATCGCAATCCATTGACGGGAATCCTTGGTGGAGCCTTAATCTTTCTTTGCGCTTTTCCAGTTTTGTATTTTAATGAAGCACAAGAGAACTTATCAAAAGTTGCAGAGCAAGCAGTAGAATACAACGAAGCCTTAGAATCAAGTTATCTTGGATACACCGTTGGCGCTTTCTCGGCAACGAATAAAGCCAACGATCCCTTATTAACAAGGGAATTTGTTGCAGTCACAAGAACAGTTGAAATGTATGGATACATAGAAACTCAATCCACCGCCACCACGAATAGCGGAAATACTCAATCCAGCTTTAATAGCGAAATTCGCTACACGTATTCAAAAACTTGGCTTACCAACCCTGCACAAACCACAACTTGGCGAGGTAGGACCAGTGATTTTCCTCGAGACCTTCCAATCAACTACAACACATGGATTGTGAATTTACCTCAACCACGAACATCCACGTCAACTGGTTTATCCATCAACAACATTCCTGTGGACGGAACTAACTTAGACCTTTCCGCGTCTAATGACTTATCCGTGACACAAGACATGATTGTAAATAATAGTTACACTGTCGTACTTAATGACTTGTATTTTACTAATCAAGAACGTTTTGATTTATCAACACCACTGATTGGTGATGTTCGTATTTCCTTCACAGTGATTGAATTTGATGATCAAGGTTTGCTTCTAGGAAACATAGATAACAATCAATTTAGTGCATTTACCACCGATAGTGGCAACATTATGTATCGTTTTTTTAACGGAGAAAGTACGATTGAAAATGTTGTTTCTCAACTTCAAACAGAATATCAGCTCACGATTTGGATATTCCGAGTGGTTGGTTTCTTAATGCTATTCGTCGGCTTGTTGCTTTCATTTAAGCCAATCTCAACGCTCTTCAATTTCATTCCAATCTTTGGATCGGTGGGCAGTGGTCTTTTCACCATCATGCTCTTTGTGGTAAGTCTTGTTTTAGCAATCACCACCATCGTTATTTCCTTAATTGTTCAGAACATCCTTGTTGTCTCATTGATAACCCTAGGTATTTTTGGTTTGTTTTTCGTTTTGGTAAGAAGACCCAAGCCACTAAAAACAAGCACAAGCGAATAATAACCCTAGCGGTGTACTTGCTATTATTTTAGAATAAATTTTTTTACATTATTCAAAGACGAAAATACCACCACCAACATAGATCTTAAGACACTGAGCTTAGTTCCAAAGTATTTCGATCACCTCTAATAAAGTCTAGTGAATAATCCTATCTTTGTATCAGTTAAAGTCCAAACGCTCATCAATTTCTCATAGAATTATTTGCAATTGAAGTGGTCACACTCAGCACAAGCTATGCCACCGATGGTTTGTGCTTAATTTAACATAGAAAAATCAACCCCTTAGTCTCTGTGGTGGTGTTGCTGATAAGGTATTTATTGGACTCTATGTGAAACTATAAAGCTGATTATTCTCTAAAACAGAAAACCAGCCAGCATCTTACATAGATATATAGAGACCTTGTTATTCAAGGTCTTTTTATATGTTTTCCCATACTAGACCAAGGATAGTCATCCCAGCAGAATATGCGATAAAAACAAGTGTTTGCACATGAAGGCGTGAGGATTCTCCCTAGGAGAATATTGCTTCCCCTCATAGGTGAATATAGTGCATCGTTAGGATGCTTAGGACGATGAGGGAATTTGTATTAAACAGGCTTAACGACTTCATGTGCGAACAAAAGTCCCTAACAGGACTTTTTTTCTTGAAATGTCGATGCAACTTGCATCGATTTTTCATATATAATTTTCTAGGGAATATGATTAAAATACTTTCAAAACTTCGGACCACCACTTTACTTGTTTTATTTTTTGAATTGTTGTTAGTGGCCGGCATTATTGTCTTCTATTATTACGACTTATTAGGTATTCAAAGTATCTTAACTTACTCTGTTATCTTTGCTTTGGTTGGCATTCTTTTTGTTTTCAATGTTATTTACATGCTTTCTTTCTTAGCCACTATTCTTAGTAACCGTCAAAAAAAGGATTTAAAAACAGCTGATTTACTTGGTTCTGATATCCCAGAAGCATATCGATACGCAGGTTTAGGCATCATTTTATTAGACCAAGACGATCAAGTCATTTGGGTTAACGAAGTTATTCAAGATCTTCAACCCAACCTCGTTGAAACCAACATTCATGAATGGAAAAAAGAGTTATCTCCGTTACTACAAGGTATTAAAACCAGTGTTCAACTTGTGCTTTCCGGAAAAGTTTTTGAAGTTAAGTTTTTAACGACCTCACGGATGTTTATCCTTAAAGACATCACCTCCTATGAAGACTTGCTGTTAATCAATCGTAACCAAAGTCCAGTTCTAGGATATGTCGTGCTTGATAACTATGAAGAAAACGCTCCTGCATTCGATGAAAAGAGTGACTATATTTCCAAAATTCGTTCATCCATCATTGCTTATTTTTCCGGTTTTGGATTTGTCATTCAACGGATTCGCAGTGACTCCTATTTTTTAATTGGTCCCGTATTAGCGTTTAACAAGATGAAAGAAGACAAATATCGAATCGTAGAAACCGTCTTTGCGATTGATCGTCAAAAAGAAAGACAAATCACCATTTCAATTGGGATGGCATTAGGTACGAGTGACGATTACACAAAGCTCAATGGTCGCGCTGTTGAAGCGCTTGAACTTGCGGTTGCACGTGGTGGAAACCAAGGTATCATCGATGAAGATAGCAAAAAGCAATTCTTTGGTGGTTATCGCTTGAGCCAAGAAAATGAAATGAAGACCGCTCAACGGATTAAAGAACGAAACGATAAGATTTTAAGAAATATTCTCGAAGCGAAAAACGTTTACATTGTCGGTCACTTGGATGCAGATATGGACGCGCTTGGTTCTGCATTAGGTGTACGAGCGATTTGTGAACATCTTAAAATTCCCAGCAGAATTATTTTTGACTATGCTTTTTCAGAAAAAAGAGCAAGCCAAGCTGTCTCGGGTGAGTTTTCTCCGAGTGAAAACAAACAAATTTTTATTAAATCCGTCGATGCGATTGCTCAAGTTACAAGTCAAGATTTGATTGTGGTTGTTGACGTCAGCCGTCCTTCTTTAGTGATGGGAAATCAAATCCTTGATAAAGACATTCCTACCATCGTCATTGATCACCACAAGCGTACCGATGAATTTATTGCCAAAGTCTCCATGGAACCGGTTATTGATACGTCCGCATCGAGTGCAACTGAATTAGTTGTAGATATCATCCTCCATAACAAATACTTCAAATCTTTTGAATTTAAATTACCTTCTTTGATTGCGACTATTATGTTGTCAGGCATTTACCTCGACACAAACTTCTATAAATTAAAATCTGTCGGACCAAGAACTTTTGATGCCTCACGATTCTTAATTGAAAAAGGTGCAGACACCAATAAAGCTCACGAATTACTGAAAGAAGACTATAACGACTTATTGATTATCAACCGTGTCACTTCTTCTGCTGAAAGCATTCAAAGCGATATCCTCCTTGCATCCTTTAATGAAGACGAAATTATTCAAAACGAATCCGCACTTATCGCTAAGGTTGCTAACGCCATCATGGACATGCGTGGTATTAAAGCCGCTATTGTCATTGGCAAAGTCACACCCAATGGTTATACTAAAGTCTCTTGCCGAAGTGATGGAAGTATCAACGTCGCGATGTTAATGGAAAAAATTGGTGGTGGTGGTCATTACACGGCGGCCGGTTACGAAACCAAAGTTGTTGAACCCATTCAAGCCGTCAAGGCAAGAGTGTTAGAAACACTCAAAGAATATTTAACACGCGCTCGAGAAATGCAAATCAAAGAAGGAAATTAATGATGAAAGTTATTCTACTCAAAGATGTGAAAAACATTGGTAAAAAAGACCAAGAAATTGAAGTGGCGAATGGTTATGCTGCTAATTATCTTTTCCCGAATAAACTTGCGGTTGCCTTAACGAATCGTGGCAAAGAAATTCGAGATGAACAACAACAACAATTAAAAAACATCGAAGATCAAAAAATTGCGGAAGCTCAAGAATTGGTGGGCAAACTTGCCTCGATTACCCTTGAATTTAAGGCTAAAATTGCTGGTGATGGCAGAATGATTGGTACCATTTCCACCAAACAAATTGTTGAAGAACTTAAAGAAAAACACAAACTCACGATTGATAAGCGTAAGTTTATTGATCACTTTTTGGTCAACGCGCTTGGATTCACAAGACTTAAGATAGAATTACATAAAGGTGTCATCGGTACGGTTACCGTTCACGTCACAGAAAGTAAATAGGTCATGGCCAAACCTCTTCCCCATAACATTGAAGCTGAAAAAATCGTACTAGGTGCAATGATGACAAATTCATCGGCGCTTGCGCAATGCATCAACACGGTTACCGTTGATCATTTTTATGGTCAATCAGCGCCTAATCAATTGGTGTATCAAGCGATTCGTAATCTATTTGATAAGCGTCTTCCTGTTGATATTCAAACTGTCCTTGAAGAATTAGGATTGATGAAAGAATCCGTCAATGCTGGTGGCATTGAATACTTAAAAGAACTCTTAGAATCTGTGATCTCATTATCGAACCTTGATTTTTATCTCGTTATTTTGCAAGACAACAAACTATTAAGAGACTACTTATCGATGATTGATAAGATTAGACAAAACTACGAAACCGAAGAAATTGATGAAATTAATCAATTTTTAGCACGAGCCGAAAACGATTTAAGAACCGTAGCAGAAAGACGACGTATTGATAAGTTTAAAACTGCTTTCGAAGTATCTCAACGCGTTGAAGCCGAATTAAAAGTTATCCAACGGGCTGATGGACTCACCGGTGTTGATGTTGGATATAAAAAACTGAATGACTACACCCACGGTTTACAAAAAGGTGAAATGACCATTATCGCCGCTCGGCCTTCGGTTGGTAAAACCGCTTTTGCCCTTAACTTAGCGTACAACGCGGTCAAATTGAACTCAATTTCAGTTGCCGTTTTCTCTTTAGAAATGCCATCTGAACAACTCGTAAGACGATTGATTGCTACCGACGCGACTGTCTCACTCGACAATATTCAAACAGGTACACGCTTCTTAAACGCAGCACAAAAGGCCACGGTCGGTCAATCGATTAAGAATATTGGTAACACCAAATTATTTATCGATGACACCCCTGGTATCAAACTGATTGATATCCTTGCCAAGTCACGTCAGTTAAAAGCTGCTCATGATGATTTAGGTTTAATCGTTGTCGATTATATTGGTTTAATTACCACAGGTGAAAAACGTATTGAATCTCGACAAGTGGAAGTCTCCAACATTTCTAGAGCCCTCAAAGAACTTGCGCGCGATCTCAAAGTCCCTGTGTTAGTGATTTCCCAATTATCTCGACAAGTTGACTCACGAGACGATAAACGTCCCTATCTTTCAGATTTACGTGAATCAGGTGCGATTGAACAAGACGCGGATATGGTCTTTTTAATGTATCGTCCAGGATATTATAAAAACCTTGGATTTAGTAAGAACGTCACCCAAGATGAAAAGAAACGCTTTAAAGAAGAAAGAGAAAAGGTTGAAGCATTAACCAAAGAAGTTGGTGAATACGCTGAGCTTGTTGAAATTATTATCGCGAAGAATCGTAATGGTAAAACAGGCATTGTTCCACTTCTCTTCTTTAAAAACTTTGGACGTTTTGATAATCCAAGTGAAGATTACGAATCGAGATTAAAACAAATTCGTCAAGAACACGGCGCTCCCGATATCGAAGAATAATGAAATTTTATATCCTTGCCTCAGGCTCCAAAGGCAATGCAACCTTAGTGGAGAGCCGTGGTTATCTTTTACTCATTGATGCAGGTTTAACCAAGACTAGACTCAAGGAAACCTTCGCAAAAACGCCATATCTCATGGAACAAGTACAAACGGTTTTGTTCACCCACGAACATAGTGATCACGCGATGGGTAAGGATTTTTTTCCTGAAGAGATTCGCTATGCCTCAAAAGGAACTATGCCTGTTTTACATGGTAAAGAACTCACCCCATACGAACCCTTTTATTTTCAACATATCAAAGTGATACCGTTAGCGATTTCTCACGATGCTCGAAATCCATTAGGGTTTGTCATTGAAGATGGAGAATCTTCTTTGGTTTATATGACGGATACTGGTTACATATCTGAAAAGAATATTGAACTGATGAAAAATAAACATCACTATATTCTTGAATCTAATCACAACGTGAAGATGTTATTACAAACCAATCGTAGCCAAGATCTAAAGGTAAGAATCCTTGGCGATAGCGGCCACCTATCAAACGAAGATAGTGCGATGTTTTTCTCTGAAATGATCGGTGAGAATACAAAATCAGTATACTTAGCCCACATCAGTGAAGAAGCGAACACCCCAGAACTTGCCTTAGAAACGTATCAAAAGGTATTAAGAAAACGTCGTTTACTCACAACAAAATTTAAAATAGAATTAACCCAACAATACGATGTCGTTGTTGGCGGCGACTAATCCCATGTTCAAGATTAAATTAATTGCGGTGGGCTTTATCAAACACACATACCTAAATTTAGGTATCGAAGAATACAAAAAACGCCTTTTACCATTGGTTGAATTATCGATTCATGACATTCCTGAAACACCCATTAAAACTGATCGTGAGGAAGACATCACAAAAGCATTACATGCGGATGGTTTAAAAATTAAAAATTTAATCCCAAATAATGCCTATATCGTTCTATTGGATATCCAAGGTCAAAAACTCTCGAGTGAAGTAATGGCAAAAAGAATTGAAACACTCCAATTAAAGACAAGTCAGCTGGTCATGGTGATTGGTGGATCTCACGGGATTGATCAATCCATTCGTAACATTGCAAATGAAAAATGGAGTTTCTCTCAGTTAACTTTTCCACATCAATTATTTCGTTTAATGCTTTTAGAACAACTTTATCGAAGTATGACCATTTTAAAAGGTCATCCGTATCACAAATAATTAATCGATTAAACCGAAGTGTTTCATCGCCTTTGCCCAACCATCTTCATCAACGGTTTTGGTAACATAATCTGCAACTTTTTTTACTTCTTCTTTTCCATTACCCATGGCTACTGAAATCCCTGCAAACTCTAACATTTCCATATCATTAGGAGCGTCACCTAACGCCATGACGTTTTCTGGTTTCCATCCATAGTGTTCTAACACGGCAAGAATTCCTTTGGCCTTATCAGAATCGATTGGCATAATGTCAACTGCAAAAGTGTCCCATCTTGCGGATTTACACAACTTAAGGTGGGGTAAAAATAAACTTTCATCGACTTCGTCACAGAAGGCAATCGCTTGATAAATCTTACGATCATAATGGTCGGGAAAGGTTCGAGGTTGAGGGAAGCGAGTGCCGTATTTTTCGTGGGCTTGAATCACTCGTTCATCGACATAATTGATATGACCACCATTTTCTTCCACTAATGTAAGACCAAATTTTAAACGTTTAGAAAACTTAATTAAGGCATCAACTTCAGATTCTGGAAGTGGATAACGGTGAATAATTCTTCCATCAATGATGGCGTTTGCCCCATTCATCGTGATCAAACCATCTGGTTTAATGGAATCTAAAATCCCTAGTTTGTGAATAAGATAACGATTTCGACTCGAGGCCAAAAACACTTTAATGCCCTTTGCTTGTAGGGATTGGATTGCTTTAATAGCGGAAACAGGCATCACTTTTGTTTGATGAGAAAATAAGGTGCCATCGATATCGGTGACAACAATCTTGATTGTGTCTTTTGCTTGCTTCATAGATTACTTTCATAGTAAGTCATTCTATGAGAATAGTCAAAACGCCATTTAAATCGTGTAAAATATTATCGATGAATGGCTTGATGATTTATCGTCATATTCCCGGTAGGGCTGAACAATCCACACAACTTGGTTTGTTAATTGATGCTTTTGCAAAATTTAAACTTAAACTCATCGCCGTCCCTTCCACAGACTTAAATCGATTGATTGAGACCACTAACAAAGGTTTTTTTAAATTTGCGGTGTTGTTAGATAGCGACCCTCAAATCGCTAAATTCTTAGAAACAGACCAACAAATGAAAGTCTTTAATGATAGTAGCGCCATCAACTTATCGATGGACCGGGCTTTACTTTCCATTACCTTAAGAAATGCATTGATTCCAAGTCCGGCAACGATTGCTTTACCTTACTCGGTCAATGTAAATTTGATGCAATCGATTCAAGAAGTGAAAGAGATGATGAACGATATTCACTATCCAGTGTTAGTTAAGAATCGATATCCACAATTGAATGAAAAGATCTATTTTGTTCGTGATGAAAAAGAATTAGTCAAAGTATTAGAACCAATCGGCATGCAACCCCTTATTGTTCAAGCGTATGTACCTCCGCAAGACCGACAACTCTTTAAAATTCTTGTGATGGGCAAACGTGTGATTACCGGTGTTGAAGTTGTTTTGCTAAACGGGAAAGAATACTTAAAGCAAATCGAAACACCTCAAGATATCAAAAAAATAGCGATTAAAACCGCCAAAGCAACCGGAACCTCTTTTGCCTTAATCTCTATCTTTTACTTAAATAAAAAAAATCCTTATGTCTATTCAGTTAAAACCAATCCCAATATAGTAGAATTACAAGTAGCTACGGGCATGTATCTTAGTGGATACCTTGCCAAATATATTTATTCAAAAACCAAAACAATCAAATAAGGGTGATCATATGAACATTACTGTCTTCGGACTTGGTTATGTAGGGCTAACAAATGCGGCTTATTTAGCACAGTTCCATTCCGTATGGGGATTTGATAAAGATATCTCCAAAATTAATGACTTAAAAAACCAACTTGATTATTTAAATGAACCCGGTGTATTTCAGTTATTAAAAAAACATAGCAAAAACCTCAGTTATATCGAAGAACCTTCACAAGCCCTCAAGCAATCCGATGTTGTTTTGTTAGCGGTTCCTACACCTGAAGGTGAAAAGGGTGAACTCGATTTATCGGCAATTGAAGATGCTTTTTCTCACGTGATTGAAAGTGGTAAAAAAGGCATCATGGTTTTGGTTCGCTCCACTGTGTTACCTGGAACTTTTGAAACATTAACGAAACTGGCGTTAGAAAAAAACAGAAAAGATATCCAAATTGTGATCATGCCTGAATTTTTATCTCAAGGTGAAGCCTTAAAAAATATCTCATCACCAAGTAGGGTAATTGTGGGCACTAACCAAGTAGGATTTGAAAAAAAACTGAGAGCAGTGTTTAACTATCCCACGAAAGTCCCGTATTTGATAACCGATCCAAACACAGCAGCATTAACGAAGTATGCAGCCAATATATTCTTAGCGACCAAAGTTTCCTTTATTAACGAAATGTCACAAATCGCAGAAGCTGTTGGCGCTGATATCCAAGATGTCGTCAAAGGGATTGGTTACGATCCTCGTATCGGAAATCAATTTATTCAACCCGGGGTCGGTTTTGGAGGCAGTTGTTTCCCTAAAGACCTAAAAGCACTCAAGTACCTTGCCAGTCAACACCAAATCAAAGGCAGCATGTTAGATGCAACGATGGCCATCAACCAAGATCAAATCATGCGTTTTATGAACAGGGTGATGGAACGATTCAACCATCAAATCAAACAAAAGAAGATTGCCGTCCTTGGATTAAGTTATAAAGGTTCAACAACAGATGTTCGAAATTCACCCGCCTTTAAAGTTATCGATACCTTAGCAGATCAAGAAGCGATTATTTTTGCCTATGATAAAAAGGCTACCTTTGATTTCTTTAACGTTCGTGGTGAAAAACCATGTTTAGCATATGCGATTGAAATTGAAGAGGCACTTAAAAATGCTGATCTTGCCATTATTTTGAACGATGCCAAAGAAATTAAAAATCTTAAGGCCAGTGATTTTACACGATTGATGAAAACTCCAATTGTATTTGATGGTCGAAATTTATTTGATCCCAAGACGATGCAAGGGGTTGAATATCACTCGATTGGTAGACCAACGAAGAAGTAGATTATTTCTTAGGTGTATTCGGCACGACATTAGCATCAACGGGTCTTAAATATTTAGACGACAACCACATTAAGCGAAGACCGACAAATAATACGAAGGCTGTACCTGCAAATTCAGGGAATAATGCTCCTGCGACGATGGTTAATAAAGCCGGGGAGAATAATGACCATGCGCCCATTTTCATCGTTTCACCAAACTTGAAATGGTTGTTTGGATTTAATTTTCCACGCGTCATGATGAAGATGACAACCGACATCATGAGCGCCATCACTGCGTTTACAACAAGGGTTAAACCGCTTTGCGCAAGTAATAACACTGACTTTGAATATGCAAAACTTTGATCAAAGAAATTAAGCCAATTTGCAAAAACGAGGTTTACATACTCACTCACATCCGTTGGATCAATGACATTACCATCTTGATCGGTTTGAATAAAGTTAGCTAAGTTTGTACCGAGTGGAACTTCATCATAAGTGCCCGTAAAGGCGGTTGCAAAACCTTCTCCGTTAACAGAACCGTCTGCTAATGCAGCGGGATTATAAACATACATATAGACAGCGGATTTCGCTAGCAACATAAAACTTCCGATTTGGTCATCTCCGGTAGGTAAGGTTAATAAACGATTGGCAAATTCACCCATCGCTTCATCGGTTTGATCTTCTTGAACAAACACACGTAATCGAGTTGTGCCATTTACCGCGTATTCAAAATAAGGGAACGCTTCTTCGTCCACGAATGTATTTTGAAAAGCAGCACTCCAACTCGTACCTTGGTTATCAATGGAATAAGTGGTGACACCATCAACCGTTTCAGATACAACGACTAAATCCACACCAGCGTCTTCAATTGCTTCTGTAAATGAAACAAGTGCATTTTCAATCGAAAAGGTATTGCCAGATAAGAAAGTAGATCCTTCACGGTTACTGATTTGATTATAAGTTGGGTAGGTTGCTAATAAAATCGATAGCAGAAACAAAATGATGGCAATATACCATGGTTGGTTTCTTGCTTGCATGATCGGCTCGTTACTAAAGATGGATTGGAAGATGAGTTTAAGTGTTTTCATAATACCTCTGTGCGTTTTAATTATATAAGTAAATCAATTCATTAAGCAATTGGAGTTGGGATGATTGCATTCACCAAGGTATTACCTTAAGATTAAATTGCTCATAAGAGCAACAACCTGGGGATGTCATGGTTTCGACAGGGTTGTCATCGCGCATTGGATGCAGCCGAGTGGTGACGTTATCACCAAAAAATAGTAACTGGCAACAGTTTACAATTCGCAGCAGCTTAACCATTAAGCTCCGATATACTGTGACCCGCTCAGGCGGGACTGCGCGCTACCGTTGGTTTCGCTTCTCACGCAACGGACCAGTGTCATACCAAGAAGCTAAGCGACTACACTGATTCACGTAGCTGACGAAAATTTATGAATCTCGCCCTTGGCTAGTTTGTCGATATCTACGACAGGGGTTAAATCAATATCGTCTAAGCTGTAGACGCTAATGTGGGATCTTCTCTGGACCGGAGTTCGACTCTCCGCATCTCCACCA
>JBBAWZ010000006.1:0-1363 GCA_040396875.1 Bacilli bacterium
GGTGGCGTGGATGCAAAAGAAGCTCAAGAAGCATTACGACTCGCTGGATATAAATTACCAGTTAAAACCAAAGTCATTAAAAAAGAAGGAGGTAAATAATTGTGTTATCACTTAAAGATATCCGTGATATGAAAACGGAAGAACTCAATGCAAAAATTTACACTCTGAAGGAAGAACTCTTTAACTTACGTCGTCAACAAGCGGTTGGCCAACTGAAGAATGGCAAGAACTTAACAAGTATTCGTAAGGATATCGCTCGTATTTATACAGTGATCCGCGAACGCGAATTAGGTCTTAAATAAGGAGGCAACCACTTATGGAACGTGGCAATCGCCGACAATTTACAGGAACTGTGGTCACCAATAAGAACGATAAAACAATTGCTGTTTTAATCGTGAGTAAGAAACCACATCCTAAATATCAAAAGTTAGTCACCATCTCGAAAAAGTTTTTTGCTCATGATGAAAAGAATGAAGCAAAAATTGGCGATACAGTGACGATCGTTGAAACCAGACCCTTATCAAGAACCAAACGTTTCCGTTTAGTTTCGATTGATAAGCGCGGTTTCCAAAAAGTTGAATTGAAGGAGGACGTAACCAATGGTTCAAAAGGAAACTAATTTAGTTGTGGCGGATAACTCCGGCGCTAAATCGGTTAGAATTTTCCAATTATTTGGTGGTTCTTTCCGGGGCACTTCTAGTATTGGTGACATCGTCATGTGCGCAGTTAAGTTTGCAATCGTCGATGGCAAAGTTAAAAAAGGTGACATCGTTAAAGGTGTTATTGTTCGTACAAAGAAAGCGATTCACCGTCCAGACGGTACTTCCATTTCTTTTGATGATAACGCGATCGTATTAATCAATGATGACGGCACGCCAAAAGGCACCCGTGTCTTTGGTCCAGTTGCAAGAGAATTACGTGACTTAGGTGAAGGATTTATGAAAATTATTTCCTTAGCACCGGAAGTCTTATAAGGAGTGATGATATGGCAACCCAATTAAAAAAAGGTGACAAAGTCATCATTATCGCAGGTAATGATAAAGGCAAAACTGGTGCAATTCAAAAGATTGATCGCGACAATCAACGCGTTGTCGTCGAAGGTATTAATGTTCGTAAGAAACATCAAAAGCCAAAACAAAACAATCCTGAAGGTGCCATTGTTAGTATCTACGCACCCATTCATTTATCGAACGTTGCACTAATTGATCCTAAATCTAAAAAAGCAACTCGATTCAAAGTCAGCGTCGTCAAAGATAAAAAAGTTCGTCTCGCGGTTAAATCCGGCGCGACGATTGAATAAGGAGGGGACAAACATGGCAGAAGAAAAGAAAGTTAAACCCGCCACGGAAACCCCAGAAGCGGA
>JBBAWZ010000006.1:1463-38203 GCA_040396875.1 Bacilli bacterium
GCACCAGTTAAAGCTGTTGAACCTAAAGTTGTTGCGGCAAAACCTGAAGTCAAAAAAGAAACTGCAACCAAAGAAGCACCGGTAAAAACCAAAGCTCAACCTGCGGTTAAGTTGACCTCACGCTTACAAACCAAATATACAAAAGAAATTCGTCCTTCACTTTTTAAATCTTTGAAATTGGCTTCGATTATGGAAGTCCCAAAAGTGGAAAAAATTGTTGTTAACGTCGGTGTTGGTGATGCTACCGGTAACTCAAAGTTATTAGAAGAATCGGTTAAAGAATTAACTGACATCACGGGTCAAAAGCCTGTGATCACTAAATCCAAAAAATCAATTGCAACCTTTAAGTTAAGAGAAAATCAAGCGATTGGTACGAAGGTCACCCTACGTGGTGTCAAGATGTATCAATTCTTAGATAAACTTGTTTCCGTTGCACTTCCACGCGTTCGTGACTTCCGCGGCGTTTCTCGTAATAGTTTTGATGGTCGCGGCAATTATACGTTAGGGATTAAAGAACAACTTATTTTCCCTGAAATTAATTTTGATCGCGTCAACAAGATTCGTGGGATGGACATCGTCATTGTCACCACGGCACAAAATGATGAGCAAGCTTATGCTTTATTACTAGCATTAGGCATGCCATTTAACCGTTAAGGAGCATTATGGCAAAAACTTCGACAAAATTACGTCAATTAAGAAAACCTAAATTTGCTGTTAGAGCTTACACGCGTTGCCAACGGTGCGGTCGTCCTCGCGCTGTGCTTCAAAAGTTTAAAGTCTGCCGGATTTGTCTCCGGGAACTCGCCCACCGTGGTGAAATCCCAGGGATGAAAAAGGCAAGTTGGTAAGGAGGAAAAAAGTTATGTCATTTACCGATCCAATTGCCGACATGCTTACCAGAATTCGTAACGCTAACTTATTAAAACAAGAAGCGGTGACGATCCCAAGTAGCGGTTTAAAAGTTCGCTTAGCTGCGATTTTAAAAGATGAAGGTTTTATCAATGGCTTTGAAGTCATTGGTGATGCTAAAAAGCAAATCGTCATCTCACTTAAATATGCAAATAGCGGAACTTTACGCGTTATCAATGGTATTCGCCGTATTTCAAAACCAGGCTTACGCGTCACAGCCCCAGTTGATAAATTACCACGGGTCATTCGTGGTTTAGGTGTGGCCATTATTTCCACATCCCAAGGCATCATGACCGATGCTAAAGCAAGAGAAAAAGGTTTAGGCGGCGAAGTGCTAGCCTATGTTTGGTAGGAGGATAACGTATGTCACGTGTTGGTAATAAACCGATTAATCTTCCTGCGAATGTCAAAATCTCGATCAAAGATTTAAATGTTAATTTTGAAGGTCCTAAAGGTAAATTAACGTTAACCTTGCCTAAAGGTTTCACGTTAAAACAAGAAGGTACAACGCTTAACTTAGTCCGTCCCAATGATAAAGAAGAAGTTAAAAAAATTCATGGAACAAACCGAGCATTGCTTGCCAATGCTGTCACTGGTGTTTCTGTTGGATTTAAAGAAGAACTTGATTTAGTTGGGATTGGTTTCCGTGCTGCGATGAAAGGTGCCAATTTAGAAATGTCGATTGGTTTCTCTCATCCAGTCGTGGTCACACCTTTACCAGGAGTCAAAGTTATCATTAATGAAAACACCAAGTTATCAATTGAAGGTGTTGATAAACAAGCGGTAGGTGAAACTGCTGCAACCATTCGTATGCAACGTCCACCTGAACCTTACCAAGGTAAAGGGATTCGTTATAGAGGCGAAAGAATTATCCGCAAAGAAGGTAAGCGTGCTGCTGCGGCTGCTGCTCCTGCTGGCGGCGCCAAGAAATAGGAGGATGGCATATGATTAACAAACCATCAAAAAATTCGCAACGGCAATTACGCCACGCCCGAATTCGCAAAACTCTTTCTGGAACAACCGCACGTCCTCGTTTATCGGTTTATCGTTCAAACACTGGGATTTATGCTCAAGTGATTGACGATAGCAAAGGTATCACCATCGTTGCTTCTTCTTCGAAAGTTTTAAAAATTGGCAAAACATTAGATGCGGCTAAACAAGTCGGTTCTGATGTTGCCAAGAAAGCTTTAGCCAAGGGAATCAAAGCAGTTGTTTTTGATCGCTCTGGTTACCTCTATCACGGTCGCATTAAGGCGCTAGCCGATGCAGCACGTGAAGCGGGCTTACAATTCTAAGGAGAACCCAATGGAAAAAACAGGCATCAAAACTGAAGTTAAACCCACAATTAAAACTGACGTTAAACCAACTATCAAAACTGAAGTCAAACCAATGACGCCAGTTACGAATGCTCCACAAGGCAATCGTCCTGCTAACCCAAACGATCGCGGTGGTCCTCGTCGCGATAATCGTGGACCAAGACGTCCTCGTCGGGATAACGAACCAAAAGAATTTGAAGAAAGAACCGTTGCCATTAAGCGTGTTACCAAAGTTGTCAAAGGTGGTAAGCACATGCGCTTCACTGCTCTTGTTGTCGTTGGTAATGGTAAAGGAAAATATGGCTTTGCTCATGGTAAAGCTGGTGAAGTTCCTGATGCCATTAAAAAAGCTTTAGAAGCAGCACGTAAAAATACAAGCATGATTCAATTCGTTCGCGCTGGCACCATTAACCATGAAGTTCAAGGTCAATGGGGTGCAACCAACGTCTTTTTAAAACCAGCACCAGATGGTACCGGTATTATTGCTGGTGGACCTGTTCGCGCTATTTTAGAATTAGCGGGATGCAAAAACGTTTATTCTAAAGTTTATGGTTCACGGGCTGCAATCAATATCGTCCGTGCAACACATGAGGCTTTAAGTCAACTCAAATCAAAGAAAGAATATCTTGCTTTAAGAGGCAAGCTATAGGAGGATTTTCTCAATGGCTTTACATCAATTAAAAGCAAATAAAGGTGCGAGAAAAAAACGCACGATATGGGGTCGTGGGATCGGTTCTGGTTTAGGAAAAACTTCTGGGCGTGGGATTCTTGGTCAAGGTTCGCGTTCTGGTGGATCCGTCCGTCCAGGATTCGAAGGTGGACAAAACCCACTCTATCGCCGTATTCCAAAAAGAGGATTCAAAAACTACACCACGCTTCGTTATGATGTTGTTAATGTTGGCGATTTAAGTCAATTCAAAGATGGAACTGAAGTCAACCCAACCATGTTGATTGAAAAAGGCTTAGTGAAAAGCAAAGCCCGAGCGATTAAAATTTTAGGCACGGGTAAATTAGACAAAAAATTAAAAGTCCTTGCCCACCATTTTTCTGAATCAGCATTAAAAGCAATCACAGAAGCTGGCGGTACCACTGAGGTAATTAAATAATGAAAAAAATTGCTGCCATCTTTACAAACAAAGAAATCGTCAATCGCATCTTTTTCGTGGTGATGATTTTATTCGTGTTTCGCATTGGGGCTGCAATTACCGTTCCTGGAGTCACGGTGCAAGATGTTGATTTCCAAACCAATAATGCTTTATCACTTCTCAATTTATTAGGTGGTGGCGCGTTACAAAGTTTCTCCGTATTTGCTTTAGGTGTCTCACCTTACATCACCAGTAGCATCATCGTGCAATTGTTAGGAATGGATGTCCTACCTGCTTTAACAGAATTAAGTAAGCAAGGTCAATCTGGCCGAAAGAAAATGGAAATGACCACGCGTTATTTAACCCTTTTGCTCGGTGCAGTTCAAGCTTATGGTATTGTCAGAACGATGGAAACATCGTCTTTTATCACCTTAAATGACACGTCATTCTGGAGTTATGCTTACATCGTCACCGTCTTAATGGCCGGTGGCATGTTAGTGATGTGGCTTGGTGATCAAATCACCTCGAAAGGTATCGGTAACGGTATTTCGATGATCATCTTTGCTGGTATTGTTCGTAGTTTACCTTTACAAATTGAAGGAGCCTATAACAATTGGGTCTTATTAACCTTAGGGTTAGATGTCACGGTGTTATTACAAGGCATTTTCCAATTTGCGATTTATGTTCTTTCCTTTATTTTAATTATTGCTTTTGTTACCTTTATCGAATCGAGCAAACGCAAAATACCAGTTCAAAATGCTGGTAAATCCGGATCTGCTCAATATGCAAAAGCAAGTTTCTTACCGATGAAGATCAACTCCGCTGGTGTGATTCCAGTAATCTTCGCTTCCTCGATTATGTTGGCACCCAGTGTCATTGTTAGTTTTATCACAGGTGCGAATCCCAATGCGGAATGGCTCAAGATTTTTGATTCATCTGCAACGGTGACCATGCCTTGGTTCAATGATCAAACCTTCCAATTCCCTTGGGGATTGGTGATTTATTTATTTTTAACGGTGGTCTTCACGTTCTTTTATTCTAATTTACAAATTAATCCGCAACGTCTTGCTGAAAACTTCCAACAAAATGGTTCTTATATTCCTGGCATTCGTCCGGGTGTTGAAACCGAACGTTATGTGACCAAGGTTTTAAATAGAATCACTGTATTAGGTGCAGCCTCATTAGCGTTTATTGCCGCACTTCCTATCGTACTTGTGCTGTTAAATATTGTCCCTGATCAATCTTTAGCATTAGGTGGTACAGGTTTGATCATCGTTGTCGGTGTGGCTTTAGAAGTGAATAACCAAATGGATGGTTTACTTGCGGGTAAATCCTATGAAGAAGTCTTAGCATCAGGTGGAAGAAATAAAAATGATTAATGCAATCTTATTAGGACCACCAGGCGCAGGAAAAGGTTCGGTTGCAAAATTAATTGCAGACCAATACAACATCCCTCATATTTCAACCGGTGATATGTTTCGCGAAGCGATGGCCCAAGGCACCGCGGTTGGTAAACTCGCAGCAACCTTCATCAATGCAGGTAAATTAGTTCCCGATGATGTCACGATTGCCTTAGTCAAAGAACGTCTTCAAGCCCCGGACTGCAAAAAGGGATTTATGTTCGATGGATTTCCTCGGACCCTTCCGCAAGCAGAAGCGTTACAAACCTTACTGATTTCAATCAAACGTCCTATCAACACGGTGATGGAGTTTGATTGTGAACGAAAAGAATTGATTCGTCGGATTACGGGTCGACGTGTTTGCAAAGTATGTGGCACGCCTTACCATGTTGATACGATGAAACCGAAAGTTGAAGGCATATGTGATCGCGATGGCGGTCCGTTGATTCAACGCAAAGACGACAACCTCGAAGCCTTAACCGTGCGATTAAAGGCCTATGAGGAACAAACCTTTCCATTAATCGGCTTTTATAAAGCCAAAGGGTTATTAACCCCATTTGATGGCGCGAAGCAAACGAAGGATTTATTCAAAGACGTCAAGAAATTTCTTGACCGCTTGAAATGATCATCGTTAAATCTCCGCGAGAAGTCACCATGATGCGTGAAGCTGGACGCATGGTGGCGAAGACGTTACGACATCTCGAAAGCCTCGTTCAAGTTGGTGTGACAACCCAACAGCTCAACGATGCGGCCGAAAAGATGATTACCAGTTTCGGAGCCAAAGCCTCTTTCAAAGGATATGGTGGATATCCAGCCAGTATTTGTACCTCTGTCAACGATACGCTGATTCATGGCATTCCTTCTAAAAAAGAAGTGCTAAAGAACGGCGATATCATCAAAATTGACATTGGCATTCAATACAATGGATACCATGCGGATGCAGCAAGAACGTATTGGGTTGGGAATGTAGACAACTCGGTCAAAAAACTTGTTGAAGTCACCACCGCGAGTTTCTTTGAAGCGTTCAAGGTGATTCGTCCAGGTGTGTATGTCGGTGATCTATCCCATACGATTCAAACGTATGTGGAAAAACACGGATACAGCTTACCTGAGGATTACACTGGACATGGAGTCGGACAAAACCTCCATGAGGACCCGCAGATTCCTAACTTCGGGCGGCCAAAGACAGGACCGATACTTAAAGCAGGAATGACGCTTGCCATTGAACCGATGGTGAATCTTGGTAAAAAAGATACTAAGGTGCTCGCGGATGAATGGACCGTCAAGACGAAAGATGGCACATGGTGCGCTCATTATGAGAACACAATTGTCGTCACAGCAACGGGTGCAGAAATTCTCACCCTAGAAGATCAAGGAGGATAGACAGCATGAGTAAAGAAGATGTCATCTCCCTCGAGGCCACCGTCCTCGAAACCTTACCGAACACATCGTTCAAGGTTAAATTAGAAAACGGTTCAGTGATTCTGGCTCACGTTTCTGGTAAAATCCGTATGCACTACATTCGCATTTTACCAGGCGATAAAGTCACGGTTGAAATGTCCCCGTATGACCTAACACGCGGCCGCATCACCTATCGTCACAAATAGTGACAAGGAGAAACTATGAAAGTAAGACCATCCGTTAAGCCGATTTGCGACAAATGTAAAGTCATCAAGCGTCATGGACGCGTGATGGTGCTTTGCGAAAACCCAAAGCATAAACAACGCCAAGGATAAGGAGCACATATGGCACGTATTGTAGGTGTAGATATTCCAAATGAAAAGCGCGTCGTGATTTCACTGATGTACATTTTTGGCATCGGTAAACCACTCTCGCAAAAGATTTTGAAGGATGCAAAAGTTGATGAAAGTGTTCGTGTTAAAGATTTAACTGAAGATCAACTTGTTGCCATTCGTACTCAAGTAGCCAAGTATAAAGTTGAAGGTGATTTACGTCGTGAAATCTCACTTAACATTAAACGGTTACAAGAAATCGGTACCTATCGTGGTTCCCGTCACCGTAAAGGCATGCCAGTTCGTGGTCAACGTACCCGAACCAATGCCCGTACGCGCAAAGGACCAAGAAAGACCATTGCCAATAAGAAAGAAGCCGTACAAGGTTAAAGGAGAACTGACATGGCCAACGAAAACAAAAAGCCAACTGCGCCTGCTGCAGCTGCAACCAGTCCAACTGGTGCGCCTGCAAAAGCGCCTAGAAAAAAGAAAGTTAAGCGTGCATTTACCAAGGCAATTGCCCATATTCATGCCACGTTTAACAATACAATTGTGACCATCACCGATGAACAAGGGAATGCAATTGCCTGGAGTTCTGCTGGTGCATTAGGTTATAAAGGAGCAAGAAAAGCCACACCATTCGCCGCACAAGTTGCTGGTGAAGCCTGTGCTAAAGCTGCTTTAGAACAAGGGATCAAACAAGTTGATGTGAATGTTAAAGGTCCAGGTCCTGGTCGTGAATCTGCAGTGCGTTCACTCGCTGCTGCTGGTTTACAAATCACGATGCTAACGGATACAACACCAGTTCCACATAACGGTTGCCGTCCACCTAAACGCCCACGCGGTTAAGCAGACTTGATCATTGGAGGATCACAAACATATGGCAAATATTGCACGTCCATTCGAAAAACCACGCTTTACGAAAAAGTTGTTTGATTCAACTCATCACTATGGTCGTTTCGTTTTAGAACCACTAGAAAGAGGATTTGGATTAACGCTCGGTAACGCATTGCGTCGTGTTTTACTCGCTTCTTTACCAGGTGCATCTGTCTACGCAATTGAAATTGAAGGCGCTCGTCATGAGTTTTCTTCATTAGAAGGCGTGCTTGAAGATGTCACGGCTATTGTTTTAAGTCTTAAGAATTTAGTGTTAAAGATTGATGCCGAAGGCACCGATTCAAAAACCATCGAGCTTGATATCAAAGGTGAAAAAACTGTCACTGCTGGTGATTTAATTCTTCCAGGTGGTGTGCAAGTGATGAATCCAGAATTGGTCATTGCTCACGTCACGTCTAAAGGGGTATTAAAAGGGAAATTCTACGTCCGTAATGGTCGTGGTTATGTCACCTCAGAAGGTAATAAGGCAAACCGTTACAATACGCGCTTAGGTTTAATTGCAACGGATTCAAATTATTCTCCTGTTACCAAAGTTTCTTATACCGTGGATCCAACCCGTGTTGGTAACGATGCACGTTATGACAAATTAACGTTAGAAATTTGGACCAATGGTTCTTTAACGCCACAAGCGGCTTTAACCTTCGCAACCCAAATTTTAATGGCTCATTTCCAAGGTTTCTTAGAATTAGAAGACACCACAACGGATGTCAATATTATGAAAGAACCCACCCTTGAACCAGAAGACAAGTTCTCAAATATGACGATTGTGGATTTAGATTTATCGGTTCGTTCCTATAACTGCTTACGCCGTGCAGGAATTGAAACCGTTTATGAATTAACCCAAAAGTCAGAAGAAGAAATGATGAAAGTACGCAACCTCGGTAAGAAATCCTTAAAAGAAGTCAAAGAAAAACTTCTGGCGCATGGATTAAAATTCCGGGATGCAGAATAAGGAGTAACCTATGCCAACCCAAGGTAGAGATAATGTACACGGTAAAGGTGGGATGCGATTTAAGGCCCCGTTTACCAAAAGTAAGTATGACAATCAATTACGTAATTTAGTGTCCACCTTAATCACAGATGAAAGAGTCATCGTCACCGGACAAATGGCCCAAGGGCTTGTCGTCCTTGCCGATCGTTTGATCACCTATGCGAAAAAAGGTGATTTACACCACCGCCGTTTAGCCGCAAGTGTGGTTCGTCAATATATTGCGGACGAAGCGAATGGTGTGCTTGCATTGAATAAACTTTTCTCTGAATTAGGTCCTCGTTATGCAACCCGCAAAGGTGGCTATACTCGGAAGCTAAAAATGGCCCCTCGACTTGGTGATAACGCCAAACGCGTCTTGGTGGAATTCGTTAAGTAAGAATTGAAACCTTGGGCAACCAAGGTTTTTTTATCATGATTAAACATTGGATATTTGACCTTGATGGTACCTTACTTGATACCGCTCCTGATCTTGCTCGCGCTATTCAGGATACGCTTTTAGCGTTTAAACTTCCCTCCGTTACATTGGAAGAAACCAAAACGTTTATCGGCGGAGGCGCTAGACAATTTGTCAAAGCGGCGTTAAAAGGTAAAGGTGAAGATCCCGAATTTTTTGAAAGATTCTACACCGCATATATGGTGCGTTATGAAGCGTATCAACTTGCAAATGCGCGAATCTATCCTGGAATAAAGGACGTCTTAACTTACATTCAAAAAGAAAAGATACAAGCGTATGTTTTTTCCAATAAACCTCATCATTTAACCGTTCAATTAATTCAGCACGTCTTTCCAAATATGTTTAAAGGTGTTCATGGTCATATCCCAGGAACGCTACCAAAACCTGATCGAACGATGTTTGATCAATTTGCCAAAGTTCACAAGATTAATTTAAAGGAAGCGGTGATGATTGGCGATGCACCACCTGACATTTTGTTTGGCAAACAACTGGGTATTCCAATTATCGCTTTGAGTTATGGTTACACCGATGTGAAGGTTCTAAAAGAGCATCAGCCTGATATCTTGATTCCAACAGCCTTTGAGATTATTCCTTCGATTCAAACATTAGAAAAGAGACGATTAAAGTAGGCTCCATCAACGATCGGCATCATCACGATCGTTTTTTTATTTGGATTTTAATGTATTTAAAATCTTCAATTTTTCTTCTTGGGTGACAAATTGTTTTTGGTTCATCACTTGATAATGTTCTCTTCGAATCACGTTTAATATTTCTCGATAGAGAACTAAACTTGCTTGTAATGAAAAACGAACATCGCTTGGGAAGAATTCAATCCAAGTTTGAGCGTCTTGATAATTGGTTTCTGCTATCTTGGCGATATCTTCCCATACGTTGATAAAGGATGGATTGACGCGTTGTGATTTTAAATCTTCGATTGAATAACCATATTTTTTCATCATTAAACTTGGTAAATAGATGCGATCACGGCGATAATCTTCACCGATATCCCGAAGGATGTTCGTCAATTGAAATGCTCGACCTAATGAGACGGCAAAAGGTTTTAAATCTTTTTTGGAATCTGGCGCTAACATCGGTAATAACATTTTACCCACACTACTAGCAACCAAGTCGGCATATTTAAGGAGTTGCTCC
This sequence comes from Bacilli bacterium, assembly GCA_040396875.1. GTDB lineage: Bacteria > Bacillota_I > Bacilli_A > RFN20 > CAG-826 > UBA970. The sequence continues at coordinate 11,401 of JBBAWZ010000006.1, forward strand.
ATTGATTCAATCCGCACAGGGTGGGCATCCAATTCTTGACCTTCAATCATTTCGTAAAATGGGGCAAAATAACGTTCATCAGGATAAAAACGATCTCGCGTATCGGCAAGGGCGCGCCAGCGGAATCCTTTTTTTTGATAGCCTTTTACAAAGTCATCTAATTCGCTTTTATAGCTTTGTAAGCCCTTGATGTCATGTTGCTCATCAATTAAGTCATCGACATGACGGCAAAATGCATAGACAGCGAAGATACCTTGGCGACGATGTTTATCTTGAATGTTTGAGAAGGCTCGATAAAAAGTAGCAGAATGTTTTTTAATCACTTGTTCGCAACGCCAATGAGCGTATTGTAATCGAAGTCCCATTTATTTAATTTCTTTCATGATCGTATCAACTGCAATTTTTGCTGATTTCATCACAATGGGAATCCCCGCACCTGGATGCGTACTAGTCCCGGCAAAATATAATTGCTCAACTTTTAATGCTTTGACTTGAGGGCGAAAGAAATTACTTTGAAATAGAATCGGTTTAAATCCAAAGGTTGCAGCATATTGTAAATTAAATTGGATTTCCCAATCTTTGGGTGTCATGATCTTTTCAACTTCAATCGATTGATCAAATTGTTCAAAACCAGGAATGGTTTTAATTCGTCCAACCATTTTGTCACGGAAATTCTTTTTCATCGTTTCATCCCAGGAAAATTGGTCATGTTCACGATTAGGTACGGGTACAAGAACATAAATAATTTCTTTCCCCTCAGGGGCAAGCGTTTTATCAATTTGTGTAGGAGAATAAATATAAAACGATGGATCTTCTGGAAGGGTTGGTTCAAATAGGTTATCAATATTCTTTTTGAAATCCTTCGCATATCGAATTTGATGGACCGTGGTATTGATTTTTTTATTTAATCCAAAATACATGATAAAACTACTCGATGAATATTCCATTTTTTGCAGTTTCTTAGGTTGATATTTACCACGATATTGGGATTCGATTAAATTGGAAACCGCATAGGGGAAATCTGCATTGACAAGCACGGCATCACTTGGAATAAATGCGTTATTGACGATAATACCTTTTGCACGACCCGATTCAATTTTGATTGACGTTACATTTGCATTGGTGACAACTTTACCACCAAGTTCTTCAAAACGTTTCTGCATGGCCTTCGCCATCGCATACATGCCACCCTTGATATACCAAATACCATAAAGCAATTCAATCATTGGAATAATCGTGTAAATGGAAGGACCGACAAAAGGAGATACCCCGATATAAAGCGTTTGAAAGGATAACGCTTGGCGAAGTTTTTCATTTTTAACAAACTTAGCAATGGATTGATATGCAGAGTTAAAAGTTCTTAGTTTGAAAGTGTTGAGAATATTTTGCCAGTTAAAAATATCTTTGCTCGACAAAAAAGACCGATCAATAAATCCTTTTCTAGCGATGTTATATCGAGCGTAAATATCGGCAAGATACGCTAAATAACCTTGGGTATCTTCCAAAGAAATTTTTTCTAATGCAGGAATAAGTTTGGTAAGGTTACTTGAAACCGTAAAAGAAGTTCCATCTTGATAGTGCAGTTGATATAAAGGATCTAAGAGCTGCATTGAAATATAATCATCGGGATTCGCACCGCTAAACTCAAATACTTCTCGGTATATTTCTGGCATCATCACAATCGTAGGGCCTACATCAAATTGAAAACCTTTTTCTTTGAAGGAATACATTCTGCCACCCACTTGTGGATTTTTCTCATAAATGGTGACTTGATAACCTTTGGTTTGTAAACGGATGGCACTCGCTAATCCAGCGGTACCTGCTCCAATGATCGTGATACTTTTTTTCATAATTTAAGTCTATTCAATCTTATCATAAATGACCTTAAATGTATGGTTTTATGCTATGATTTCCCTATGGATACGCTCAATTCAAGAGGTCAATTACTGAATACAATACCCATCCAAAAGGGCCCTGTTGTCTATTGGATGAATCGTGAGATGAGATTAGAAGATAACTGGGCACTCATTTACGCTCAAACCAAAGCGGTTGAGCTTAATCAACCTTGTATCGTTATTTTTAGTTTATTTGACCATTTTGAAAGTGCGAAGAACACAAAAGATGATCCCATGTTCACAAGAATGAAAATGGGTTTGAAGCTTGTGATTCAACAAGCCAAAGAAAAAGCTTTGCCTTTTTATGTCCTTCATGGACCAACAGTTAAAACCATACAACAATTTTTAAACCATATTCAAGCTGGATTGTTGGTGACAGATTTTTCACCTCTAAAAGAAATGAGAGCATTAAGAGAATCTCTATCAAAATCGGTTAAGATTGCCATGATAGAAGTTGACTCTCATAACATTATTCCGGTTCATGTGGCGAGTCAAAAGCAGGAATGGGGCGCCTATACACTTCGTCCTAAGATTCATAAATTATTACCGACTTATTTGCATGCGTTTCCAACGTGGATTAAAACCCCACCATTCGACTATAAAGGCCCGCATGATGAAACGTTTTTAAATGGTATTAAAGAAGAAATCAATCCAACATTAGCGCTTCGTCAATTTATAACGCTGCGTTTAAACCAATATGAAAACCGCAATGATCCTAATTTAGAAGCAACCAGCAGATTATCTCCATATTTTCATTTTGGGCATTTGAGTTCCCAAAGCGTTGCATTAGCCGTAAAAGCCACTGGTGGGCAGCATGAATCATTCTTAGAAGAAATGATTGTGCGAAAAGAACTTGCAGATAATTATTGTTTTTATAATCGTGAATATGATTCATTTAAGGGATTTCCTGATTGGGCTAAGAAAACATTAGATCTACACCGTAAAGATCGTCGAGAATATATGTATTCAATTGACCAATTCGCTAAAGCACAAACGCATGATGATGCATGGAACGCTGCACAAATGCAAATGGTTAAAACCGGTTATATGCATGGATACATGAGAATGTATTGGGCTAAAAAAATTCTTGAATGGACTGCCTCACCTGAAGAAGCCCTTACGATTGCAAACCAATTAAATGATCAATATGAATTAGATGGTCGTGATCCCAATGGTTATACCGGGACGGCTTGGGCTATTGGAGGCGTTCATGATAGACCTTGGCAAGAAAGACCCATTTTTGGGATGATTCGCTATATGAATGCTGCAGGGCTTAAACGTAAGTTTGATATCGGTGCATATATTCAACGTTGGTTAAATCCATCAATCATCGTAAAATAAATATATGGACATTCAATTATTTAATGGACTTCATGATCGTTTAGAAACATTTAAACCTATCCAACCTGGAAAAGTAACGATGTATGTATGTGGACCGACGGTTTATGATTTTGTTCATATTGGTAATCTTCGTCCCTTGGTTGTGTTTGATGTATTAAAAAAATTATTTATTGCACTGGGTTATCAAGTTCATCACGTTTCTAATTACACAGATATCGACGATCGAATCATTGAAAAAGCGCGAAAAGAAAATGTGGATGAGGCGACCATTGCTAAGCGTTATATTCAAGCTTATCAGCAAGATGTTGCAAAAATGAATGCGCTATTGCCGGATCAAACGCCCACAGTTACCGAACATCTTCAGGCCATGATTTCCTTTATCGGTAAGTTAATTAAAGATGGTTTTGCGTATAAAACTCCTTCAGGAGATGTATTTTTCCGCGTTCATAAAATCAAACAGTACGGTCAACTTTCTCATGTTGATATTCATGAAAACAAAATTGGTGCTAGAGTTGAAGCCAATCCAGATAAGGAAAATCCTTTTGATTTTGCTTTATGGAAACACACAACACAAGGCATTACATTTGCTGCCCCTTTTGGTGAGGGTCGTCCGGGTTGGCACACGGAATGTGTTGTGATGATCAAAGAGACTTTTAAACAAACCCTGATTGATATTCATGGCGGTGGATTTGATTTAAAATTTCCACATCATGAAAATGAAATGGCCCAAGCCCAAGCAGCCTATCAAACTCCATTAGCAAATTACTGGTTGCATAATGGCTTTATTAATTTAAATGCTGAAAAGATGAGTAAATCAACAGGTAATATTTTCCTTGCGAAGGATTTTTTGGCAACGTATTCTGGTCCTTTACTACGATATCTTTTACTTGCAACCCATTATCGAATGCCAGTGAATATTTCTCAATTAATCATCGATAATGCCCAGCAAGAGTTAAAGAAAATCCAAATTGGTGTTGCTCAATTGGCTTCCTTCATTCAACTTCAAGGTGGTACCATTCGTCATCAAGATGTGACTGCTCCTCAACCATTCTTGGCGGCACTTGCAGACGACATTAATACGTCAAATGCATTGACCATCCTTCATCAATTCTTAAAAGAAGCGAATGGTTTATTAAGACAATCATCAACCTCGGTAGATGTACTTCTTAACAGATTCTTTACAATTCAATCAATGTTGTCTATACTTGGTTTAGCGATTGAATTTCCGATTTTAACTGCTGATGATCGCCGGTTATACAAGGATTACTTAGAAGCAAAATCCAATCAAAACTTTGGGCGATCGGATGACATTAGAAAAATCCTTCATAAGCGAAATATTCTCTTTTAAAAATTTCAAGGAGTAGCTTTATGAACTTACTAACTGTGACAACCATTGATCAATTACTTGTTGATTTTTTAAATCAATTGATTCCACCTTTTGGCAATTTTTTATTAAGTTTATTGTCCTTAATGATGGCAACTTTTCTCGCAGGATTAATTGGTTATGAACGTGAATATCATGGACACTCTGCGGGCTTAAGAACCCACATTTTAGTGGCGTTAGGTTCATCCCTCATCATGCTTTTATCGATTTATGGATTTGGAGATTTTAATCTAGATCGAGACCCTGCTAGATTGGCTGCTCAAGTTATTACCGGTGTTGGTTTTATCGGTGCTGGAACCATCATTCAAAATGGTTTTGATATTAAAGGTTTGACGACTGCAACGACCTTATGGTTAGCAATGGCGATTGGCTTAGCAGCCGGTGCTGGCCAATTTTTACTCGCTACCACAGGCTCATTAGTAGGATTATTTACCTTAACGATGTTAAGAAAGTTTGAAACATTCATCAATCGTAAAGCTCCAAAAATCTTTTTACTAGTCAAAGATAATCAACCAGTTCTCAGAAATATCCATGAATCTGCTAGAGAAGTCAAAGCTGCGATTCGCAATATCGATTCACAAATCACAACCTTTCAAGGAAATAAAGTGCTTCGTATTACCGTTACCTATGGGCAAATTAACCATGCTACTGAACTGATGTTAGTGGAAGATTTAAAACTACGTATTAATCCAATGGAAATTACCACTTCTTTCCACATAGAATAATTTGAGACAAATATTGGATAGGTATTACGTATCACTATGGAACAATATCGCTACGGAAAACATGCTGTAGAAGCAAGTATTCGTTCGGGTAAAGTGAAAAAGATTTTTTTAGTGTCGCATTTTAAAGATGCTTCTATTCTTTCACTGATTCAAGCGAAAAACATCTCCGTAGAAAGGTTAGAGGATTCTCGATTAACGTCGCTGGTGCAGTCCACTCATCATCAAGGCATCGTTGCGAGTGTGGTCCCATTTGCCTACACCGATTTAACTACCTTTTTAAAAACCATTGATACCATCTCTAATCCCTTATTAATTTTATTGGATGGGATTGAAGATCCACTCAATTTGGGTTCTATGATTCGTACAGCAGTTGGTTTTGGTGTGCATGGCTTAATTATTAAAAAGGATAGACAGGTTGATGTGAATGCGACTGTTGCAAAGATTGCAAGCGGCGCACTAGACTATCTACCAATCATCCAAGTTACCAACTTATCGCAAACAATTATCAGACTTAAAGATCATCGCTTCTGGCTTGTTGCAACAGCATTAGAAGGAGCTCAAGATTATCGAAGTGTTGATTATCAAGGTCCAATCGGACTCATAATTGGTAGTGAAGGTGATGGCATTTCAAGACTGGTACTAGAACATGCTGACTTTAAAGTTAAAATACCGATTCAACATCTCAACTCGTTTAATGCTAGCACCAGTGTTGCGATTATGCTAGGCGAAGTTTATCGACAACGTTTTCCTCTTATAAAATAATTTACTGATGTCGACACTTTCTGATGATGAACTTATTTTTTTAATTCGCGGTCAACATCTTGAAGCATTTCAAATGCTATTAGAAAAAATGCAGCCCAAGCAGGATCGACTGATCCATAAGTTGATGTATATGCATCGATACTGTGGGGTTGATTATGACGATTTAAAAATTGTTGCGATTCAAACCTTACTACTAGCGATTGATGCTTATCACCCCAAGAAAAATAATTTTGATGCATATTATCATTTTTTACTTCAACGAGAGTTAGTGAATGAATTAAAGCGATTTAGTTCCGATCAACATGCACCGATTAATCATGCAATTTCTTTTGATTATGAAGTTGAAGAAGGATCTTCGCTAAGTGAAATGATCGGTGAAGATGACCGCAAAATATACCAGCCATTTTCTGATCCTTTTTATCAATTATTAGAATCCGATAATCTCTCCTTAACCATAAAAGAAAAAGCAATCATCGCATATTTAAAGTTGGGATATTCCTATACAGAAATTGCCAAGATTATGAAAGAACATTATCGCCAAATTTCAAAAATTGCCAAACGAATTCTTGAAAAATACCGTGATCAATAAGATGAAACATTGACTTTGTAAATCAGTCTTGGTATATTCTTTACAAGCTTAGATGTAAATAGGAAATCCCGAATGAGAAAAAAAATTATTTTAATCTGCACAGTATGTCTCGCTCGGAACTACCAAACATCAAGTAAAGGTCAAGGTGTCGCCGACCAACGTTTGGCTTTAAAAAAATATTGCCCGACTTGCAATCGTTCAACCCTTCATCAAGAAAGTAAATAGGTTCTCTCATGAATGTAAAAAAATTCCTTCAAGAAGTAACACGCGAATCTAAACGTATTCGCTGGCCAAAATCAGACACACTCATTTCATCCATTGTTGTGGTGATCGTGATTACGGTCTTTTCTGCTTTAGCTTTAACACTCGAAGATTTAGCGGTAGCAGAATTGCTCGGACAAATTCGCAGTGCGTTTGAATCATTAAGATAGGAGAATCAATATGGAAAATCCAAATCCAATTCAACCAACCGTTCCTACTGCCGTTAATGGTGATAAGCAATGGTATGTCGTCAGTGCCTATGCCAGTCATGAAAATAAAGTTGCTGACAATCTTCGTCGTCGTGTCAATTCGATGACGATGGAAAATTATATCTTTAGAATACTGGTCGTCGAACAAGAAGAAGCGGTGTTTAAAAATGGTTCTCCAACTGGAAAGAAAAAAATGCGTAATGCATATCCAGGTTATGTCTTCATCGAAATGATCATGACCGATGATTCTTGGTATGTTGTTCGTAACACCCCAGGCGTCACGGGATTCGTTGGTTCATCGGGTGGTGGTACTAAACCGATTCCAGTCACACCAGAACAAATGGAACCAATCCTAAAGAGAATGGGCATGGTGGATGCAGGCATGTATGACCGTTATGCTGTTGGTGATCATGTCAAAGTGATTCACGGACCGCTTGAAGGCACTGAAGGTAAAATTGTCACCATCGATAAGGCCTCAGGTCTAGTGAAGGTGGAAACCGTTTTCTTTGGTCGCTCAACTTCAGTGGAAGTCGATTTCTCTGAAATTGAAAAAATATAATTAAAAATTGAAGTAAACAAAAAAGTTTGGGGTTAACCAAACTTTTTTTATTTAAATTACTTATTTATTGAATTTGAGAAGGTAATGATATCCTTATTTTTCCCAATAACGTAGATGATATCTTTTGCCTCCACAGACTCTTGAGCTTTAGGAATTTCAGGAATGATTCCTTCAATGTCTTCAGGTTTCGTTTTCCCTTTTGTTTTCTTGATTAACACAATGTTGATGTTAAATTTATTTCGCCAATCGAGTTCGATTAACTTTTTTGTTTTAAAATTGACGGGGATTGTTAAAGAAGAAACTGAGTAGAAACGATCAAAAGCAAAATACTGACTTAAATTGCTACCGGATAATTTAAAGGCTAACGAATATCCTGCATCTTCGGTAGGATGAATGATTTCATGTGCACCAATTTTGGTTAAAATCGGAGCATATTCTTCGTTATCAACTCGGACTACGATATGTTTAATTTTTAAGTCAGACAATAAAGCAGTCGTGATGATCGCATCATGTAAATTATCACCAAACGTAACAATTGCTACATCGACATTTTGTACACCCACTTCTCTTAAACTTTCGCGATTGGTGCAATCTGCTTTAAAAACGGATGCGGTCTTTTTTTCAAGCATCTTCACGCGTGCTTCGTCACGATCAATACCAATGACTTGTTGATTATTTTCAATCAAAGCGTTGGCAATACTGAGACCATATTGACCCAAACCGATCACGGCAAATGATTTTTCTCTAGCCATATTGAATCCTCCTACCCAATGGGTACCGTAGCTTCCATATATTGGACTTCACTTTGTTCCGTCCATGAAAGTTTATCTGAAAAGACTGAAATCGCAGAAATAGGTCCAATACGACCAAGCAACATGACAACCACAATGATGACTTTAGATGGGTCGGCTAAATAAGGTGTCACTCCTTCTGAAAATCCGACTGTACCAAATGCAGAAACCACTTCAAATAGTAAAGCAGTTCCAGTCTTTAAACCTTCTGGATAAGTGGTGTTAAATTGCTCAATATATTCAATGGTCATGACCGTAAATAGAACAAAAACCAACGAGATGACCACAAGTGCCATTGATTTTAGGATGGATTCAATAGAGAATGTACGTTTAAATGCATGGACCTTTTTCCCCGTGATTAATGCCCAGATCGCTAGGAATACGATGAAGGTCGTTGTGGTTTTAATCCCACCACCTGTAGAAATGGGGTTAGCGCCGATGAACATTAACACCATAATGACAAACTTACTAGCATTGGTTAAGTCCCGTATGCTAACGATGCTGAGACCTGCAGTTCTTGATGAGATGGATGTAAAAAGTGCTAAATCTAAACGTAAAACCTCCGCAGTACTATATTCGGTGAGGAACAATGCTAAAGTGCCCACCACAATCAAAATACCACTCATGATTAAAACAACTTTGACAAAGGTGGACACTTTAGATAGTTGAAACTTAAATTTGAACAACTCCACCCAAACCAAAAATCCTAATCCACCGGATACAATTAAGATCATCGTCACGATTTGAATCAGGGCGTTGCTTTGAAAATTGATAAGGCTATTATCTCCAAGAAGGTCAAGTCCAGCATTATTAAATGCAGATACGGCTAAAAAGATGGATTGAAAGATACCTTCTTCCCATCCATAGATAGGTACCATGACAATGGAATAGAGTGAGGCACCGAAAAAAATGAATACAAAAGCAATGAGTACCACCCGTTGGACGAATTTTAGGGCACCGCTCATGGTAGTTAAGTTTAATGCCTGCTTCAGTAGATATCGTTCCATAATTCCGATTTTTTTACCAATAAGGATGGTAAAAAAGCTAAAAATCGTAATAATGCCAAGGCCACCAAGAATCATCAAGATCATCAAGACAACCTGACCAAAGGTCGAGAATTGAATACTAATATCCGCATAGACGGAGAGGCCGGTGACGGCGATAGCTGAGGTCGCCATAAACAAGCTATTGATGAAGTTACCCCATTGACCATTCTGCTGGGCAAAAGGTAGGGCTAAAAAGAGTGTCCCAATTGCGATACCAATGAGATAACTCAGCAAAATTGTATAGTAAGGTTTTTTTGTAAAAAAGTTCATAAGATTTCTTAGTACGAGGGTCATTATAGGACTAACTTTTATAAATGTCTATCCTCCTGAAAAAATCTAATCAAAACTTAATGTTTTTTCTTGCATTTTAAAGATTATCGCATTATAATTCTCGAGCATGGACTTTTTGGTCCATGATTGACGCTGCGTGGAAGGACTGATTCATCCGTCGACCACCGCACGAACAACACACATCCAAAAGGAGGATTGTAACGTGGCTAAACGAATCGCTAAAGTTGTCAAAATGGAATTACCTGGTGGAGAAGCAAAACCAGGCCCAAAACTCGCATCGGCCGGGATTGTTATGCCGAAGTTTTGCACAGACTTCAATGCAAAAACTGCTGATAAAAAAGGTGAAATTATTCCTGTTATCATCACAGCCTTTGAAGACAAATCATTTGAATTCGTTATTAAAACTTCGCCAGTAGCTGGCTTAATTAAGAAAGCCGCAGGCGTTGAAAGTGGATCAAGCAATGCAAAAACTACCAAGGTTGGTAAAATTTCTCGCGCAGCTTTAAAAAAGATTGCCGAATATAAATTACCTGACTTAAATGCTTATGACATTGAAGCTGCTATGAAAATCGTTGAAGGTTCTGCTCGCAATATGGGCATTACCATCGAAGAAGATAAGAAGTAAGTGGAAGAGCGTAGCTCGTTAACACCACAGAAAGAATAAAACTATGAAACGCGGAAAGAAATATGAGGCTGCTTTAAAGCTCGTTGATATCAATAAGCTTTACACGATTCAAGAAGCCACCACCTTAGTTAAGAAAACTTCAACAGTTAAGTTTGACGCAACTGTCGATGTTTCCTACCGTTTAAATGTTGATACTACACAAGCTGATCAACAAATTCGGGGCACGATTGTGCTTCCACACGGTAATGGTAAAACCAAAAAAGTGCTTGCGGTTACCTTAAGCAAAACTGCTGATGCAAAAGCTGCAGGTGCAGATTTTGTTGGTGGTAAAGAACTTCTTGAAAAGATTAACAAAGAAAACTGGTTTGATTTTGATGTCATCGTTGCCACTCCTGAAATGATGGGTGAAATTGGTAAGTTAGGTAAAGTCTTAGGTCCTAAAGGTTTAATGCCAAATCCTAAAACTGGAACCGTCTCTGTTGATATCGGTAAGGCCATTAAAGAAATCAAAGCTGGTAAGGTTGAATATCGTTTAGATAAAGAAGCAAATGTGGCCGTTTCAATCGGTCGCGTCAGTTTCACAGAAACCCAACTTGCTGAAAATTTACAAGCACTTACGGATGCAATTGTTAAATCACGTCCTGCTTCTGTTAAAGGTAACTTCTTTAAAGCGGCAGCGATTCATACGACCATGGGTCCTGGTATTAAGTTTACGTTCGAAGGTCGCTAGTCTCTCTCTTCCCTTAGTTTGAGTGTTTTAGAACCATAGACAGCAACGGCCACGGGGGCTTAATCATGTTGCCGAGGATCTCAGCATACTGAATCTCTTGGATCTACAACTCAAAAATATAAAACGGTAATCCAAGGAGGTGAACCAATGAACAAAACAATTCTTAAAGAAAAAGAAGCGTTAGTTAACGAAATCGAAACGTTAGCAAAAAAGAGTGCATCGGTTGTTATTGTCGGTTATCAAAAAATGACCGTCGCAGAATTATCGGTTTTGCGTCGTAATTTACGAAAGAACAATGCACAATTTGGTGTATATAAAAATACACTCGTCCGTCGGGCTGCAGATAAGTTAGGCATTAAAGACAATGCATTAACCAATATCTTGCAAGGTTCCAACGGCTTTATTTTTACCAAAGATGCCCTTGAAGGCAGCAAGATCGTGGTCAAGTTCTCAAAGGCCAACGAAAAGCTCGTCGTTAAAGGTGCCATTCAAGATGGTAAATTTATTGATGCCGCTCAAGTAAAAGTGTTAGCGTCTTTACCCGGAAGACCACAACTCTTATCCATGCTTGCCTCGGCCTTACAAGGTCCGATTCGCAAATTGGCAGTAGCAGTCAAGGCTGTTGCTGACAAACCAAAAGCCGCTGCTTAAACTGCCATAGGAGGAAATAAACATGGCCAAATTAACGAAAGTCGAAATTATTGCCGCAGTCAAAGAAATGACAGTTGTTGAACTCAATGACTTAGTCAAAGCGATTGAAACCGAATTCGGTGTCACCGCTGCTGCTGTTGCTGCTGCTCCTGCTGCCGCTGCTGATGATGCTGGTGCTAAAAAAGGCCCAGCTGAAGTCACCCTCACCTTAAAGAGTGCTGGTGCACAAAAAGTTGCCGTCATTAAAGCTGTTCAAGCCATTACTGGTTTAGGCTTAATGGATGCAAAGAAACTCGTTGATGGTGCTCCAAGCAAAATCAAAGAAAAAATTTCACCAGTTGAAGCTGAAGAACACAAAAAAGCATTGGTCGCTGCCGGTGCTGAAGTCGAAATTAAGTAAGCTCAATTTCGAAAAGTTACAAACCTGCCTTTTCACTAAGGCAGGTTTTACCACTTTATAGGAGGGCGTGAAATGGGTCATTATTTTGAAAATAATCCACCCAAATCCATCAAGGAATTTACGGTAACGTATGACATTGGTGGTAAAAAATTCACCCTTTTAGCCAGTAGCGGGATCTTTGCTAAGCAAGGTCTTGATGCCGGTAGTCGATTGCTGATTAATGTATTGTTGCAAGATGCATTAAGCGGTTCGTGCTTAGACCTTGGCTGTGGATACGGCCCTGTTGGATTAACGTTAGCAAGTCTTAATCCAAAATTGATCCTAACACTTGCCGACGTCAATGAACGGGCAGTCATTGATGCCAGACACAACGCCCAACGTCTTGGCTTGACGAATCTCCACATATTGACGAGTGATGGTTTTCAAGAATTGACGCGAACCTTCGATGTGATTGCCTTTAATCCACCGATTCGCGCCGGAAAAAAAACAATCTATCGTTTATATCAAGAAGCCAAACAGCACCTCAATCCCAATGGCAGTTTATACATTGTCATTCGTAAAGATAAAGGCGCTGAATCCCATGAGACCTATTTGCTAACGTTGTTTAGCAAGGTCCTGCGCAGAGACCGAGACAAAGGCTATCTCGTGTTAATCGCAAAACCATAAGGAGAGACATATGGCAAAAACGACAAAGAAAAAAGTAAAAGTTGGACGCGATACCGTCGCATTGACTGGACCCTTAAAAATCGGTACCGGTGGTGCTCGTCATTACCAAAACATGGATAACAACCGTGTCAATTATTCGAAAATTTCCGGGGCATTACCATTACCAAACCTCGTGGAAGTGCAAACTGAAAACTATCAATGGCTTTTAGAAAAAGGTCTTGATGAAGCACTCAAAGATATTTTTCCAATTGAAAATTATGCTGGTACATTAAAACTTGAATATTTAGGTTTCCGTTTTGATGCGCCTAGCTACACATATTTAGAATGTAAAGATCGCGATATGACTTATTCCGTACCATTACGGGTTAACTTACGTTTAATCTTTAAAGAAGATGGCAACATCAAAGAATCAGAAGTGTTTCTTGGTGACTTCCCACTCATGACGAACTCTGGCACCTTTATTATTAACGGTGTTGAAAAAGTAATCGTTTCGCAAATTCGTCGTTCGCCAGGTGCTTATTTATCCAAGGCGATGGATAAGACTGGAAAGTTTTTATTTAAAGCAGACTTGATTCCAATGAGAGGTACTTGGTTAGAATTTGAATCAGATGCCAAGGATGTCTTATCCGTTCGTATTGATCGTCAACGGAAAATGTATGCATCGATTATTTTGAAATCCTTACTTGCATTTGATGAATCGACACTCGAAGGTAAAAATAAAGAACTTCGCGCTCAAGAATATGCCAAGAAATTGGATGAAACCATCATCGGATTATTTGGTGATAAAGATATTTTAAGAAATACCTTAGGTAAAGACTCTGATACCGTTTCCACCCATTACGCCTTAAGCCAAATTTTCTCCAAAATGAAACCCGGAGAACCAAGAACGGATGACGGAATCAATAACTTTATCATTCAAAAATTCTTTGATGCAAAGCGCTATAACTTAGGGATGGCGGGTCGTTATAAATATGCCAAGAAGTTAGGTATTTATAACCGCTTAGCAGGTCGCGTTTTAGCAGAAGACCTCATTGATGCGGATGGCGAAGTGCGTTTAGATAAAGGTACTTTACTGACAAAAGATTTTGTGGAAAAACTCCGTGCTGAAAAGTTCTTTGAAAAAGGTGCACACGAAATTAAAGTACCCATTAACACCGATTTAAACAATCGCAATAAAGTTAACGTGATTAAAGTTTTCCCTAACGCCAAGAAAGAAACCATTTCCCACATCGTTGGTACGGATCTGAACTTAAAAGATGAAACCGTTACGATTCCCGATATGCTTGCCACTTTCTCTTATTTCCTAAATTTAATGGATGGCTTTGGTGATACGGATGATATCGATCATTTAGCGAATCGTCGGATTCACTCTGTTGGTGAATTGATTCAAAACCGTTTCCGTCTAGGTTTATCCAAGATGGCAAAATCAATTCGTGAAAAGATGTCGATTTCCGATATTACAAACGTTACTCCTCAAACCTTGGTGAACATCAAACCTTTAACAGCACAAGTGAAAGAATTCTTCTCCACTGATCCACTTTCACAATTTATGGATCAAACGAACCCCTTAGCGGAATTAGCCAACAAACGCCGTATTTCTGCTTTAGGTAGTGGCGGTATTAAACGTGACCGAGCGTCCTTTGACGTTCGCGACGTTCACTTCTCTCACTATGGTCGTATCTGTCCAATTGAAACGCCTGAAGGTCAAAACATTGGTTTAATCACCAATTTAGCAACCTACGCAAAAGTAAACCATTATGGATTTATTGAAACCCCTTATCGTAAAGTGGATAAGAAAAATGGTCGCGTTTTAGTAGAAACAGAATACTTATCTGCTGAACAAGAAAGACCTTTTGTCATTGCCCAAGCTTCCAATAAACTTGCCAAAGATGGTAAATTCTTAGAAGATAAAATCATCGCTCGCTTCAACGGCGATAATATCATGGCCAATATTGAAGACGTTGATTATATGGACGTCTCGCCAAAACAAGTCGTTTCCATCGCCTCTGCTTGTATTCCATTCTTAGAAAACGATGACACTACTCGGGCTTTGATGGGTGCAAACATGCAACGTCAAGCGTTACCATTATTAAGACCACAAGCTCCATTCGTTGGCACCGGTATTGAACACGCAATTGCCCGCGACTCTGGATTAGCGGTTGTTGCACAACAAGACGGTGAAGTGACCTATATTGATTCACGTAAAATCGTTGTTAAGACCAAAGGCTCTAGCGAAGAAATTTCTTATCCATTACAAAAGTTTAACCGTTCAAACCAAGGGACTTGCATTAACCAAGTTTCGATTGTTAAACCAGGACAAAAAGTTTTAGCAGGACAAATTCTTGCGGACGGTCCAGCGATGGATAATGGTGATTTAGCCTTAGGACAAAACGTGACGATCGCCTTCATGACCTGGAATGGATATAACTTTGAAGACGCAGTCATCATGTCTGAACGCTTAGTCAAAGAAGATGTCTATACTTCCATTCATATCGAAGAACACACGCTAGAATGCCGTGCCACCAAATTAGGTGATGAAGAAATCACACGAGATATTCCTTCAACCAATGAAGAAGCCAAAGCCTACTTAGATGAACGCGGCATCATTATTCCTGGTGCTGAAGTCAAAGAAGGCGACATCCTTGTTGGTAAAGTAACACCAAAAGGTGTGACAGAACCAACCAGTGAAGAAAAATTATTACGCGCGATCTTTAGTGAAAAAACCAAAGAAGGTAAAGATTCCTCGCTCCGTGCTCCACATGGTGGTGCAGGTATTGTCTTAGACGTCAAAACATTCTCACGTGAAAAAGGCGATGAACTCGCCCCAGGCGTGAATGAAGTCGTTCGCGTTTACATTGTTCAAAAGAGAAAAATTTCTGAAGGTGATAAGATGTCAGGTCGCCACGGTAACAAAGGTGTTATCTCGCGCATTCTTCCAATTGAAGATATGCCTTACTTACCAGACGGTACCCCAGTCGATATCATGCTTAACCCATTAGGGGTTCCAAGCCGGATGAACATTGGACAAATTTTAGAAATCCATTTAGGGATGGCTGCAAAGAAACTTGGCATGAAAATTGCCACACCAGTTTTTGATGGTATTTCCAATCAAGAAATTATGGACTTAATGAAAAAAGCCGGTCTCGATGAAGATGGTAAATCCGTCCTCTTCGATGGTCGTACGGGTGAAGCTTTTGATGAACGTATCTCGGTCGGTGTCATGTACATGATTAAACTTGTGCACATGGTCGACGATAAATTACACGCTCGGGCAACAGGTCCTTACTCCTTAGTTACCCAACAACCGCTTGGTGGTAAAGCACAAAACGGTGGTCAACGTTTCGGGGAAATGGAAGTGTGGGCATTGGAAGCGTATGGTGCTGCCAATACCTTACAAGAAATTCTTACGATCAAATCCGATGACCGCGTTGGTCGTCGTAAAACGTATGAAGCGATTATCAAAGATCGTGATATTCCACGTCCAGGTATTCCAGAATCATTCAAAGTTTTACAAAAAGAATTACAAGCCTTGGCAATTGATGTCCGCTTGTTTGATGAAACCAACCAAGAAATGGATATGGAACAACTTTCCAAAGATGCACTAGCAGAAGAAAGAAAAATTAATTCTTCCATTCGTGCTTATACATCTGAATCTTTTGATGAAGATGAAAATGAAATGTCCGTAAGTGAAAGCTTTACGATTGTTGACGAAAAAGGCGAAGCGATTGCTGAACCTAAAGTCGACGAAGAAGAATAGGAAGGGAGCACACCATGGTTGATATTAATAAAATTAGTAAAATCCGCGTTGGTTTAGCTTCACCAGAAACCATTCGTAAATGGTCACATGGAGAAGTGATGAAACCAGAAACGATTAACTATCGTTCACAAAAACCAGAAATGCAAGGCTTATTCTGCGAAAAGATTTTTGGTCCTTCTAAAGATTATGAATGCCACTGCGGTAAATATAAGAAACAACGTTATGTTGGTGTTGTTTGTGAAAAATGTGGTGTTGAAGTCATGACCAAAGATGCGCGAAGAGAACGCATGGGTCATATTGAACTTGCCACACCATGTGCGCATATTTGGTATGTCAAAGGCATCCCTTCTCGTACAGCATTAGTCTTAGACATTAATGCTAAGCAACTCGAAGAACTTGTCTATCTTGTTGGTTCAACGTTAATCTGTTTAAATCCTGGTCAATCCAAGATTTTAAAATATCGTCAAGTGATCGATGAAAAAACCGGACGTGTTGATTTTGTTTCCGTCATTAAAGAATTCCAAGGACGTTTGGAAGGTTATGAAGCGGCACGCGCAGAAGAACTTGTTAACCGTTTAGAAAACCGTAGCGAACCAATTAACTTTGAAGTGGTGACTGCTTTCATTCAAAAGCATTTAGGTGCTGAATTTGGTGAAGGTGCTGAAGCCATCAAGCGTTTATTAAAAGAAATCGATTTAGAAAAAGAATTCCAAGCGATTAATAAAGAAATGGTGAATGCACCAACCCAACGTCGCAACAAATTGATCAAGCGTTTAGAATTGATCGATAGTTTCCGTTTATCCAACAACCGTCCTGAATGGATGATTTTGGATGTCTTACCCGTCATTCCACCGGACTTACGGCCGATGCTTCAACTCGATGGTGGTCGTTTTGCCACGTCAGATTTAAATGATTTATACCGTCGCTTAATCGCTCGTAATCGTCGTTTAAAAAACCTTATCAACATGAATGCACCTAGCACCATGTTACGTAACGAAAAGCGGATGTTACAAGAAGCAGTCGATGCATTAATCGATAATGGTCGTCGTGGTAAACCTGTCTTATCTTCAGGTGGTTCGGGACGCGAACTCAAGTCCTTATCGTCAGCTTTAAAAGGTAAACAAGGTCGCTTCCGTCAAAACCTACTCGGTAAACGTGTTGACTATTCTGGTCGTTCCGTTATCGCAGTCGGTCCAGATTTAAAAATGTATCAATGTGGATTACCAAGAGAAATGGCGATTCAATTATTAAAGCCATTTATTGCTTCGTTATTAATTGATCGTGGTTATGCGAACTCTCACAAACAAGCAGAAAAGAAAGTCGACGCTTATGATGAAATCGTCTTCGATATCCTTGAAGAAATTATTTCTTTCCACCCTGTGTTACTCAACCGTGCTCCAACGCTTCACCGTTTAGGTATTCAAGCTTTCCAACCTAAATTAGTTGAAGGTCGAGCCATTCGTTTACACCCACTCGTCACGACTGGTTTTAACGCTGACTTTGACGGTGACCAAATGGCCGTGCACGTTCCATTAAGTAAAGCCGCACAAGAAGAAGCGGTGAATTTAATGTTAGCGTCTAACAACATTTTAGGTCCAAAAGATGGCTTACCGATTGCCACCCCTTCTCAAGACATGGTTATTGGTAACTTCTATTTAACGATGGAAAATACCAAAGCATGGTACGAAGGTAAAGCTGCAAAAGCTAGAAAAGCTGGCGATGAAATCTCTGCTGAAATGTATGATGCATTTGCCATCAGCGAAGGTAAAGTCTTTAAGGATTTATCTGAAGTGATGATGGCCTATCAAACGAAGCAAGTTCATTTACACACGCGTATTGCCGTACCAGGTGCTGCGTTAAAGAAGATTAACTTTACCCCGATGATGAATGAAGGGTATTTACTTACTACGGTCGGTAAAATGATTTTCAATAGCATTTTCCCAAATGATTTCCCTTACATCAATAATAAGAACACTGCTAACTTTAAAGCGGATTTAGAAGAATACTTTGTACCAAAAGGTACCGATATTCCTAAAGTCATTGCCAAGAAGCCATTATTGACACCATTAGGTTCTAAGGATTTATCCGCGATTATTAAAGAAGTCTTTGCTCGCTATGGCACCAGCCGTACCAGTGTCATTCTCGATAAGATGAAAGATCAAGGATTTAAATATGCGACGGTTTCTGGTTTAACGGTTGCCTTAAGCGACATCGTGAAATTAGAAAACAAAAAAGAAATCATTGCCGAAGGTGACCGTCGTGTTGAAGACATCACCGATCAATTTAATCAAGGTTTATTAACGGATGAAGAACGTTATAATCTCGTCGTTCAAATTTGGAAAGAAGATGTTCAAAAGAAAATTGCCAGTAGCGTTCTTGAACTCATGGCCAACAAAAACGACAATCCACTCAACATTATTTTCAACTCAGGTGCTCGTGGTAAAGCATCGAACTTTAACCAATTAATCGGTTATCGTGGTTTGATGTCAAAACCAAATGGTAAATTTATCGAGTTACCGATTCGATCCTCTTTCCGTGAAGGTCTATCGATCTCTGAATTCTTCATCGCCACCCACGGGGCCCGTAAGGTCGGTGCCGATACAGCGTTAAAAACGGCTGACTCAGGTTACTTAACCCGTAAGCTCGTCGATGTTTCTCAAGATGTGATCATTCGTGAAGCCGATTGTGGCACAGACCACGGTACCAATGTTTATGACATTAGGGATACCTCGCGTGACACCATCATTACTCCATTACAAAGCCGTTTAATTGGTCGCTTTACCGTTCGGGATGTGATCCATCCAAAAACCAAAGATGTGGTTGTTGCTGGTAATCATCTCATGGATGAACGCGATGCGAAGAAAATTGTGGATGCTGGTGTAACAGACGTTGAAATTCGCTCTGTATTAGGTTGTGAATCCAAAGGTGGCATTTGCCAAAAGTGCTACGGTCGTCATCTTGCCACTGGTAAATTAGTGGAAATCGGTGAAGCCGTTGGTATTATGGCTGCGCAATCCATTGGTGAACCAGGTACGCAGTTAACGATGAGAACGTTCCACGAAGGTGGTGTTGCAGGCCGTAACATTACGGACGGTTTACCACGTGTTGGCGAAATCTTTGAAGCCCGTCGTCCAAAAGGTGAAGCTGTCATTGCCTCCATCAGTGGTAAGGTCAGTAACATCGAAGACAATAACGGTCGCTATAAAGTGACAATCACCAATGAATTAGAAACACAATCCTTTGATACCCCATTTGGTTCTAGACTCCGTATTAAGACTGGTGACAAAATTTCTGCTGGAGCTAAAATTTCTGAAGGTGCCATTTATCCAAAAGATCTCCTAAAATTTGCCGATATGAACGCTGTGCAAAAATACATTATTAAAGAAGTTCAAAAAGTGTATCAATCGAACGGTGCAAGTATTGCAGATAAACACATTGAAGTGATCATTCGTCAAATGACCCGTAAGGTTCTCATTATCGATGGCGGTGATACCGATATGTTAACGGGTTCAAAAGTGGACATTACCACCTTTACCGAAAAGAACGAAATCGCATTATTATCTGGTAAAAATCCAGCAGTTGCGATGCCACGTTTATTAGGGATTACAAAAGCTTCACTTGAAACTGAATCCTTCCTCTCCGCTGCATCTTTCCAAGAAACAACCAAGGTGTTAACCGATGCTGCCATTAAAGGCAAAACGGATATTCTCCACGGTTTGAAAGAAAACGTCATTACCGGTAAATTAATTCCAGCCGGTCGAGGTTTACTCGATGATGCTGCTAAAAAAACCACCGCAGAAAACTTCTCAGTGGAACAATCTATGCGTCAAATTCGCGCCAACTATCGTTCGAATGACGAACAATATTTGGAAAAATTTGAAGACTTTCTCGAAGATTAATTCTTAGAAAGTATCAAGAAGACGAGCGAGATCATCTCGCTCGTTTTTTATTTTTTGTTATGATGAAGTTATGCTCAAAAGAATCTTAACGTTTGTTTATTTGCCCACGCTCAGTTTATTTGCAATAATCTCCACCATGCAAACAACCTTTTTGACGGGTCCTACTTATCGCGATGTGAGAATTCGCGAAGGTTATACAACGGTGATGCCGACGACGGGTGATGTCAATATGCTTGTGATTCCGATTAATTTTTCTGATGCCAGTTGTCAGTTGATTCTTGAAGGTTGTCAGCAAACCAAAATCAATATTGAACAAGCCTTTTTTGGTGATGCTGAAACAATGCGATGGCATTCTGTTTCCTCTTATTATCAAGCTTCGAGTTATGGGCAATTAAATATCGATGGCATGGTGACGGATTGGTATACCCCATCGATCACAGCAGTTGCCTTGTCTGAAAATCGTGGGTTATTGGGTAGCCAAGTGATACAACCTGCGATTGAACAATTTAAATCACAATTTCCAAATGATGTGGTTTCTTATGACCAAGACCGAGATGGTTTTCTGGATGCTGTTTATTTTATTTATTCATTACCATTTGATCCTGAAGATGAAATTTATGGAGAGGATAAGGATGTTTTTTGGGCGTTTGTCGCCTATCAGGGTGGTCAGGCTAATGTCACCAATCCTAACTTATTTCATTATGGTTGGAGTAGTTATCAATTTATGTATGAAGATGGAACTTATCAACGGAGTGATAATGGAAAAGTGATATGGGATGATGAAAACGAACCGATCTTTCATGTTCATCTCGATGCATTTGACCAACGGCAAGTTGATGCGCATGTGTTCATTCACGAGGTTGGTCATTTACTGGGATTACAAGATTATTATAGTTACGATCGTGAAGCAGGCGATTGGGGACCAGCTGGTGCTTTGGACATGATGGACTTTAATATTGGTGATCATAATGGTTTTTCAAAAATGGCCTTAGGCTGGGTTGAACCTTATGTTGCGAATACTCAATTTCAATCGTTAGTGTTACCGGCATTATCACAATCTGCAAAGGTGTTGATTTTACCAAAATTGAATTTGACGACGATGATGGATGAATATATTTTAGTTGAGTTTTATCAACCCACGGGTTTGAATCAAAAAGATAGTCAAGAATCCTATGCGGGTCGCTATCCAAGAATGTTTACCCAAGCAGGAGTTAAGATTTATCATATTGATGCTAGAATTGCTCAACTGAGTGTGACGTCTCAAGGTCTTCAGTTAGATGGTTTTGTGACAGCGATGCAGCCCACTGGTTATCGCTATCAAATCGCCCATAATAATACAGTATCTAGAAACGCTATTGGTACGAATCCAAATCATAAATTGATTCACTTGTTAGAAGCATCTGGACTGAATACCTTCCGCCATGGTGGATTTGCCACCAATGCCAGCTTATTTCAAAATGGCATGGTATTTAACGCAGATTCGAATCCCTTTTTGATGCATGATGGCACGCGATTACCCTGGGAGTTAACGATTGGTCAGATGGGCCAATCTGGTGTGCAATTAAACTGGCGATTTGTGAATTAAGAAAACCCTTGCAAATTCAAGGATCCATTTATATAATCTTCTCGTGCCTATGGAATGACCTGAAAAGGTCTTTTTTAAAGTAGGTGCTTGATACACCCGGTATTGTGAAACAATACCTTAAAAGGAGAAAATATGCCAACCATTCGCCAACTCGTTCGAAAAGGTCGTCAAAACCCTTTCTACAAATCGAAGTCACCAGCATTAGGAAAACGTTGGAACTCATTGACCAAGCGTACGGTCAACCAAGCTTCTGCTCAAAAACGTGGTGTTTGCACCCGTGTTGGAACGATGACCCCTAAGAAACCAAACTCTGCGTTAAGAAAATACGCACGTGTCCGTTTATCCAATGGATATGAAGTCACTGCTTATATTGGTGGTGAAGGTCATAACTTACAAGAACACAGCACCGTGTTAATTCGTGGTGGTCGTGTCCCAGATTTACCAGGTGTTCGTTATCACATCGTCCGTGGTACGTTAGATACTGCTGGTATTGAAAAGCGTCGTCAAGGCCGTAGTCAATACGGAACTAAGAGACCTAAAGCAGGTGGAAGTGCTGCTGCCGCTGCGGCCCCTGCTGCTAAACCAGCTGCTGCTAAGTAATTAAGAAAGAGAAGGAACTATTCATGCCACGTAAAGGTCAAGTCGCAAAACGCGACGTCTTACCAGATCCAATTCATAATTCCAAGCTTGTCACACGATTGATTAATAAAATCATGATCGATGGCAAACGCGGAATTGCTCAAAACATTTTATACAAAGCTTTCAAGAAAATTGAAGAAAAATCTGGCAAACCTTCGATGGATGTCTTCGCAACTGCGATGGACAATATCATGCCTGAAGTTGAATTAAAAACCCGCCGTGTTGGTGCCTCTAACTATCAAGTCCCAGTGGAAGTCAGCGGACAACGCAAAACCACTTTAGGATTACGTTGGTTAGTCTCTTATGCAAGATTAAGAAACGAAAAAACAATGGAAGATAAATTAGCTGGTGAAATCATTGATGCCGCAAATAATTCTGGTGCATCTGTGAAGAAACGCGAAGACGTCATTAAGATGGCCGAAGCGAACAAAGCTTACGCCCACTATAAGTGGTAGGAGGAGACTATGCCTAAACGCGAATACGACTTTGCTCATACGCGCAATATTGGGATCATGGCCCATATTGACGCAGGTAAAACAACCACAACCGAACGAATTCTTTATTTCACTGGTAAGATTCATAAAATCGGTGAAGTTCACGATGGTTCTGCAACGATGGACTGGATGATCCAAGAACAAGAACGTGGTATCACCATTACTTCCGCTGCTACGACTGCCTTTTGGAAAGGTTATCGCATTAACATTATTGATACTCCTGGACACGTTGACTTTACCATTGAAGTTGAACGTTCTCTCCGTGTATTAGATGGTGCTGTCACCTTATTAGATGGTAAAAACGGTGTTGAACCTCAAACAGAAACTGTTTGGCGTCAAGGTACAAAGTACGGTGTTCCTCGTGTTGTTTTTGCAAATAAAATGGATGCGATTGGTGCCGACTTTGATATGTGTATCGAAACGTTACATACTCGCTTAGCGGCGAATGCTGAAGCCATCCAATATCCAATTGGCTTAGAAAGTAATTTCAAAGGCATTATCGATTTGATTGAACAAAAAGCTTGGATGTATTCTGAAAATAAAGATGATGCTCCAAAAGAAGCACCAATTCCAGAACAATACAAAGATAAAGTTAAAAAATTAAGAGCTAAACTCCTTGAAGCAATTGCTGGTTTTGATGATGATCTCATGGTCAAAGTCTTAGATGGCGTTGAACCAAGTGTCAGTGAAATTAAAAAAGTCATTCGTAAAGGGGTCTTGCAAGGACAATTCTTTCCAGTCCTTTGCGGCGCATCCTATAAAAATAAAGGGATTCACCAATTATTGGATGCGGTTATTGATTTCTTACCTTCACCAACTGATATTGAAAACGCTGAAGCAACATTACCCAATGGTGAAAAGTTTAACGTTGTACCAAATGATGATAAACCTGTTGCTGCCCTCGCTTTCAAAATCGCCACTGACCCATTCGTTGGTCGATTATCTTATGTTCGTATTTACACCGGCACTTTAAAAGCTGGTTCTTATTTAATCAACACCACCAAAGGCGTTAAAGAACGTATTGGTCGAGTTGTGTTAATGCACGCGAACCACCGCGAAGAAGTTGATGAACTCCACGCTGGTGATATTGGCGCTGTCGTCGGCTTAAAAGGCACCACCACAGGTGATACCTTATGCGATGAAAAATTTGAATTACTCTTAGAAAAAATGGAATTCCCTGCACCTGTTATTGAACAAGCAGTCGAACCAAAGACTAAAGCTGACCAAGAAAAAATGTCAATTTCATTAATGAAATTAGCAGAAGAAGATCCAACGTTCCGTGTTTCTACCAATGGTGAAACTGGTCAAACGATTATTGCTGGTGTTGGTGAACTTCACCTCGATATTATTGTGGACCGCTTACGCCGTGAATTTAATGTCAACGTCAACGTTGGTGCCCCACAAGTTGGTTATCGTGAAACGATTCGTGGCGCCGCTGAATGCGAAGGAAAATATATTCGTCAGTCCGGTGGTCGTGGTCAATATGGACACGTGTGGATTCGCTTTGAACCAAATCCAGGTAAAGGTTTTGAATTCGTCGATGCCGTTGTTGGTGGATCTGTTCCACGTGAATTTATTAAACCAACCATGGAAGGTTTAAAAGATGCCTTGCAACGCGGTATGGTTGCTGGCTATCCAGTAATTGACTTAAAGGCAACTTTATTTGATGGTTCTTACCACGATGTTGACTCTGCGGAAGGTGCTTACCGAATTGCTGCTAGTATGGCTTTAAGAGAAGCAGCAAAACGTTGCTTACCCGTTATTCTTGAACCGATTATGAAAATTGAAGTGACGGTTCCAGAACAATATTATGGTGACGTGGTTGGTGATATCGCTAGACGCCGTGGTCAAATGACGGGTGACTCTCAAAGAGGTAATGCCAAA
Source organism: Bacilli bacterium (assembly GCA_040396875.1). Lineage (GTDB taxonomy): Bacteria > Bacillota_I > Bacilli_A > RFN20 > CAG-826 > UBA970. The sequence continues at coordinate 36,584 of JBBAWZ010000006.1, forward strand.
GTTGTGGAAGCTGAAGTTCCGCTCGCACAAATGTTTGGTTACGTTACCGATTTACGATCCTTCACGCAAGGTCGCGGAAACTATACGATGCAATTTGATCACTATGGCGAAACTCCACGCTTTGTTGCGGAAGAAATTATTAAAAAGCATGGCGTTAAAGCTGAGAAATAGTAAGCAAATATCATTGATTTTCTAAAAGAAGTGCGTTAATATATAAAAGTTAAATAACTAAAAAGTTATAAAAAAAGGAGAATGCTTATGGCAAAAGAAAAGTTTGATCGGAGTAAAGTACACGTTAATATCGGGACCATCGGTCACGTTGACCATGGTAAAACCACGCTTACTGCAGCGATTACCACAGTGTTAGCAAAACAAGGTGGCGCAGTTGCAAAGAAGTATGATGAAATCGACGCAGCCCCAGAAGAAAAGGCTCGTGGTATCACCATTAACACTTCCCATATTGAATATTCAACCAAGAACCGTCACTATGCTCACGTTGACTGCCCAGGACACGCTGACTATGTTAAGAACATGATCACCGGTGCTGCTCAAATGGACGGAGCGATTCTTGTTGTTGCTGCTAACGATGGCGTTATGGCACAAACGAAGGAACATATCCTACTTGCTCGTCAAGTTGGCGTTCCATTTATCGTTGTGTTCTTAAACAAAGTTGACTTAGTTGATGACAAAGAATTAGTGGATATTGTTGAAATGGATATCCGTGATACCTTAAGCAAATATGGTTACCCAGGTGACAAAATTCCTGTGATCCGTGGTGCTGCTGTGAAAGCTTTAAATGGTGATGTCACAGAAGGAAAAAATATTCTTAAATTAATGGAAGCCGTTGACACTTATATTCCTACACCAAAGCGTGAAAAAGATAAGCCATTCTTAATCCCAGTTGAAGACGTTTTAACCATCACTGGTCGTGGAACGGTTGTAACTGGTCGTGTTGAACGTGGTACCTTAAAACTTAACGATGAAGTTGAAATCGTCGGTATTCGTGACACCATCAAATCTGTTGTTACTGGTATCGAAATGTTCCGTAAACTTCTCGACGAAGCACAAGCTGGTGATAACGTCGGCGTGCTCTTACGTGGTATCGTTCGTGAACAAGTTGAACGTGGACAAGTTGTTGCAAAACCTGGTTCCGTTACCCCACACACAAAGTTCTCTGCCACTGCTTATATCTTAACCAAAGAAGAAGGTGGCCGTCATACTTCTTTCTTATCAAACTATCGTCCACAATTCTACTTCCGTACCACTGACATTACTGGCGTCATCGACTTACCAGCAGATGTGAAGATGGTTATGCCAGGTGATAACGTGACGTTCAATGTTGAACTCATTCACCCAGTCGCGATTGAAAAGGGAACAAAGTTCTCGATTCGTGAAGGTGGTCGTACCGTTGGTGCGGGAACCGTTAACGAAATCGTTAAGTAAGCTTCTCATTCTTACGAATATAAAAAGACCGATAAATCGGTCTTTTTTTCTTGCAAATTCAAAGTGAATTCTTGATAATGAATTTATGAAAACAAATCCCTTTGCCGTTCCTGCCAATTTATTAAAACGTACGGGTGCTGCTGTGCTAGATTTATTTTTATGGTTAATCAGTAGTTT
>JBBAWZ010000006.1:38303-53277 GCA_040396875.1 Bacilli bacterium
CAGTGGTATCATCGTGGTCAATGACAAAGGTTATGTGATGAAATGGTGGCAATTACCCTTGCGTAGTATTGTTCTCGCTGCAACGTTGATTACGGCACTATATACCATCTTTGGTTCGTTACTTTTATCCTATACGTTGATGGTGTTTACCAAAGGATATCGTTCCGCGAATGATTTTCTTGCACTGACAAAAATTGTCGATCAAAAAACATCTAAAATCTTTAATGATGAACAAACTTTACTTGCCTATGAAAATCAACTCGAACGTGGCCAAGTGCAAGATTCTAGTCGTTATATCAAGTAGTCAATTGCGTTAATTTGCATTGAATTAAACGCATGATTATTGTAAGATAATTTGGCAATGCACCATTAGCTCAGTCGGTAGAGCAGCTGACTCTTAATCAGCGGGTCATAGGTTCAAGTCCTATATGGTGTACCAATGATTCATGCATCCTCTTAGGAGGATGTTTTTTTATTAAATCAAAAGATTCATGTTTTCAACAAGAAGCGAAACTTAGCGCTTATACCTAACAAAATCATAAAATATATCATAAAATGAAAATATGACCCCTAAGCAAATCTATCTTAAAATACAACAAGCTTTATCGGCCACGAATCAAAAATATGTAACGGCGGAAATGCTATCACAATCCATTGGTATTTATCCGGATGTGATTAATGAAGCCTTATCGATGTTTAATCCTGTTGTGACCCTAGACGTCACCTATAATTTATTAGATTTACTTCCTGATTTAAATCAATACTTAGGAAACGCAAAATCAGTGAGTGTGAAACGAAATCGTCCGATAAACAAAACATTGCCATATACAAGCTTTGCTGAATTTGTTTATCAAAAGATGACCATTGCAGGGATTGTTGATAAAAACATTCAATTAGCGGATAAAGATCTAAAATTAGCGAAGAAATTAATTCAAAACGAGCTGAAAGGTCGTAAGAAATAAAAAATGGTCGGAACGATGAGATTCGAACTCACGACCTCTACCACCCCAAGGTAGCGCACTACCAAGCTGTGCTACGTCCCGTCCAATGATGATTTTATATGAGAAAAGGATCGGTTTCAATGTTTGCGGCTAAATTAAGAAAAAAACTCCCTTTTGACTTGTCTATAAAGCATACGGGCAATCAAAGGAATGGCCAATGAAAATACTGGACCCTCAAACCTTTTCTGCCTTTCAAAGAGGTGATCACCGAGCATTTCAAGAAGTTTACGAGCAGTTTCGTAGTCTGCTTTATGTTGTGATTCTATCGATTGTTAAACATGAAGCTACCACAGAAGACCTTCTCCAAGATACCTTTTTAAAGATTTATCAAAAGGGTCATCTGGTTAAGGATCCAAGCAAATTTCAAGCCTGGATGGTGATGATTGCAAAACGCACCGCGCTCAATGAACTGAAACGAAATAAAGAAGAAACTTGGCAAGAAGCTTACGATAATACCTCGATGCGTGAAGATGGAAGAAGTTTATTTCAAACCTGGCACCATAACTTGAGTGATGAAGAAAATCTAATTGTGGCTTACAAAATTGTTTACGATCTAGGTTTTGAAGATATTGCAAAACTAATGGATGCTTCACTCTCACATGTATACAAGGTATATCAACAAGCGTTAACCCAATTAAAGGTGATTTATAAAAAATAACATGAAAAAACAAACTTTAGAAGAACAAATCAAAGCATCTGGTGAAATGTTTTTTAATCAAAAAACGTCCCATCTTACTTTTCATCGTCGATTAGAAAAGTCTACGTTTTCTTGGAATCGTTTACTCACGTGGGGTACCCCAACATTTGCTTTGGGATTAACGGTCACCGTCATGGTTTCAATTTTAATTGGTGCCACAAGACCGAATGGTTCGCTACCACAAGATTTTACCGGACTACAAGCTTTAAATGAGGTGAGTTTTCCTTCATACAAGCAAAGAGAAGAATCTGAAGATTTTGAATTTGGTCGACCGGAATATACGGACTATCGTATTGCCTTAGAAGATTATTTTCAATTGACCGCGACTGACTTATTTTCAACGAGTGACAATATCGTTTATTCACCTTTATCCGCTTATGTTGCGATGAGTTTATTACTAGAAGCAGCTGGTGGTGAAACAGAATTAGCAATCGAAGACTTGTTAGGGGTTCATGATCGTCTTGCCCTTCGTGAAGCAAGCAATCAGGTCTTTATTGATACCTATTATCAAGATGAGATATCCGTCAATGGAAACACTATTACCCGTGCTCAATCGCAAATGGGTAACGGCGTCTTTGTCCGTGACGATATCACCGTCAATGAAGATTATTTATTTAGATTGGCAGGCGATTATTTTGCTGAAGTGTTTCATACTGCCTTTGACGATGCTGGTAAAGAAGCGATTGCTGGATGGCTTAATCAACGAACCAATCAATTTTTAAGCATGCAACCTTCCGACTTAACCATGAATCAAGAAACCGTTTTAAGTTTATTCAACACCTTATATTTGAAAGCAAATTGGTTAACTGCATTTACTCCGATTGCCCAACGTGGTACCTTTACAAACTCGAGCAATCATACCACTGTAAATGATGTTAGGTATATGCTAAAAGAAACCCAAGAAACGCTTTATTTAGATCAACCCAACTTTACCCTTGGGGTTGATGAAGCTTATGGCGATTATCGTGTGGTCTATGTCTTACCCAAAGGATCCTTAACACCCATTGATTTATTGAATGAGACACATTTTCCCCTCATCCGTTCTGCATTAACCCAAACCAATCAGAATGAACGCATTCGCTTAACCATTCCCAAGTCTTCAACCACTGTAGAATTAGATTTAAAAGAAAATCTATTGAATGTCGCACCGCAAATAGCTCCATTATTTTCACCTGATCAAGCAGATCTATCCAATGCCCTTCCTGGAGCCTATGTACAAAATCTTATTCAACATGTACGCATTGATTTTTTAGAAGATGGGATGGAAGCAGCAGCCATTACCTCAGCAGATATTGGCGTCACGTCCGCACCAACCCCTGCAAAAGTTTCGTTAACACTAGATCGCTCTTACTTATATTTTGTGGTCAATGGTCAAGGTTTAATCTTATTTTCAGGGGTGATGAATCAACCCTCCATCTAAACCAAGGGTGTAGGCGAATTGGTATGTTTCTGCGTTGAAAGGTTTATAATAATGGTTTGAGGAAAACCATATGGACCGAAAGCATATCATCATCAAAGAGGCGCGAGAAAACAATTTAAAATCCATTAATTTAACCTTACCTAAAGATCAATTAATTGTGTTTACGGGTTTATCTGGCAGTGGTAAAACCACCCTTGCCTTTGACACGATTTACATGGAAGGTCAACGTCGTTATGTGGAGTCCTTATCGAGTTATGCTCGTCAATTTTTAGGTAATGTTGAAAAGCCAGATGTTGAATCCATTGAAGGATTATCACCTGCCATTTCCATTGATCAAAAATCGACCTCCCATAATCCACGTTCTACCGTCGGTACCGTCACTGAAATCTATGACTATCTTCGATTATTGTATGCACGTGTAGGTGTGCCTTATTGTCCAACACATCAAGAACCAATCTTGTCATTTACCACGACTCAAATTGTCAATGTGATGAGTCAATTACCCAGCCAAACGAAACTGCAAATTCTTTCGCCATTGGTTCAAAATGAAAAAGGCACTCACAAAGATACCTTAACTAAAATTAAAACCTCTGGGTTTGAACGCGTGAGAGTGGACGGTACTTTTTATCGACTTGAAGAAGTGCCTGCGCTTGATAAAAACAAAAAACATTCGATTGATATTGTCATCGATCGTTTAGTATTAAATGCAGAATCGAGAACCCGATTATTTGACGCGGTCACCTTAGCGTTGGATTGGTCCAAAGGATATGTGGTCGGTTATGATGGTCATGAAGATCATCTATTTTCTTCCCATCATGCTTGCAAATATTGTGGTTTCTCCGTTCCTAAATTAGAGCCACGATTATTTAGTTTTAACGCGCCAAGCGGTAGTTGCCCTGATTGTCATGGTCTCGGCATCAAACGAGAAGCCGATATCGTACGTATGGTTCCCGATCAAAGTTTATCCATTCAACAAGGGGCAATTACGTTTTTTAAAAACATGATTGGTACACCAAATTTATATTGGCAAGAATTTAAAAAACTTTGTGAATTGTATCAAATTCCTCTCGACGTTCCTTATCAAAAATTAACGAAGGAACAACAAAAAGTAATTTTATTTGGTTCTCCAAAAATGCATCAATATCAATTACGTTCAGCTTCAGGTAACATCATTAATCGTTTTGATTTTATTGAAGGTATTAAAGCAAAGTTAGAACGGTTATATAACGAAACCCAATCGGAGATGATGCGTGAATTTTATGAAAAGTATTTTACCGATCGAGAATGCACCACCTGTAAAGGTGCTCGGTTAAATCCTCAAGTGTTAAGTGTCAAAGTTGGAAAAAGAAATATTGATGAATCCACGCGATTATCGATGCATGAATTTATCGAATGGATGCAACAAACAGAAAAATCAATGACGGAAACAGAACGAACCATCGCCCGTTTGGTGATTAAAGAAATTTTATCTCGCGCTGGATTTTTAATGAATGTTGGTTTAGATTATTTGACCCTATCAAGAATGGCGATGACCTTATCGGGTGGAGAAGCCCAACGTATTCGCTTGGCAACACAAATTGGTTCGCAACTGACCGGCGTTTTATATGTCTTAGATGAACCGAGTATTGGTTTACATCAACGTGATAATCGGCGTTTAATCAACACCTTAAAGACCATGCGAGATTTAGGAAATACAGTCATCGTCGTTGAACATGATGAAGAAACCATGCGAGAAGCAGACTTTATTGTCGACATTGGACCTGGTGCAGGCGCATTAGGTGGTGAGGTTGTCGCCCAAGGTTCCATTGACGATATCATTCAAAGTCCACGATCAATCACAGGTCAATATTTATCAGGTCAAAAGATGATCCCAGTTCCTAAAACCCATCAAAAAGGTAATGGTAAAAGTCTTGAAATTCTCGGAGCAAAGGCTAACAATTTAAAAAATATTAATGTTTCTATTCCTTTAGGAAAAATGGTTGTGATTACAGGCGTTTCTGGAAGTGGAAAATCAACCTTAATCAATGATATTTTGTATCAACAAATTCTTAAAGAACTCAATGATGCCGATGTCACCCCCGGTGAACATCGTCGGATTGAAGGTCTTCAACATTTGGATAAAGTGATTAATATTTCTCAAGAACCAATTGGTAGAACTCCGCGATCCAATCCTGCTACCTATACGAAAGTCTTTGATGAAATTCGAGATTTATTTGCAGAAACCTTAGAAGCCAAAGCAAGAGGTTTTGATAAAGGAAGATTTTCCTTTAACGTTCCTGGTGGCCGATGTGAGGCTTGCCAAGGCGATGGTGTGAAAAGAATCCCGATGAATTTTTTACCCGATGTCTATGTGAAATGTGAAGCATGTGAAGGTAAACGTTACAACGAAGAAACGTTGATGGTGACATTTAAAGATAAAAACATTCATGATGTTTTAGAATTAACGGTCGATGATGCGCAAGGATTTTTTGCCAATCGGGTTGAAATTGCTAGACGCTTAAAAACGTTACATGAAGTAGGTTTAGGTTATATGAAGTTAGGTCAATCCGCGACCACGCTTTCGGGTGGTGAAGCCCAACGTGTTAAACTCGCTTTTGAATTACAAAAACGTCCAACCGGTAAAACTTTATATATTTTGGATGAACCGACTACTGGTTTACACATTGACGATGTGGCCCGATTAGTGAGAGTTTTACAAGCGATTGTCTCGAATGGTGATTCTGTTTTGGTGATTGAACATAATCTAGATGTGATTAAAGTCGCTGACTACATCATCGATTTAGGTCCAGAAGGTGGCGATCGTGGTGGACAAATAGTCGCTGAAGGAACGCCAGAAGAAGTGGCAAAGGTTAAAGCCTCTTATACAGGACAATTTTTGAAAAATTACTTACGCTAAGTTTTCTTTTCTTTTTTACGCTTCTTCACTTAAAATAATCACAAGAGGTATCTATGAATCTTATCTCCATCATCCTATCGGTTTCAGGTATCGCAACGTTGTATCTTGCCGGTCAGCAATGGTGGCAATCTTTAAAAGCTTTCAAACCGATTGAAACGAAACAAAGTCAATGGATTCAAAAAGGCCAATATCTTTTTCTTTGGATGGCACTGACTGCTGTTGGATTGGGAATGCTATCTTTAGCCTTAGTGTGGGATACAGAAGCGAATGCATTCTTTAGTTTCTTTTTTCCATTTTTATCATTACTAGCAGGTTTGTGGGTTTTAACAGCGAGATATTTATGGAAGCATCATCGAGTGGCATCTCAATTTGAACCAATGATGATGACCAATGTTATTTTATTTATCTTTCCAACCGTAATCTTATTCTTGATGGGATTAGAAGCAATTGAACCTGCATTAAGTTACCCTTTACCGAAAGGAATTCCATTTGAAAATCCGATTGTTACTTTTTATGCGGTATTTATTTTAAGCGGTGCCTTTTTAGCCTATACGTTATCTGAAAGAGAATTTATCAAGCTAGGTAAGAAAAAAGGATTTATTGAAGATGTATTTGTTATCGCCTTTCCTTCTGGTATTCTTGGCGCACGATTATGGTATGTCTGGGGCCAATGGGAACTAGAATTTGCAAGTCAACCTATTTGGAAAATATTTGCAATATGGGAAGGTGGCCTTGCCATTATGGGTGGTGCACTCGGTGGTGCATTGGTTGGCATACTTTATGTAATCTTAAAACGAAAAGATATTCAGATTATTCGCGCCGTGGATTTAGCTGTGCCGACGATTCTGGTTGCCCAAGCGATTGGTCGTTGGGGTAATTTCTTTAACCAAGAAGTCTACGGAGCGGTTGGCAATGTCGATCAATGGATGTGGTTACCCACTTTTATTCGAGAACAAATGACCATCAATGGAAACTTTAGAGTACCGTTATTTTTTATCGAATCGATGATTAATGTGACTGGATATCTTGTTATCCGATTTGGGATTGGAGAGGGTTTGAAAAAACTAAAACGTCCTGGAGATCAAGCGTTAATGTATTTAGTTTGGTATGGTTTAACGCGAGGCATTATGGAACCTTTACGAAATCCGCTCTATAACATGGGCAATGCTGGCGATTGGAGTTTTATATGGGGATGGGTCTTCTTTGGTGCTGGACTACTTGCCATATTAGTAAACCACGTCGTCTTACCAAAACTTAAAAAATAGTATGAAACCATATTCACTTGTTCTATTTGATTTAGATGGCACGGTTGCCGATACCGAATTAGTGATGGTGCAAACCATGATTAGTTTTATCGATCGATACGCACCAACTAAAAAAACAACCTTAAATGAATTAATCAAAATTTCTGGTCCACCCTTAGTCGATACATTGAAACAATACTTTCCTAAGGAAGATCCTCAGCAACTTGCTAAAGAATTTGCCGTCAAAGCCAGAGAATTTTATCCACGTTTTGCCGTTGCCTTTCCAGGTATACAATCGTTATTATCTTATTGTAAAGACCGTCATATTCCCGTAGGGATTGTGACTTCTAAATTAAGAATCAATGCTTTATTTACCTTAGAAGTGATTGGATTAAAAGATGCCTTTCCGTTGGTAATTAGTTTAGATGAGGTTAAAAAACCGAAACCAGATCCGGAAGGTATCTTGTTAGCGTTAAAACATTTTAAACAATTGCCCAAACATACCTTGTTTGTTGGTGATACAACCTATGACTATTTTGCCGGTAAGGCAGCGGGCGTGGATACCGCATTAGTGACATGGGGATTTAAGAAATTTAATCAAGAAATCCAACCTCAATTTTGGATTGATCATTTTGAACAAATCAAGGAGTATCTCAAATGATGCAACAAGTGGATGTGATCATTGTCGGGGCGGGTCCTGCGGGTATGAGTGCAGCATTGGCAGCCCATCAAGCGGGATATTCGCTTATCCTTTTAGAAAAAAGTATGCCAGGCGGCAAACTCAACACCTATCAAACCCTGGAAGGATTTCCAGGTTATGAACATGTTTCTGCTCAACAATTTGGTCTAGATCTTTATGATGCCTTGACCAAAAAAGATATTCAAACAACGTATGGTGATGTTCAATCGATTGAAAAAAAAGGTGATCGATTTATTGTGACAGCAGATACAGGCACGTATCAAAGTTTCGCTGTGATCATGGCCACCGGCACCAAAGAAAAACCCTTAACCATCCCTGGTGCAGAAGCGTTGTTTGGTCAAGGTGTTAGTTATTGTGCTGCATGTGATGGCGGTTTCTTTAAAGACAAAGATGTTGCCGTCATCGGTTCAGATTTGCATGCGATGGAAGAAGCGATTTTTCTCGCTAACATTTGTCACCATATTTATGTTTTAATTCCGCAACCTGGATTAGCACCTAAAAACTGGTTGGTTAAATTAAACCAATTAGCAAACGTTACGATCATTGAAGGGGCCACACCTTTACAAGTAATGGGTCAAGATGCCGTCACGGGTTTACGTTATCAGACTGTTATCCATGGAGAACAAGATATTCTGCTGGATGGTATTTTCCCTATCTTAGGATGGGTTCCTAACTTTCAACCTTTACAAGCCTTTCAAACGCTATTAGATCAAGATGGTTTTGGACTCGCAAATCGCGAAGGTGTCAGCAAGATACCTGGTTTATTTATAATTGGTGATTTACAAGCAAAGGCACTGAGAAGAGTCAAAAACGTTATTTCACAAGGTCAATTGGTGGTTAAAGAACTTGCCAATGTAATCAAACGATAATTCAATAGGAAAGTATCTTATAATTTAATTATGTCTTCAGAACTCATTATATTAACGGGTATGTCAGGGGCAGGAAAATCGACTGCTATTTTTGCCTTTGAAGAAATGAAATACCAATGCATCGAAAACCCACCAGCTGATTTATTTTTATCCTTATTTCAACATATTCACGACCAAATCACTCAAACGAGATCGGTGGTCAGCGTATCTCTATTTAATGCACAAAAAGCCATTGATGCTGCAAAAAAAGTTCCTGGATTAAAAACGAAAGTCATTTGTTTAATTGCCAAAGAAATCGATTTAGTGTCTCGCTATAAACTCACTCGACATTTGCATCCCCTCCAAACAGAAGGATTTACGTTGATGCAAGCGATACAACGCGACCAAGCACTGGTGGAATCCTTAAGGAGCCGAGTTGACGTGATCTTTGATAGTACTGGATTTTCAGTGACCCAGTTTAGACAACAACTGATTGCAATGTTTAATGCGAATCAATCGCATTTAACGATTGGTCTTGTTTCCTTTGGATTCAAACATGGCATTCCCCTTGATGCTGATTTTGTTTTTGATTTAAGAGTGTTAGATAATCCATATTACCAACCCACTTTAAAGTCTCTTTCAGGATTAGACCAACCGGTGATTGATTTTGTAAAATCCCAAAAGATGTTTCAACAATTATTAGAACAAGCCCAACAATATCTGAAAGTGATGATTCCTCAATTAATCAAAGAAGAAAGACCTTTTTATGAAATTGCGATTGGATGTACCGGTGGTCGTCACCGTTCCGTTGTCTTTGCCCAAGCCCTTGGAGAAAAACTAAAAGCCCAATTTCCATTAGGTATTTTGATGATTCATCGCGATATTCAAAAACATACGGATCAAGAATGAACGCTCAGCTTCAGTCGTTTACTGCATTTGTTAAAGAAGAACTGACCACTAAACCTTATGATAAGGATCGTAAACTTGCGATGTTTGCAGGTTTTGTCAAGGCAAATGGTCGTTATATTTTTTCCAAAAAAAATGAAAAACTAACGTTGTCCTCTCGTTATGCCAAAATTGCCCAATTTCTGTATCAGACGAGTAAAAGTGTTTTAAAGGTCAATCCCAAATTTGAATACCGTCAATCTCCACGCTTTAGTCAAAGACAAACGTATTGGATTATTTTTGAACAACATGTCAGTGAGATTTTAAAAACCATTCATTTAGATTTTGATTCTTCTCCTGAAGTTTATTTAAAACAGTTTGCAAGTGTCGATGCGATTGCCGGTTATCTTAGTGGATTATTTCTTGCCACTGGCAGTGTCAATCATCCCTCTAGCTCCTCCTATCATTTAGAAATGAGTAGTGATGATGAAGACTTTTTAACGGAGATTCAACGTTTATTAAAGCAAGTTAAAAGTTTGCGATTCTCTTTTAAACTCATCGCTCGAAAAGGTAAATACATTCTCTATTTGAAAAAATCCGATCAAATTGCTGACTTTCTTATTTTTATGGGAGCGACTGAAGCCACATTAGAATATGAAAATGTCAGAGTGGCAAGGGACTTTTCCAATTCTGAAAATCGTTTACAGATTTGCGAAAACGCGAATATGGCGAAAACGATTGCGGCTGCGAAGAAACAAAAGCAAGCCATTTTATTGATTGATCGCACGGTAGGTCTTCAACATTTAAATCACCCAAAGCTTGAAAAATTGTGTCGCTTAAGAATGAAACATGATTCGAGTAGTTTAGAAGAATTAGCGTCGATGATGTCTTCTTTTTATCAAAAACCAATCAGTAAAAGTCAGCTGAACCATTTATTTCGTGGCTTAATGGTGCTTGCAAAGAAATTAAAGGGATCATCGGTATGACACTGTTACAACAACTTGGTAAACGGATCGTCTTTTTAAGATCTGAAAAAGATTGGTCTCAATTAACGTTATCTTTAGAAGCGAATATCAACCGTAATTATCTTTCTGATTTAGAACGTGGAAGGCGAAATCCTACCTTAAAAGTTCTAGAAAAAATAGCCTTTGCTTTAGGTGTTGATTTAGCAACTTTATTAAAAGGCATCAAAGCAATTTAATGTTGCCGTAAAACCCTTTATTCTTTAAATTTAATCATATATAATACTTTTGGTAAAAATACCAGGAGGCCTTGTATATGGCAATTAAAGTTGCAATTAATGGATTTGGTCGAATTGGCCGTTTATCCTTCCGTAGAATCGTTGAAGTGGGTGGCATTGAAGTTGTTGCCATCAATGACTTAACCGATGCAAAAACCTTAACCTATTTATTAAAGTATGACACCACCCATGGTCGTTTTACTGGTGGCACCTTAGAAACGTCAGCGGATGGTAAAGCGATTATTTTTAATGGTCGTTCCATTCCAGTCTTAGGCCAAGCCGATCCTAATTTGATCAATTGGTCACAATATGGTGCAGATTTAGTCTTAGAATGCACAGGCCGCTTTAAAGGAAAAGAAGATGCAAAAGTTCATATCACGGCTGGTAAGGCAAAAGGTGTTGTGATTTCTGCTCCTGCCGATGAAAATACACCCACCTATGTCTTTGGCGTTAACGAAAATAAATTAACCAAAGATATGGATGTTATTTCTGGTGCAAGCTGCACGACAAACTGCTTAGCTCCATTAGTGAAAGTATTAAATGATGCCTATGGTATCGACACTGGCTTTATGACAACGGTCCATGCTTATACCAACGATCAAACCACCTTAGACTTAGTTAAAAAAGGTGACAATCGTCGTGGTCGCGCTGCTGCTGCTAACATCGTTCCTTCCTCAACAGGTGCGGCAAAAGCTTTACACTTAGTCATTCCTGAAGTCAAAGGCCGTTTAAACGGTGGTGCTTTACGTGTCCCAGTGATTGATGGATCATTAGTCGATTTAACCGTGACCTTAAAGAAACCAATCAAAGATGAAGCGGAAGTCAATCAACTCTTTAAAGCAGCTGCGAATGGCAAGTTAAAAAATGTCTTAGACTATACCGAAGATGAAATCGTTAGTTCCGATATTATCGGTTCCACCGCAGGTTCCATTTTTGACGCGACGCAAACTAAATTACTTGTCAATGCCGAAGGCAAACAATTGCTTAAGATTGTTTCCTGGTATGACAACGAATATTCTTATACCTCACAATATATTCGCTTAGTGAAGCAATTCGCAACCGTGCTTGGCTTGAAGTAAAAAAACCAAAATGAAACACTCACGGTTCACGTGAGTGTTTTTTTTACCAAAGGAGAATGTATGAAAAATCTAGCAAGTTTAACCAATTTAAAAGGTAAAAAAATCATCGTCAGAGTCGATTTTAATGTTCCTTTAAAGGAAGGTAAAATTCGTGACGATAATCGCATTGTCGCTGCTTTACCCACTTTGCAATTCTTAATCAGCAAAGGTGCACGCTTAATCTTACTTTCTCACTTAGGGAAAATCTCTCATAAAGAACCAGCTAAAGTTGAAGACGAAAAGAAAAAGAATAATCTTCAAGTGGTAGCGGTCCGCTTAGGTGAATTGTTAAAACAATCGGTCGTGTTTTCTCAAGATACAAAAGGTCCTGGATTACAAACATTAGTCAATGGTCTCAAAGATGGACAAGTTTTACTGGTTCAAAATACCCGTTATGAAGTGGGTGAAGAAAAAAATGATCTTGCCTTGGCACAAGCATGGGCTCAATTAGCAGATGTATTTGTGATGGATGCGTTTGGCAGTGCTCATCGCGCCCACGCTTCAACGTTTGGCATTCCTGAATTATTGAAGAAACAAGGGAAGCCTGTTGCCATCGGTTATCTCGTTGAAAAAGAAGTAAAATCCCTTGCAAAAGTTGTGCAAGTGAATCCAAGTGAACGTCCTTATATTGCCATTATGGGTGGATTTAAAGTGTCCGATAAGATCAAAGTTATCGATGAACTTTTAGCCAAATGTGATTACGTCCTCATTGGTGGAGCAATGACCTACACCTTTTTAAAGGCTCAAGGCAAATCGATTGGCACCTCACCATTTGAAGCTGATCAACTTGAATATGCACGGGGTGTGATTGCAAAAGCGAAAGGCAAATTAATTTTTGCTGATGATTATGTGGTCAGTGATGCCTTTGATAATCCAACCAAAATTGAAACCCATGAAGGCGAAATTCGCGGTGCGATGATGGGAATGGATATTGGTCCCAAAACCATCGCTAAATTCACCAAGATTATTCTTCAAGCGAAAACGATTTTTTGGAATGGACCGATGGGTGTTTTTGAAAAACCACAATTCACCAAAGGTACGGAAGCAGTTTGCCAAGCCGTTCGCACCTTAGGTAAAAAAGCATTTACCGTTTGTGGTGGTGGGGATTCCGCAGCTGCAGTTGCTCAATTTGGTTATATGAATGACTTTTCTCATGTGTCCACCGGTGGTGGTGCTTCACTAGAAATGATCGAAAATGGCGGACATCTTCCTGGCATCGATGTCATCTTAGGTTAACGCCATGCGAAAAAAATTATTACTTGGCAACTGGAAGATGAATTTGACAATTGCTGAGGCAACTAAATTTGCTCAAGCTTCCATTCCACTAGTCGAAAAAGCAAAGGCTGCTAATGTCTTATTGGGCGTAGCTCCAACGTATTTATCCTTAGCCACGGTTAAACAACATAATCCTGGTTTAATTGTCAGTGCTCAAAATATTCATTTTGAAAATAATGGTGCTTTCACTGGCGAAATTAGTGTTCCGATGCTAAAAGAAATTGGCATCCATTGGACACTGATTGGCCACTCTGAACGCCGTAATTATTTTGGCGAAACGAATTTAATTTGTAATAAGAAAATGCTCAAGGCTTTAACCGAAGGCATGACAGTTGTGTATTGCGTTGGTGAATCCAGTGATGATTACGATCATGGTAGAACCAAGGCTGTGATTCGCGATCAATTGTTAGTGGGCTTAGCAGGTATGACTGCAGAACATTTACAACACGTGGTGATTGCTTATGAACCAGTTTGGAGTATTGGTACAGGAAAAAATGCCAGTAAAGAACACGCTCAAGATATCGCTATTTATATTCGTGAACGCTTAGAAGAAATGTTTAATGCAGAATCTTCACAAAAGACGTTGATTCTCTATGGTGGTAGTGTCAAACCTAATAACATCAAAGATTATTTATCACAACCCGATGTAGATGGCGCGCTTGTGGGTGGTGCATCTTTAAATGTCACCTCATTTGAAGAACTCCTCACCAACATGCTTCGTTAAAATGATTTTAAATTTAAATCATAACGCTTTATTTTTCAATTGAATTTGTTATTCTTGAATTAATCTTTTTGAAGGAGGATTTTCAATGGAACGTCCATATCAAACATATGCATCATCTAGTACGACCTCACCTTTAGTGAAAGTTTTTACGTGGATGGCAGTGGCACTAGCAGTAACGGCAGTGATGGCGCTTGTCGTATTTTTTGGATTATCTTCGGGTCTTATCTCTGAAACCCTATACGGTAGTTTAATGATTGGTAGTATCGTCACTTTAATCATCAGTTATATTTGGTTTTTATTTGGTGGCATTAAACGCGGGGTTGGTAATCCAACCATCCCTTTCTTTTTATACGCTGGTAGTATGGGTGTGGTTTTATCAACACTTCCATTAGCTTATTCCGTTGAAATGATTGGCACTGCATTTGGTATTTCTGCCTTTGTCTTTGGTGCGTTTGCAGCCTATGGTGCCACAACGAAAACCAGTTTATTAGGATTAGGTCAGTTTGCATTTGTGGCGATGTTAGGTTTAATCATGTTAAGCATTGTCAATCTTTTTATCGGTAGTGTGCAAATGGATTGGTTTATTTCATTTGGAATCTTTGGTGTGGTTTTATTAATTGTGGCGTATCAAGTTTGGTTTGTGAAACAAATCACTGCAGCAGGTGAGATAACCAATGCGGAAGCAATGTATCTCGCCTTCAGTTTATATATTTCATTTATCAATATTTTCTTAAGAATTCTTCGATTCCTTGCTGCTTCACGTAGTGGCGGTCGTCGTTAATCATCTCTATATAAAAAAATAAAACATCACCGAATAGGGTGATGTTTTTCTTTGGATTCATTTATAATTAAATCAATGAAAGTGTGGAAGTCATGAAACAAACGAAATGGATTCAACCCCATCAAGTTTTGGACTTGGTGCAATC
>JBBAWZ010000006.1:53377-55818 GCA_040396875.1 Bacilli bacterium
TATTTATTGGGGCTGCAAGTATGCCAAATGCTGAAGGAAAAATTTCTTTATCACTTTCCAATGTGTATGAAAAAAGAATGATAAAAGCAGCTAAAATAGTTGTTTTAGAAATCAATCCAAATTATCCCTTTACGAACGGTGATTGCATTGTTGATCAGAATGAGATTGATTTTCTTGTGCAAACCGATTATCCCGTCGTGGCATTAAAAGATGAACCAATTACCGAAAAAGATCGAGCAATTGGGCGTTTTATTGAACCCCTCATTCCCAATGGCGCTTGTTTACAGCTTGGGATCGGTGGGATACCGAATGCGGTTGCGCACGCATTGAAAAATAAAAAAGATTTAGGTGTCCATACCGAAATGTTGACCAATGGTATGCTTGAACTTTATCAAGCAGGTGCTATTACTAATCTTAAAAAAGTTCTTCACAAAGGCAAAATTGTTTGCACGTTTATTGCTGGAAATCAATCGCTATATGATTTTGTTCATCATAATCCCAATGTTTTGATGATGGACGCATATTATGTCAATAATCCCGATATCATCAAACAAAATCCTAATCAAATTTCCATCAATTCTACAATTGAAGTGGATTTAACAGGTCAATGCTGTTCGGAAAGTATTGGCGCTAAACCCTTTTCTGGAACGGGTGGACAATCTGATACCGCGACTGGTGCAGTGAAATCTGAAGGTGGTAAATCATTTATTACACTTCATTCCACGACGATGGTTAAGGATTCGGTCTCCGGTCAGACGCAAGAAATTAGCAAGATCGTTCCTTTTTTAAAACCCGGAGCGGTGGTAAGTTTATCAAGAAATGATGTCGATTATGTGGTGACCGAATATGGGGTTGCATACTTACGAGGGATGGATACGCAAACTCGGGCTAATCGATTAATTGCTATCTCACATCCAAAGTTTCGACAAGGTTTAATAGAAGAAGCCAAAAAATACAAGATTCTATAAACTTAAATATTTGTTAAAAAAGAACCTCAATTTTAAGATAATAATCCTCGTTGCTATCGTTGTTTATAAAAACTTGATCAATAATACTTGCAATTGAAATTTGAATATGTTTTAATCTTACTTGCGCCTACATAAAACTAGGTCGTGAAGGCCGTCAATATCTTTGAAAAAGTAATGAAATCGATAAGAATGATTTTCTTAACTATTTCTTGACTTAAACAAATGTTATTGGTATCCTTGTAAGGCACACGTCTAAAAGGGACACCTTTTTTTGCGAGAGCAAGCGTGGGGCACTGATCTTTGAAAACTAAGCAAAACAAGACAAACAATAACGTCAATTTTTCTTTATACAAGAACAAACCAGATAATTTAAAACATGAACTAGAATCAACTTTTTTATAGAGAGTTTGATCCTGGCTCAGGATGAACGCTGGCGGCGTGCCTAATACATGCAAGTCGTACGAGTGTAGCAATACACTAGTGGCGAACGGGTGAGTAACACGTAGGTAACCTGCCTTGAAGCTTGGGATACCCGAGGGAAACTTCGGCTAATACCGGATACGATCATTGGAGGCATCTCTGATGATTGAAAGACGCAGCAATGCGTCACTTCGAGATGGGCCTGCGGCGCATTAGCTAGTTGGTGAGGTAACGGCTCACCAAGGCTTCGATGCGTAGCCGACCTGAGAGGGTGATCGGCCACAATGGAACTGAGACACGGTCCATACTCCTACGGGAGGCAGCAGTAGGGAGTTTTCGGCAATGGGGGCAACCCTGACCGAGCAACGCCGCGTGAGTGATGAAGGTCTTCGGATTGTAAAACTCTGTTGTGGAGGACGAATGGTAGGGATAGGTAATGATCTCTATTTGACAGTACTTCATTAGAAAGCCATGGCTAACTATGTGCCAGCAGCCGCGGTAATACATAGGTGGCAAGCGTTATCCGGAATTATTGGGCGTAAAGAGTGAGTAGGTGGCCATTTAAGTCACAAGTCAAATGCAGTAGCTCAACTACTGTTCGCTTGTGATACTGAAAGGCTAGAGTGCGAGAGGGGTAAGTGGAATTCCATGTGTAGCGGTGAAATGCGTAGATATATGGAGGAACACCAGTGGCGAAGGCGGCTTACTGGCTCGTAACTGACACTCAGTCACGAAAGCGTGGGGAGCAAATAGGATTAGATACCCTAGTAGTCCACGCTGTCAACTATGGATGCTAGATATTGGGGAAACTCAGTGCCGAAGCTAACGCGATAAGCATCCCGCCTGGGTAGTACGTTCGCAAGAATAAAACTTAAAGGAATTGACGGGAGCCCGCACAAGCAGTGGAGCATGTGGTTTAATTCGACGCTACTCGAAGAACCTCACCAGGACTTGACATCTGGTTAAATACCCTAGAGATAGGGGGATAGTCATAGCCAAGACAGGTGGTGCATGGTTGTCGTCAGCTCGTGTCGTGAGATGTTGGGTTAAGTC
>JBBAWZ010000007.1:0-13348 GCA_040396875.1 Bacilli bacterium
TCTCAACCTTGAATCGTTTTATTCCCAATCTATTTAGATTTAGAAATGTGATTGTTTTTCTTCCCCTCATTGCAACACTTCTGGATTACGTAGAGAATGTGACGTTTACAGTTCTGGTTAGTCTATTTCCCACAGAAATCCCTCTATTAGCATTTTTTGGTATTACCATCAGTGGTCTGAAGTGGATTGCTTTAGGTACATCCATGATGATTGTATCGATCCTACCCTTCATTGGACTCGTTTCATTCATAAAGAAATTTCTGAAAAAAAGTTCTTCATAAACTTTGACCCAAACCCTATACATTCCAATTGCAGTGGTTATAATTTAATTAGAGGATGGGAATTTCTAAAGACCATCGTTCTAAATTAGCAAATGTTGATTCGTTAGCTTAGGTAGATGGTTCAGATTCCGTAGGAGACGCCTCTGATAAGGTCCTCTAAAGCCGGGTTCCCATCCTCCGCGGCCTTCATACAATCAAAGAAAAAGTGGTCATTAGACCACTTTTTTACTTAAGTTAATTTTGTAACCAATGCCCCACTTCGTTTCAATGATTTTAGGGTCATCGGGATTATGTTCAATTTTCTTTCTTAATCGACGAATATGAACATTCAACACATTACCATTATCGTAATACTGATCTTGCCAAATCATTTCATAGAGTTCTTTTTTCATGAACACTTTATCTGGATTGGTTGCCAGGGTTAAGAGGATATTAAATTCTAATTTGGTGACAGGTAAGATTTCAGTACCTCTGGTAATTTGATATCGATCGGTGTCGAGTATCAAATCTTGAATCGTAATTTGTTTTGCAGGCTTTTGTAGTTTTTGAAAACGTCTTTTTAACAAAGCCTGTGTACGAATAATGAATTCTTGTTGTGAGAAAGGAGCATAAAGAACCTCATCAGATCCATGATGAAATGCTGTTTCTAACAAATTCTCATTCTTTGGAATAATCGTTAAAACAGGAATATCCTTTACTGACTTGACCTTTTTGATTACTTCCAGCTTGGTGTGATCTAAAAGATTAGATGCATGGAAAAATATCAAAAAGTCTGCCTTCATCGTATGCATTTGTATCTCTAGTTGATGAATTGGTACGTGATGATACGTTCCCGCTATTTTACTTTTAAGAAAATCCAAACTCGTTTTTAAATTAGACTCTGTGTGTATAACAACAATTTCCATCCAAGTTTCCCCCATTGGATTTAGTTTAGCTATTCATATTTTATTACATATTTATTACTATAATTATTAACGCTTCATTAAGTTTCTCTTAACTTCTTATAATTGATGATAAAAAAGCTAGAATAAAGCGGGGGATAATGGATTTTCTTCCTTGATCATTGGATTTAATTTGGTTAACGTACAAACTTAATCACTTTTTTCGACCATGATAAAACTTCTTTACTAAGGGAGTTAGCCAATGCGTGTTTTGCTGGCATGGTTGGATGAGTTAAATAAAAATATTGACCATACGTTTCCTTAACTGAAGGATCGGCGGCTAAATAATACAAAGCCTCTGCAGAATTACTTACGCTTTTTAACATCCGATTAATAATCAATTTTTTAAACATCCGATAGAGCCAACCATTGTTTAGACCAATTTCAGATTGAACTGCGCCAGGATGCATGGCATTGATGGTAATACCTTTACGGAATAAATTAGGTGCTAACGCCCATACCGTATGCAATTGGGCGGACTTAGACGCACCATAACTTCGTAATCCGGTATACCATCGCTTTTTAAAATGAGGATCTTCTAATGAGAATCGACTAAAACGATGGCCTTCAGAATTGACTTGAATGATTCGCCCTTTGGATTGACTGAGTAAAGGTGTTAAGGTTTCCGTAATCAATAAACTCGATAAATGATTCACCGTTAAAACAAGTTCGGTTTGGTCTTTGGTAAGTACTCGTTTGGTAGAGTACACACCGGCATTATTGATTAATACATCGATTTGTTTTTCTTGATTAACAATGCTTTGTAACGCATCCTTAACAGATTTTAGGATAGAGAAATCGGCTAAATAGTAGCGAACTTGAATGCCATATTGATGCTCTAATTCTTTTTTTAATTCCTGAACTTTTTTTTCATTACGAACGAACAAAATTAAATTTGCTTTTCCTTTGGCAAATCGATGCGTTGCGGATAACCCGATACCAGAGGTTGCACCCGTGATTAATACCCACTTACCTTCCAAAGTAACCTTGGTTTGATGAGGTGGTTTATTGCCTAATTTTAAAAATTCGTATTGCGGTTTAAGTGCCATGGTTTATCCAAAAAAGGTTTTCATGAACCAACGATAAAATTTTTTCCAAACAGGAATGTTGTTATAAATATCACCCCAAAGATCATAAAAATCTCTTTGGTGAAGAATGCGACCATCTGGATGAAGTGTTAATTGGGTTGCACCATACAAAGGAGTGCTAGGAGCTTTTTTGTAAACAATGGTCATCGTCCATGTGAATAACAATTTATTTTCAGTATGGGTTACCGTGCCAATATCCATCACTAATTTTTGACTGCGCTTTGTTAAACGTTGGCACATTTGAAGGAAGGGTTCTCGACCCTTGATGATTTGAATGGAATCATGAAACGTCATATCGGGGTGATAAAAAGGGAAAATATGAGCCCAATCGGGTTTACCTTTTTCGTTATAGGTTTTAGACCAATAACGTCTCAAGGAATCGACGGTAAGAGCTTCGGGTAATGCGCCTATTACTGGCTGAGGTTGAACATTCTTTTTCATAGGCATTATTATAACGAAAAGATTGCTTATGTAGAAATGAATTAAGTTTGATAAAATATACCCAATGAACCATACATATGATGTTGTCGTTGTCGGTGCGGGAATGGGTGGTTTAACCACCGCCGCTTATGCCGCTCGTGCTGGTCGCAAAGTTTTACTGTTAGAACGGGGTCCCGAACCCGGTGGTCTGTTTGGTAGTTTTAAATCAGGCCCTTACACCTTTGATCATGGCGCTCGTGCTGTTGAAAATTCTGGGATTATGTTCCCAATGTTCAAACAACTCGGTTTGAAATTAGACTTTGTCAAAAGTCCTGTCAATATTGGTTCTGGTCAACATTTTGTTCCCATTACCTCTGATGTTGAATTAGAGCCATATGCCCAATTTTTAATCAAACTCTTCCCTCAAGAAGAAAAAGCGATTCGTTTGATCTGCAAAGACATCGTCAAGATTTCCTTACAAATGCGCGTTCTTTACGGAATTGAAAACCCACTTTTCATTGATGATGCTTACACCAATATGACCTATATTACGAAAACCCTCTTACCTTGGGCCCTTAAATTTATGGTAACGATGCCAAGAACCCAACGTTATTTCACACCTATCAAAGAACACTTACTCCAATTCACAAACAATCCTTCACTCATTGATTTTATTTCTCAACACTTCTTTGAAGAAACCCCTGCGATCTTTGCGATGTCGTATTTCTCGCTTTATACGGATTATAACTATCCTAAAGGTGGAACGGGTGCGGTTGTCAAAGCGATGGTGAAGTTTTTTCAAGATCACCAAGGCGAATTAAAATTAAAGTCTGAAGTGACAGAAATTGATTTAGACCAACAACAGGTGACGATCAAAACAGGTGAAACTTTCTCCTATAAAACCTTAGTTTGGGCTGGTAGTCCACCGATGATGCATCGCGTTGTAAAGAGTCTTAAACCTAAACTCATTAAGAATCAACAACTTGCCATTAGCAAAACCAAAAAAGGTAAAGGGGCTGATTCCGTGATGACGGTCTTTATGAAAGTGAAGGATCCCAAACGTAAATTAGCAAAACAAGCTGGGATGCACACCTTCTTTACGCCTTACTTAGATGGTTTAACTGCTCACTCGATCGATTTAATCAAACAAAAAGATGGAACGTTTGTTTCTGATAAGACCAAGATATTTAACTGGATCAAAGAATGGTACCGTCGTAATACGTATGAAATCTCTGTACCTGTATTACGTGATCCGACACTTGCTCCAGAAGATGAATCCGGCTTTATTGTGTCTTTATTATTAGATTATCAATTAACCAAATTTATCGCTGATCAAGGTTGGTATGAAGATTTAAAACAAATCAGTAATCAATATTTTGTCGATATTCTTGATCAAACTTGGATTCCTGGCCTTAAAGCAGGAACCTATGAAACCATGCATGCCTCACCTTTAACGATGGAAAAGTTTGCCGCCGTTCACGAAGGATCATTGAGTGGTTGGTCATTTGCGAATAAACCGATGCTTTCTGAATTTTTATTTACCCGTGTGGCAAAATCCATTAACACCCCTTATCCAAATGTCTTTCAAGCCGGCCAATGGGCATTTGCGCCAGCAGGTTTACCAACGTGTGCCTTAACTGGTAAATTAGCCGCAGATAAAGTTATCAAGCTAACTAAGGAGAAATAAAATGAAGTTAACCCTTTCGATTCGTCAGTTCCTTGCAGAATTCTATGGAACATTTATTTTGGTGTTTGTAGGCACCGGATCTATCGCCTTTGGCTTAGGACAAGATTTACTCGGTGTTGCATTCGCTTTCGGTGCCGGCGCGTTGATTGCAATTTACACGATTGGACATATTTCTGGCGCTCACTTAAATCCTGCTGTGAGTTTAGCCATGGTCCTTGATCGTCGTATGTCTTGGAAACAATTTGGTATATACCTTCTTGCACAATTCCTAGGCGCATTGTTTGCCTCATCAACCCTTTTGTTAGGGAGTGAAGCAGATGCATTTACAGGTTTAGGTGCCAGTGGATTTTCTGCTCCAACCACGGCGATTGTAGTCATCATCTTTGAAATGTTTTTAACCTTTATCTTGGTTTACACCGTTCTTGCTGCTTCTCAACGTAAACCATTACAACCTTTGATGGGTTTAATTGTGGCCTTTACGCTTATCGGTTTAATCCTCATTGGAGGGCCTATTTCAAGCGCTTCCTTGAATCCGATTCGATCATTAGCACCAGCCTTACTTGAAGGTGGAACAGCGTTATCACAAGTATGGGTTTATGTCGTAGGTCCATTGTTAGGTAGCATCCTTGCGGTGATCTTTTATCGAATTTTGAAACTGAAAGACTCCAACACAAACTAATCTCATCAAGTCAAAAAGCAAAAAGAACTGGTGTCCCCCACCCAGTTCTTTTTTCGATTAGGTTCGTAAACGAATTATTTTTTCTTTTTGTCTTTTGCTTCTTCGTTACCTTTGATATCTAAAAGTTCTTCTGCAAAGTTTGAGTCGTTATTTCGATAACGAAATAATGCCTTTTCCACACCTTCAAATTGACTTCTCATACCTGCTTTGGAATATACTACATTTGCCGTTCGCGATTCTTTAAATCCCATGTTTTGAGCAGTTGCAAATGCATCGATATTGGCACCTAAAAACATGAATTCCCATCCATACTTTTCTTGTTGTTGTTGAACCAAACGTTTTAAGGTGTGGGAATCAAATTCCTTGGACGCATTTTCATGACCATCCGTGGTGATCACAAATACCGTTTTTTCAGGAACGTTATCGTCTCCAAGCGCTTGATAAACATTAACGATTTTTCGAATGCCTCGACCAATCGCATCGACGAGTGCTGTTGAACCTCTGACAAAATATTCTTTATTACTTAATGCTGGAATCGCTTTGATATCACGACGGTGATACACCACTTCAAATTGATCATCAAATAAAACTAAACTCACGAGCACATCTCCTGGCGTTTCTCTTTGTTTTTCAATTAAAGAGTTGAACCCACCAATCGTGTCCGATTCTAAGCCACGCATACTGCCACTACGATCGAGAATGAATACAAATTCGACCAATCCTTTTTTCATACTTCTTCCTTCTTTCTACAACTAGTCTACAAGTTGGAATAGCAAAAATTGTCAACGGTAAATTGACATTTTTACTTAAGAAAAAAAGACTAATTTACGGAAGAAATATTAGCGTGGTGATATAAGAATAAATCGATATGTTGGAAATTGGATGCTGACTCAATGGTGAACGTATCAGCGCCATATAAAGCTTCCTTTGCTTGAAACATCGCCTGATAGGACTCCGTGGTGAAATAGTCTCCAGTAAGTGTCTCATTGATGTTGTTTAAGTAGATTTCTTGATAACCTGCAATACGTGGATAGCGATTGGCTTGACTGACATTGCCATCTAAAATCGTGTACCAATAAAGCGGATTGCGGATGGTTTGATCAAAAGAATCTTTGGTGGATAAAGCAGAATGGGTTGCCATCTTTTGTGTAAGATTTTCATCCCAAGTCAAACCCAAACTCCAATCCATATCGTAAGGAATAAAGTAGGCTTGTTTGGTGACACCATGAAAATAAATATACGTGTTGTTGGTGAGATTTCTCATATCATCTGGGTTGCCAGATAAATAACTAATCGCAGCATACTTTAAGAACGCTTCGACATTTAAAACGGATTCTAAAGTTGATGTTTGAGTCGCTACATCTTGAATGGAATTCAACGTATGAAGTGTTTGAATCAATTGCATTAAATCATGATGTGTTGATGTCAGTTGATTGGTTTTTAAATCATAAACTGGATGATAAAATTCC
The DNA here is from genome assembly GCA_040396875.1 of Bacilli bacterium. Classification (GTDB taxonomy): domain Bacteria; phylum Bacillota_I; class Bacilli_A; order RFN20; family CAG-826; genus UBA970. Next base: position 6,566 of record JBBAWZ010000007.1, read on the forward strand.
TCAGTATTTTCAATGCCAACCTTTTCAGGTTTAAAGACATAGTCTCCAACACCTGAATCAAATCTTGCCATATCTTCTAATAAAAGTTGGTTCGACCATAATGCTTTATAAAGGTCGCCCGTCGCAGCCGCACCAGAAAAGTTTCGTTCGATAAAGGTTAGATCAATCGCCTCATTCACAATGTAAATACCGACATCGTGACCTTGAGACTCGGTCATTAAACTTACTTTTGCTAAGGTGGCAGAAGGAGCCAAAACGCCTTCTGATTTGAATAATTGTGAAGCATAGAGTTGATTAATCAAGGAAGGATCTTGGGAACGATTCCATTTCATTTCTAAAGATTTCATTCCAAAAAGCCTTCGATTTTGTCTCGTTTCGTATTCGGGTTCACCGTTTTGCCAGGACTTTTGCAATCCTAAAGATTGGTAAAAGGGTTCATCAAAGGTTTGATCAAATGACAAACGAAAATGAAACGCACTCACTAAGGTTCCGTCTTCATTTAAGAAAGGACCGCGAGAAAAAATATTACCTTTCTGACGAATGCCAACTTCTTCAATCTCATACGTTTCATTGTTAACCGTAAGGCGAAGAGACATTGGAAAATAATAATCATTATATGGACCATTTTTCTCTTGACCATACGTTTGGATGAATCCTAACGTGGCATCACTCATCGTCATCTCAAACGTTACACGGCTATCTAAAGCCCAAAATTGATGAAAGTCTTGATTTTGAATCGGTGGATTCATACCTTGGCAAGAGAAAAGGACGATCAACCCTAAAGGTAAAAGGAGAAGGGGCTTTTTCATTGTTGAATCAGATTCATTAAATCGGATAATTCTTTTAGTTTATCTTTAGGTGATTTGTTTTCAATTGCTTCTTTGACACAGTGATCCATATGGTCACGAAGGATCAGATTATTCGCCTTCTTTAATAAGGCTTGAAGGGCTAGAACTTGTTTGGTGATATCAACGCAGTACCGGTGATCATCATACATACTTAAAATAGCTTTAAGTTGACCTTCAGCAGTTTTAAGTAATTGTTTTACTTCGATTTCAGTGGTTCTTTTTTTCATATATACCCTCCATAGGGGGGTAATTTATTTTAGCATGTTTGAAGGCTTATGTTTGATGCGAATCGCCCAAGTTGGGTCTCGAAAGGTCACATCAGTTCGATATCCATTCATCAACGCGTAACTCACCAAAGTAGGTATGTATTTCTCATCTTTAAATTTCAGACGTAAGTCCTTCATGGTAAATTCACCTTTTTTCTCAAGGTTTGTTTCTAACCAATCAATGACTTGAGGAAAATGCAGGATACTTCCCTTTGCAACATACCGGAAATCTCGATAATTCCCATCCAACATCGCGCATCCATATTGCATCTTTTTACAATAGGCGATCATTGTTTGATATTTTTCAATGACATCCACATGTAAAAAATCCAAGATATGTTTAATTTCTAACATGAGGACAGTGCCGTCTTGGAGTTGGGCCAGGACATCTGGATAAAAGCGTTTGCCCGATGGGGTGATCAGTTCCACGACTTGGGTTTTAATCGTTTTCGCTTCTAGAATCTTAAGAATGCGATAAATCTCTCTTTTTTCTCGTTTGGATTCGTATTCAATCTTTTCGTGATCTTCAGAACGAATGGAACCCTTACGTTTTCCACCGACCACTCTTAATGGGGTTAATCCATCCAGATGCTGAAGGTCGTAAAGTTTGATACCACCGGGAAAATCAAAGCGATGAAAGTAATTTTCAACTGAGTCTTTTTGAATACGTTTCATGTCTATAGTGTATGCGATGAAAGCAAATGTCGGCAAGAAAGGATGAAATAATTACGCTATAATTAGATGCAAGACAGGGAGACTATGGAAACCGTTATCATCATTTTAATCAGTGTTTTAATCGCTCTAACGATTGGTTTAATCGTGATTGTTTTACTTCGCTCTAAAGATCAAAAAGGTAACATTGGTAAACAAGACCTACAAGTGACGACCGATCAACTCGATAAAACCATTAAACAATCCAACCAGGCCGTGAATGATGTGTTGATGATGATGCAACGACAAGTGGGTCAAACTCAAACCGACGCCATGCAACAGCAAACCTTATTAAGACAAGAACTATCCAAGCAACTTGAAACCTTAACCTCCACCAATGAAAAGAAATTGGAGTTGGTTCGCCAAACCACCATGCAAATGTTGGAAAAATTACAAAAAGATAATGCCGATAAACTTGAAAAGATGAGAGAAACCGTCGATGAAAAACTAAATAAGACATTAGAAGAACGATTGACCCAAAAGTTCCAACTCATTAGTTCGCAATTTGAAACTGTTCAAAAAGGTTTTGGTGAAATGCAAGGATTGGTCTCAGGCGTCGATGAACTCAAACGTGCATTAAGTAACGTCAAAACGCGTGGAATCATGGGAGAAATTCAACTTGGAAGAATTCTAGAAGAAATTCTTTCTCCTGATATGTATTTAAAAGAAACGCCAACAAGACCTGGTTCTTCTGACCGTGTTGAATATGCCGTTCGTTTACCAGGTGATGGCAATCGCTCGATTTTTTTACCCATCGACTCAAAGTTTCCTTTAGAAGATTACTATGTGGTGTTATCAGCCTATGACACCAATGATAGTAAACAAGTTGAAGCAGCTTTAAAGACTTTAGAAACAAAGATTGAACGATTTGCCTCTGATATTGCCTCTAAATATATCGAGGTTCCGTTTACAACAAACTTTGCAGTTTTATTTTTACCGATTGAAGGTTTATACGCTGAAGCGATTCGTCGCGGTTTGATTGAAAGATTACAAACCAAATACTCCGTGGTCTTAGCAGGTCCTACCACCATGTCTGCATTACTCAATTCATTACAAATCGGCTTTAAAACTCTTGCGATTCAAAAGAAGTCCCAAGAAGTTTGGCATGTGCTCGCCAATGCCAAAAATGAATTTGATAAGTTTGCTGAAGTCCTTGCTAAAGCCCAAGAAAAGATTCAATCTGCGGGCACTGAACTTGATCGATTAATTGGAACGAGAACACGCATGATTCAATCTAAATTAAAAAATCTTGAAACTTTAGGAGAAGCTTTGAAAGTTGAAGAAACAAAGTTTGATGAAGAAGAATAAGTAGTTGTTTCGTCTATTCCTTTGTTAAAATAAATATATGAAAGCCTCAACACAAAGTTTATTCCATGATGTTTTAACACATCAATTTCTAAGAATTGCAACCTTGCCCGTGGATAGCACGGATCGAATGGCGATGAATCTAATTTATGCGTTAGCCGATCAATATTTAGTCATTCATCCTTTGGTGAAATCAACCGAGATTAAAACTTATGTCATCGACAATATTAAAAACTTTTATACAATTCGCCAGTGGCAAAAAGATCAGGATTCCATCTTGTTTTTATTGTTACTCGCGTTAGGGAACAAACCCTTTGATGCCATCACCAAGTACAATTTCCACCGATTTAAAATCTATTTTCCAAATGCCTTTACAGATGCCCAACTCACGAATCCTAAAATCGTAGAGCTCCTCAATCGGATTCCCGATAATAAACAGCAATATCCTTTCTTAGATCTAATGAAAGGGATTTGGTTTACCTTACTAAAGGATTATCCAAAAGCCAAAAGTCATCTCAAGAATGTCATTCACCCTGAAAGAAAGAAATTAGCCGTTTATTACCAAGCGATGATTGACCTAGCCCAAGGAAACTTCTTAGATTTAAAAGCAAAGTTGATTGAACTCAAAAAACAACCCCTTTCCATCGATATTCAATCTTTTATCGATGAAGCAGAAAAAACAATGCATGATTTCCAACATCTAGATTTTTTTAACGACATCAAAACCATTTATGATGTGGACAAGATTCAAACGTATATTGAAAAAGTATTTGATTTAAACATGTGGAAAAAAGCTGACTCTAAGACGAAAACCATGGTGAAAAATGCTTTTTATCTTACCTCTCGTATGTCACGGTTATTAGAAGAAGGTACGATTCAAGATTATTCATCTTTCGCCTTACCGTTTGTGAAAGCTTATGAACATGAATGTTATAAATTGTTTTTTAGAGATTTTATTAAATATTTGTTGAAGGAAGGGGTTACACCAAGTGCCTCAATTCCTCCTCATTCCAAAAAAAAGCGATACATGGCGATTGTGGATTTTGATCAAGAACCGCTTCAATACCAAGAACTGATTCCGGAAAACTTTTCGATTGGAACCATTCCTTTTATTCTGGATATCAGTCATAAACTTGCCAAACAAGAACAAGAACAAATGGATCCTACAGGTCTTGCCATTGCTCCTCACTTTGAAACCTATTGGAATAAACGCACCGCTTCATTACCGTTGAACGGCCAAGGTAAAGGTAAACTCATTGAAATAGCCCAACATGCCTTTACCATCTCGAAGTTAAGAAATAAAATAACCCACGCAGAAACCTTAACGCTCGCGGAATTTAAAGAAATTGTGTCGCTTATTCTTGAAAACCGGCAATTACAGGAATTGATGATGATTAATGGAGGATTAAATTAAGCAAGCGTCTTCTAGATGCCTTTGCTACAATAAAGATATGGAATCAAGAAAAAAAATAGCCTTGCTGATCGATTACGATAATTTTAACCAAGAAAAGTATTTCCCCATTCTCTTTGAAGCTTTGAATGACATCGGAGATGTCATCATGAAGTATGCTTTCTATTCAAACTTCAATGATGCGACGATCAAAAACAAATTTATTAAATTTGGTATTGAACCACGGGCCCAAATCGCCTATTCTTCAGGGAAGAATGCAGTCGATATCGGCATGACGATTGAGGCGATGGAATTATTAACCCACGATTATGTGGATTGTGTTTGTCTTGCCACCAATGACTCAGACTTTACCCCTTTAATTAAAACGATTCAAAAGCATAACCGTTATGTGGTGGGTGCTGGTGATAACAAAGCTTCGGAAAACTTTAAAGACGCCTGCAACACCTTTATCTCAGTTGAAAAGATTGCGTCCAATCAAAACACCACTTCAAAAGGTTTGATCTTAAATGATTTAATTGCCGTCGTCGATAAAATTATTGATGATTTAACCGATGGTGATGAGTTTGCAGACTTTGCATCCGTGATGCATGATTTACGCGTGCAAATGAAAGACTTTAATCCTAAAAACTATGGGGCGAATAAACAAAAACCAATTTCCTTCTTCCAAAATGAATTAAAGAACTATTATGAAATGTCCAAACAAGGCACGACGCATATGATTCGTTTGAAGAAGCGTACTAAGTAAAATAAAAATAGAGAAATAGTTTTTGATAAGGGGAGAATTCACGAATCACTTCGATGGTGTTTTCTCCATCTTCAATTGTGATCACATCCGGAACATCCACATAACTGGACACCCCTTCATTACCAAAGATTTTTAAATAAGTGTCATTAACCCAGGTGGCGATATCATCTAACAAGTCATATTGAGACCAATACGTGTTTTGATATTGATAATCTTTTCGGATGTTCAGTGATAAGGTTTGATACATACTTGCATATGCGGTCGGCTCACCAATATACCTTAGTAAATTCATCAAGGCATAAAAAGTGTTAAACAAGGCTGAGTACCTGAGATAAGTATTGGCGCTTGATAAACAGACATAAAGGGCAACAAGGTTAGCGTCTTCCTCACGCATCACACCTTTAGCATGCGCAAGTTCGTGTGCCATGGTGAAAGGGATTAAGGCATCAGGAATCAGTTCATTGATGGTAGCTTCGGTCGTCGGTGCAAAATGCACGCCCGTGATATGAAACTCTCGATATAAAAAGGACGTCAATAATGGTTTGATCCTTGTGGTATAACTCGTGAAATACGTTTCATCAAGGTTCGCCAATTGGAATGCTTCTTCAATGAGTTCATTGAGTTCGTTTAAGGTATAAGGATTGATGACAGAACCATTCTCTTGAAAGGTTAGTTCTTCACTTAAAAGATTGAACTCATCTCGATACGCTGTCACCACATCCTGATAATCCGTATAGGGAATAGACTGACTAAATTGAGGCACTGGAACGGGCAAACGCTGATAAGCTAGACCTGCTGTGCCAACATAAAGATTGGCCATCACGAGTAACCAAATGATGACGTTTTGTAATGCATTCAAAGAAGGTTTTAATTTTTTTTGGATTGCAAAACGAATGAATTTTATAGAGGCATAAAGGACAATTGATAACCATGAAACAAAAACAATTTCCATGATTGAAAAAGGAATCATACCAAACAACCATGCCAACAATAGATGATAAGTTCTTGCGATATGGATGGTCCACCATTCCGCTAAATTAGGAAAAGACATCATGATGATGAGAAAACCAATTAAAACCAACAACATGACCATGATAATTGTTAAATAATGGAGTTTGATTAACTTCATACTTATATTTTAGTTGAGTTTCTATCATAATGATATGGACTTAAAAACGAAAGTAGGCAATATGAAACCACTCAAGACCACTTATCTAACATTGATGACCTTAATTCTCGCTTCATGTGAGATTGTTTTACCAAGTGTGCCGTTTTCCTCAACGACAGATCCCACAAGCACGGACACAACTTCCATTACTACAAGTTCTGAAACCACATCATTAACGGAAAGCAGTTTAACCTCAACATCGATTGCGGATAGTTCATCTGCCGTTTCATCACAAATTGTAGAACAAGGTTACGCGAAGCAAGTGAACCCAACTATTGATATCAATGGTTACCGTGAAAGTTCTGGAAATATTGGTTTACCAACCACAG
>JBBAWZ010000007.1:13448-47013 GCA_040396875.1 Bacilli bacterium
ATTGATATCAATGGTTACCGTGAAAGTTCTGGAAATATTGGTTTACCAACCACAGGCGATGTGAAGCTATTGGTCATTCCAGTTACCTTTACCGATTATCGTTGCGGCAATCTTTGTGCCACACGAAAAGAACAAATTCGTAAAACCTTTTTTGGTAATGCCAGTGAAACCTCTTGGCATTCGGTGAAATCATATTATGAAGCGTCAAGCTATGGCACTTTAACACTGAGTGGTGTTGTAACAGATTGGTTTGATTCGTCATGGTCCACATCTCAATTTGCTTCTTTAACCACAAACCAAGGTGACTATCCTGAAGCATTTGATCCAACCTGGGAGATGTTAGATGCTGCGATTGCGTGGTATAAGACTTATTCTGGTGACGATTTAACAGAATATGATACTGACTTTGATGGTTTTATTGACTCTGTCTATTTGGTGTATAACAACCCCAATGCGACCAATGCAGTTTATTCAACCGAAGGAGAAGATGTCTTCTGGGCCTATACATATTGGCATTACAACAACTATGGCAATCAAAATCTAAGTAGTCCTGTTGGGATGACATTAGTCTGGTCGAGCTTTGATTTTATGTTTGAAGGTTATGGTGCGAACGGTCTCGATGCTCATACCTATATTCATGAATTAGGTCACGCGTTTGGGCTTGATGACTACTATACCTACTCAGAAAATGACTGGGGTGCTGCTGGTGGTCTCGATATGATGGATTACAACATTCTTGATCACAACGCTTTCTCTAAATATTTATTGGGTTGGACGAAACCTTATGTTTTGACAACGACCCAAACCACCACAACCATTACGCTTAATGCGTTCGAATCATCTGGTGATTTCTTCTTATTAGGTAATAATTGGAACGGTTCAGCATTTGATAATTATTTAATTTTCGAATTTTATACACCTACTGGTCTAAACCAAAAAGATGCTGCAGCAGCGTATCCAGGAAACAATCTTCGTGGATTCACGGTGCCAGGCGTCAAGATTTATCACGTTGATGCTAGATTAGGTAAATATGCTAATAGCTCTGGCGCTTTTGGTGGTTACACCGATACTTTAAATGTTGGTTTTTCTAACTATCCCTATATTGCTCATAGCAATTCTGTCGATTAGTCACAAAATGAAAACTTCAAGCTTCTCCATTTATTAGAAGAATCTGGAACCAATACGTTTATTGATGGCGATGTCGCATCTAACGCAACCTTATTTAGATCGGGTGATGTGTTTAATCCAGCCACCACCCACAGTGGATTATTCTACAACCAAGGTGGAAGATTCAATGATAATAGTTTGATCGGATATTCCGTTAGTTTCTCTAATGTGACATCACAATCTGCAACCCTAACCGTTACAAAAATTTAAGAATCTCACCTTCTAATTCATTCAAATACGCGTGATATAATGAGAGATATTTCATGAAAGATTTATCTCAATCCGTTACCACGCCATCACTTGACAGTGTTGATTTTGTTTTAGCACCAAGAGCCTATCACGCTTGGTATTTAAAACAAAAGCAAGGACGCTGGAATCTATCTTTTCAACTGATCACAAAAGAAACCTTCTTAAGAGATTTATCGTTTGATGTGGATGCCGATCAAGTGCTGCCAAGGTTAGTCAAAGACTTAGATTTGACGGTTCAAGAAGCTAATCTAGGATTAAAGTTACTCCAACAAATATCGGAAGACCAACTCCACTTGATGGATTCGAATCTAAAGCTTAATGTGATGTGGCAGTATTTAACCAAGCAAAAACTGATTCTCAAAAATCCATTTGTTGATAAGAAGTATAAGGATAAAGTTGTCCATGTTGATGGTTACATCCAAGAAGATCGTCAATTAAATCTTGCCTTTCATCGACTCAAGATGAAAGCTACTTTTCAACCCACACATCCTTTTCCAAAGGATGTGAAGGTTCAAGAATATGCGACGATTGAAGATGAAGTCAGCGCCACATTAAACCGCATCAGTGCATTAAGTGAACAAGGGGTTTCATTACGAGATATCTACTTATTAAAACCCAGTGACGACTACCTTTATGAACTAGAACGTCAATCCGCGTATTTTCAAATTCCAATCCAAATGCCAATGAGGCATACCCTGTTTTCCTTACCGATAACTCAAAAATTTCTTCAACGACTAAGACGGGGTGAAAGTCTTTCTGCGATTTGGGAAACCCTAGATAGCGAAGCACCAGATGAAACGCCACTTCTAAAATCCCAACTTGCGACTTTACCCTTAGAGTCCTTGCCATTTAAAACAAGAGTTGCCCTTGTTGAGCATATAAGCCAACAACGTTTGGTAAAAGCTGCAACCTATCAATCCGCGGTACAAGTTGTCAAAGACATGATTCCAACGGATAAACAACATGTGTTTGTTTTGGGATTTATTCAAGGACAATATCCTTCTACCTTGAGAGATCAAAGTTTATTGGATGACAAGACCATTTCCATTTTGGGTTTATTAACCCCTCCACAACGACAACAAGAAAGTTATCAACAATTGACGAACCTCTTGGCAAGATCCAAGCATCTTTATGTATCGTATCCGCGACTGATTGAAGGAAAATTAACGATTGTTTCACCACTTGTACCGATTCATCAACTCGCGATTCAACAAGGTGAATATTTGGCTAATGGCGTGGACTATAGTGGAACCTTAGGGGCGATTCGTAAAGTTAAATACGATTTTATTGAGAAACAATTTCATCAAACCCATCCTTATTTAGAGTCATATCGAAATCAATATCCAGTCGACCCACCAAAGTTTGACCACACGTTTACACCGATTGATGCTGATTTTAGCAACAAAGCATTAAAATTATCCTATTCCGCATTGAAAGATTATTATCAATGCTCATTTAAGTATTTTGTAGGACGAATTCTAAAAGTAAATCCGATGGATCAAGACGAATTCTATATGCATCTAGGAACCTTTGCCCACGAAGTCTTTGAAACGATGAAGGATGATTTAGGTCAGTTTGACATGGTTTTTGAAGAAGCGTTATCCAACCAAAAGAATTTAACTGCCAAAGAACAAATCCTCTTTCAAAACCTCAAACCTCAGTTAAGAAAAGTGTGTGAGTTTAATCTTCTACATCAACAACATATGCAACTAGCATCGATTGAAGTTGAAAAAGAAATCTCTTATCAACATGATGACAACACAAAATTAGTTGGTTTTATCGATAAAATCATTATGTTACGGACACCTGATGGTAAAGAATATGTATCCGTTGTGGATTATAAATCGGGTGCAGAAAGCTTTGATGAAGACCTGATTGAATTTGGTTGGTCATTACAATTACCGATTTATGCATTGATGTTAGAAAATCACCCTGATTATCAAAACAAAGATATTCTAGGACTATTTATTCAACACATCATTGAAACCTCATTGAATGCCAAGACGATTGAAATTGGCGAGACAACGTATCCACGGTCCTATCAATTGGATGGCATTATTGTCAATCAAGCTGAGAAGATTCAAATTTTAGATGACACGATTCTAAAAGGTAAAGCGGAATTTATTCAAGGTGTAAGTGTTGTCAAAAAGGGTGGATTTCGAAAGTCCAACCACTTAAAGAGTGCTGAAGAAATTTCTCGTTATGCATCTGAAGCAAAAGCGAAAATAACCGAAGCAAGTGATGCCATTCGTAACGGTGATTTTGCGATTAATCCGAAGAATATCAAAAAGAAATCCTCATGTGATTATTGTCCATTCTTGGACACTTGTTTCCGTAAACCTCATGATGTTCAATTGATGAAGATTACTAAAAAAACGAATGGGGAGGTCACCGATGGCGACGTTGACTAAATCCCAACAATTAGCGCGCGATCACCTTCATGGCGATGTTTTAATTGCCGCGGGGGCTGGTAGTGGTAAAACCAAAGTTCTCACAGAACGGGTCATTAAACTTTTACTGATCGATAAAGTTCCATTACAAAGTTTACTCATGTTAACCTTCACGAATGCAGCCGCATCAGAAATGAAAGCAAGAATCCGTAAAGAATTATTGAAGGCAAAAGAATTCAATCTCGCTTCCCAAATCGATGCAGCGTTTATCATGACCTTTGATGCTTACGCCCTTTACTTAGTTAAGAAATATGGTCATTATCTTGGATTAAGTACCGATATCGGTGTGTATGAAGAAACCCTTTATACGATTGAAAGAAAAGTCACCCTCAACCAACTTTTCGAAGAAGAATACCAACAAAAGCGACCTGAATTTTTATCGTTTATCAAACAATTTGTCATCAATCAAGATGAGACAATGAAAGCGTTTATTTTAAGGATTGATCAAAAAGCTGATTTGCTCGTAGATAAATTAGAATATTACCGGCAATATGTCTCACAACATTTTAATGTCCAATTTAAAGACCGTAGTCGTGACGATCTCTTCCATTACTATCGTCGAGAAATTGAATTCATTCAACATTTAGCAATCAAGTTTGAAAGTTCAGAACAAACTGAATTTTTTTATCAACTGACGCATCATTTATTAGCACTACCTGATCTTGATGCCTTGTTGATGGGTTTAAGTGATATCAGCTTTCCTCGCTTAAAACCAAAATCGATTTCAGAAGATGACAAAATGTTAAGAGACAAACTCAAGGAAGAATTAAGTCTATTAAAGGCTGACGCAGCGATGGTGCCGATTTCGGGTCAACTCGAACATTACGATGAAACCCAAGTTCACGTTCAAGTCATCTTGGATTTATTACTCGAATTAAATCGTCGCCTAGATGAAAAGAAACATCAGTACAAACGTTATACCTTTTCTGACATTAGTAAACTAGCGATGCGATTGATGAAGATTGAAAACTTAAAACAACAGATCAGAGAACAATTCACCTTTATTATGGTCGATGAATATCAAGATACGAATGATTTACAGGAAGCCTTCTTACAGCAACTTTCTAGAAAAAATTTATTCATGGTTGGCGATGTTAAGCAATCGATTTATCGATTTAGAAATGCCAACAGTGACATTTTTAATCACAAGTTTGCCACCTTTAAGGATTATGCGTTAAGTCAAGATCACCACCAAAGTAAAATCATGCTTCAAGATAACTTCCGTTCAAGAAAAGAAGTTCTAGAAGGCATTAATCATCTCTTTTCCCATGTGATGTCCAATGAAGTGGGTGGTGTCCATTACAACCACGAACAAGCGTTAACGTTTGGTCAAACTTTGTACACCACATTGAATCAAACCAATCAAACCTATCAGATGGATGTCTTGCGATATGCCAAAACGGAACAAGATCCTGAGTTGAATGAAGCTGAAATCATTGCCGCAGATATTCTGAACAAAATGAAACAAGGTCTTCAAATTGCCGATCTAGACAACAAGCACATGCGAAAAGCTACCTTTAAAGACTTTACGATTTTAATTGATAGAAAAAGTAATTTTGAAGCGTATATTGAAGTCTTTAATCGCGTTGGTATTCCTCTAGAAGTTTATGCAGAACGGGATTTATCTGATTCTGATTTTTTCCGGGTGATGAAAAATCTCATGACCTTAATGGTCCACCATCAAGGGAAGGTGCCTGTTCAAACATACATGCAAGCGTATGTGTCAGTACTGAGAAGTTTTATCTTCCAAGAAAAAGATGATGCCTTATATCGATTAGCACTCGGTAAAAAACCACTGACAGAATTTGCGCTTTTTAATCTATTAGAAAAATTCCAGAAGCTTGGAAAGCAACAAGTCTTATCGATATGGATGAAAGATTTAATTCAGGAGCTCAACCTTGAAAGTAAATTATTAACATTATCAGACCTTCCTGCGAACCTAGCACGACTTGAAGGTTGGATGAAAACGGTCAATCAATTATCATCCTTAGGTTATTCACTTGAAGCATTTGAAACGTTTTTAAAACAAACGGATAACATCGATGTGGATTTAACCATCACTGCGAATATTGAAACTGATAATGCGGTGAAGCTGATGACCATTCATAAATCCAAAGGTTTAGAGTTTGCGTATGTTTACTATCCTGGTCTCACCAAAGGTTTCAACATGGTGGAAACCAAAGGGATGTATCAATACTCCAAAACCTATGGGATTCAATTACCTTATCCAGAAGCGACGTATGCTCGACCCATCTTTGCAGATTTAATTTTGAATGAAGAAAAAGAAGCGATTCTTTCTGAACAAATGCGATTGTGGTATGTTGCGTTAACCCGGGCGAAAGAAAAAATTATATTGGTGATCGAATCAAGTCAACCCAAGACCATCGTCGATATTGAGAAGGCAAGAAGTTTTGCCGACTTCATGCAAGTCTATGGTCAGATAACGTCTAGGGATAACGGCCGCGACCCTTGGATTGAGTTTCCGATTGAATTTGCTTCCACTTCAGAGCAAAGTCAAAAGTCTATCGTTCATCCGATTGTGTTCAAACAACAACCCCACTCATTTGAAACGATCACACCCAAACGTGCGAGTAAGGCACTTGAAGAAGAAGTAGATGCAAAAGTCTTGTTATATGGGACCTATTTACATGAATGTTTATTCTTATTAGATTTTGCAACCCTTGATACCAGTTTTATTCCTGATCCAAAAGATCGGGCGATGATAGATAAACTCTTAACCCATCCGATCATCCAAAACCTTTCCAAACAGGTGAAGCAAGGGACTGCAAAGGTTCTCAAAGAATATGCTTATTTAGATGAGAAAACAGGACTAACCTCGATTATTGACTTATTAATCCTTGAAGGAAATCAGGCCACCATTATTGACTATAAAACCAATCAAATTGAAGATGAAGCATACACCAAACAACTCCAGGTCTATGGTCGATATCTCAGCACCCAAGCATTAACCATAAAAGCATTGATACTTCTCTCCATTCAACAAGGAAAATTTAAGTTAGTTGCTTTTGAAGATAAATAATCTAACTAATTTATAAAGTAAATACTTTTTACCTTTGTGTTTATCACTTAATTTAAAATTAAGACATTTTCATTCAAAATATAATATGTGAAAAAATTTACATTATCTTTTGGGATGCTACTTTTACTTACAATAATCACCACCCCTTATTTATTACCTGTTCAGGCTTCAACCATTGGTTCATCCATTGATCCGAATTCAAGTGTGCCTGTTTCTTCAGAAATACCACCTTCCAGTGAAGATAATACGATTGTGTTGGCAGTTAACGAACCGGTCGGATTCCAATCCTCGACGAACTATTCCACGAATTATCGCGCGGTCGGTAGCACCTCCTTTAATAACACGAATAAATATGTTTATTTATCGAATGGTCCTATTTATTCTGCAGGATCATTTTTTACCAAAAACAAAGTTTTTTTGACGAATTCAGTGAGTGCAGGATTCTCAACTTTTTTTGAAATGAGTGTCTTTGGTTCTAGCGGTTATGCAGATGGATTTACGTTTATTGTATCGCGAGATATTAACGTTTTAGGACAAGCGGGTGGTGCGATTGGCTATGGCGGTATTAATAATTCCATCGCCGTGTTATTTGATAATTATGACAACGGTGGTCAACCTCCACTTTGTTTATCTTTGGGTGTGAATGGTGGTCAAGGTAACTGCCAATACTCCGGTTATTATTCAGGAAATTTTAAAATTTGGATTGATTATGCTCGTAACACCAACGGTGGTCGCTTAGAAGTGAGAATGCATAACGCTAATAACTTTACTCGCCCTGTGAATCCTTCACGTGCATGGGATAACATCACCTTTGATCAAATTGGTAATGAATTTTATACAGGATTTACGGCTTCTACCGGCGGTTTTTCTCAAGTCGCATATTTAAAATCTTGGTATTTCTCTGCTAGTTATTCGCCAAACGGTATTGATCCTACAGATGCGGCTAATTTTGTCACCGACAATGTTCCGCCATCCAATCCAAGAATTGAACCATTCAAAATTGGTAATGAATGGTTTTTTAAACCTGATCCAAACTTTGATTCCGAAACCAATTTGAGTTATCTTTATACCTTTGGAAATAATCAACAATATGCTTTTTTTAATCCGTTCACTGCAAGAGCATCCTTTAATTCAACTGATCAAACCCTATATCTATATGCCTTGGATTTAGCGGGGAATCGATCACCGGGCGCTGGAACCTACCCTTATTTTAGGGCTAATTATGTTTTAAATTATCCAGGCGCACAAAACGTTACGAGTTTTTATCCTGGTTTTAATGCGACATACCCAGTTACCCAGAATGTTGATTTACTTTTACCTGTTAGACCGGGTTATCGTTTTGAAGGGTGGGCTTTAAGTCCGGTTCAATCAACGAACCTAATTAATCAATATACCTTTAATGGAAACGCAAATTTCTTTGCTCGTTGGGCTTTTTTACCTTACACCGTGGTGTTTGATACCAATGGCGGAACCACGATTGATGACGTTAATACGAATATTAATTTAGGGTTCTCACTACCAAGCGATCCAACCAAACCCAATCACCAATTTGATGGTTGGTATCTTGATGAAGCATTCACGCAACCATTAGATTTGAACGAATTTCCACATACGAATTTAACACTGTATGCAAAGTGGATCGTTAATACGCACACCCTAACCATTGAACATGAAGCAGATGAAACAACGGAAGTGTCAACATTTGATTATGGAACAACGTTGAGTCTAAGTTCTCTTGCACCAACCCCAAGAGAAGGTTTTGTCTTTGCTGGTTACTATCAAGATGCAGCATTTGAACAATTAGTCACGGGTTCCATTCAAATTACAGGTGATCAAACCATCTTTGCAAAGTGGATTGATTTAAGACCTGTTATCCAATTTGAAAACGATGTCCAATCCATCGCTGAACCTTTAACCACATCCTTAGCAAATCAAGATGCATTACAAAACGCTCGAAATGCGTATAACCAATTATCTGAAGATCAAAAAGCCTATGTTAGTGAAGAAGCATTAGCCGAATTGACTGCCCTTGAAGCG
This sequence comes from Bacilli bacterium, assembly GCA_040396875.1. Taxonomy (GTDB): domain Bacteria; phylum Bacillota_I; class Bacilli_A; order RFN20; family CAG-826; genus UBA970. The sequence goes on from JBBAWZ010000007.1 coordinate 22,392, forward strand.
CAAATGGCAGACTTGCTTGCAGTTGAAGCTGTTGTCACCATGATTGATGACCTACCGAGAATCATTCAACTGGAAGACCAAGCATTGTTAGCTGCCGCGATTCAAGCGTATGCAAATTTAACCCCAGCACAAGTTGCATTATTTCCAACAGATCGCTTACATCACCTCAACGATTTAAGTCAGCAATACTCTGATTTATCAGAAGCCAATCAAGTCGAAACCATGGTCTGGGAAATTCCCACTAATTTTTCTGTTGATAATATTGAAGAAATTCAAGCTGCTGTGCTTGCCTATGATGCTTTACTTCCTGAAGAAATTGCAATGATGGATCCGGTTGCGGTTGCCAAATTAAACACTGCAAAAGGTCAATTAAATTTATTAATCGCTTGCAGAGGACTCATTGAATTGATTGAAGCGATTGGACCCGAAGTGTCACTTGATGATGAATCTAGAATTGCAGAAGCTTTTGCCTATTTCGAAACCATGTCTGCAGAGGAATTGAAATATTTAGACATGCAATATTATCAATTTCTTTTAACTTATAGTAAGACGCATCAAGACATGACGATTGCTTTACCTGTGAATAACCTTTTATCTTCTTTACCTACCACAATTACTTTAGATGATGAAGCCATTATTCTTGAAGCACTTGCTGCCTATGAATCCTTATCGAGTGATCAACAACAATATATTGATGAGGCCTATCTTGATAACTTACGTTTTGCATTGAATGAACTTGATCGATTAAAAAACATCGATGAAGGTGGAGGTGGAGAAGTTGATCCACCACCCGTGGATCCGCCGATTGATCCACCCGTTGTCGAAGCCTACTTCCCTTGGATCATCATTATTGTCGTTGTGACGTGGCTAGGCGCATATGCATTGATTCAAAAGAAACCGATTCTTATTCCATAAGGAGGAATAAACATGAAAGTATTTAATAAAGAAGGTTTGAAGTTTATTATCGGAACGTTGGTGGCATCCGTGACTGCGGTTCTTGTTGCCTCGATTATTTCCACTTCACTTGGAACCTTAGCAGAAGCCATTCGTGAATCGAATGCAAACACCTCTGCACCTACCTCAAGTAGCAGCAGTAGTTCTTCGTCTTCAAGTTCATCCGCGAGCTCATCCATTTCGAGTTCATCGGTTGAAGAAGTTGAAGTGCACCAAGTGACCTTTAATGCTTCAGGTGGTACGGCAGTCACCCCTGCAACCTTACAAATTAATCACGGTGAATACATTTTGAATTTCCCTGCCACAACGTTAGCGGAACATACCTTCTTAGGTTGGTATACCGGTATTACCCCAAACGATGTGCTCTTTACCGGATCGATGCCAGTCGTCCAAGACATGACCTTATTTGCCCGTTGGCAATTAATTGTCGATGAACCGGTTGTTGAACCAGGCACCATTACATGGAGAGTCGCCTTCAATGCGAACGGCGGAACCCCAGTTGATTTCGTTCAAGTTTCCGATGGCAAGACCATGGAATTACCAATCACAACGAGAACAGGATATGTGTTCTTAGGCTGGTATACCGGTAACTTACCAGGTGATGTTTTATTTACAGCCTCAACAGAAGTCATTCGTGACATGACGCTTTTTGCCCGTTGGGAAAGAGAATCCTTCATGATCACATTCTTAAGTTATGGCGGTTCTTTTGTTGCTCCAATCACTGCAAAAGCTGAAAGCACCATTAGTGCGCCAGCCAATCCAACCAAACAAAACTTTAGCTTTGGTGGTTGGTTTACCGATGTTGAAAAAACCATCGAGTTCGTTTTTGACACCATGCCAACTGAATCTATTACCTTACACGCTTTATGGTTAGAAGGTACCTATGAAGGTCTTCAATATGTCTGCGGTTCGAATGAATGCATTATTACCGGTTATGAAGGAATACATACCTCCATTTATATTCCTGCTGAAATTGATGAATTACCAGTGACCCTTGTTGCCGATCGCGCATTTGATGGTAATGAACAATTAGTGTCCATCACCTTTGAAGATGGTGAAGGTTCTACCTCCGCTTTAAAGACGATTGGTCTTTCAGCCTTTGCTAATATGCCAAGTTTACGTTCCATCACTTTACCAGAAACTGCTTTAAAGACGATTAAAAATGATGCTTTTAGAAATAGTTCATTATTAACCGCACTTGATATTCCTTTTGGTGTTACCACTTTAGGAACCAATATTCTGACGGGTGCGGATTCCATTGAACGAATTACCGTAAGACCCGCCAACAATATTGTGAATACACCAAACATTAACTTTAAATATTTATTTGGTGGAACCGTTTATAACTCTGTCGTTTCTGTTCCTACTTCACTTGAAACCGTCATTGTTACAGAAGGTGCATCAGCATTACCGAATGATTTCCTTAGAGATTTACCAATGGTGCAAGAGATTGTGATCCCTGCGACTGTGACTTCTGTTGGTACCGCTGTCTTACAAGGTGCAAACGCACTCACAGACTTAACATGGACTTTTACCTCCTCGGTTGATGGTCAAGCTAACTCATTCTTATCCTATGCATTTGGTGCAACGCATACCACGATTACCAACGTTCCTGCAACGCTTGCAAACGTTACCATTAATCAAACTAGTCTCGTTCGTATTGCTTCATATGCTTTTTATAACATTGCTACCCTTACGCAAATCGAATTACCCAATAACGTAACTGAAGTAGCCCAGTTTACATTTGCACATGCTGCTGCCAATACCAGTCGCTTACAATATATCGATTTACCATCTGGATTATTAACCATTGGTAACTCCGTGTTTTCAAACAACACTTCATTACTTGAAATCACCATTCCTGATACCGTTATTTCCATAGGTTCCAGTGTTCTAAATAACACCCTTGCACTAACAAAATTCCGTGGCAGTATTGATAGCCCATTATTAGCAAGTCGTTTCTTCCGTTATTTCTTTGGTGGTAGTAGTGCGACGGCTGGTGGAACGATTCCAACCAACTTACAAACGGTTGAACTCACCGCAGGTACAACCCTTGTAGCGAGCTATTTCCAAAGCTTTACCACCATTCAAACGATCTTCTTACCATCAACCCTTACCACCATTGGTAACTCCGCATTCAATGGTGTAACCGGTCTTAAACAAATTCAAGTCTTAGGTGCAGTAGCGGTCGCCGATCGCGTTATTTTCCCAAGTTCTGTAACCAGTTTTGGTACCAACGTATTCCAAGGTGCAACCGGTGTTAAACACGTCACCTTACCAAGTGCACTGACCACCATTCCTGCAGATTCCTTTAATGGTGCAACCTCATTAGAAACGGTGATTACAGGTGCAACGATTACCACGATTGGTAATAACGCGTTCTTAAATACCAAACTTTCAACCTTTACTTTCTCTTCAGCTTTAACAACGATTGGATCAGCAGCATTCCAAGGAAGTTTATTAACTGAAGTTGTGTTACCAAATACAGTTGTCACCATTGGTAACGATGCCTTTAGAAATACCACAGCCTTAACGACGATTACGTTCCCAAGCACCGTACCAACGGTTGCTCCATTATTCTCATTAGGAACGAACGTCTTAACAGGTGCTCAAGTTTTAGCTACGATGAACTTCCATATCGATGTGTTACCAACCCTTGCGGCGAACCGCGTTGTGCGTTATTTCTTTGGTGGATCCACCACAGTTGGAGGAACCATTCCAACAACCTTGAAGACACTCAATTTAACCGGTGGTACAACCATCTCTGATTTGTTCGTCAATAATATGTCAACTTTAGAAACCATTAACTTACCTGCCACGCTTACCACGATTGGTTTACGTAGTTTTGAAGGTGCATCCGGTGTTAAATCATTAACCATTCCTGCAACCGTGAATAGCATTGGTAACGATGCTTTCCGTGCGATGACAGGATTATTATTACTCACATTCTTAAGAGAAACCTTACCCGCGACAATCGGCACCAATTTATTTGCAACCAGCTACACAGGTTTAATTCCTTCCAACCTTAACCCTTTAGCGAGTTTATTTATCGTCGTGCCAACTCAAGCCGCTCGCGATGCGTATATTTTGAATGCACAATTTAATGCATTTGCTACCGCTGATCCAACCCGTTTAGTCGTTGCAGAACAACCACCTATCTTACCCTAATGATTTATTTCACACTGAATAACATGTCTTTCATTGAGTTCCTAAAAACACTTTTAACCGTACTTTGGATCCTGGCCGGGTTATTCATTTTCTATGAAGACCTCACCACGAAAGACATTGAAGAAGATGAAGGTGTATCCTCCACACAATCTCAACCCACACCCAAAGTCATTGAAAAAGTCGTGGAAAAGGTTGTCGAGCGTACCACGATCATTCGCCAAACCCTAAAAGCGGAAGCACCTATCTTACCTCCTGTCAGTGTGAATGATGATGAAGAAAAAGAAGATAACGTCTTCAAAACGATTAAAATCTTTTCCAAACCCATCCAAGGTCGACAAGGGTTTTATGAACGGCTTCAACCAACCTTACAAAAAGAATTTAAGAAATGCTTTGTGGATGAAGGTCCAGACCACCTTTCTAAAGATTTAAACTATGTGATTGGTGACAAGAACCCAGCATTCTTTGAATACGTCTTTAATGACATTTATGATTATCGTAAAGTCATTTCACCCGAACTCTTGAATGCCTTAATGGTGGAATTACAAACCATCGCCAAAGATGATCCTCAAGCCCAATCTTATTTATTTGAAGCCGGTTCAAGAACCGCTTATACCCAAAGACAAAAGCAAGGATTCATAGGATTGGTGGATGACTGGACAGCGCAAGATATTGCCGTTCAAAAGAAACATCTTAAACCTAAAGGTCGTTATGTTTATAGTTATGCACGTCGAGCCATCTTGTTAGAAAAACAAGGCAAGATCGAAGAAGCGATGCAATTGGTGGATGAAGCCCTTCCATTACAACTGGATGATCGCACCAAAGGAAATTATCAAGCAAGAAAAGAACGTTTACTTGGTTTGTTGAAACCGAAAGTCACCGTCTTAAATTTACCAACACCGACTGAAAAGAAAGCAGCTTTACCTCCTGTCAGATCGAATGAATTTGATGATGATGGTGAAGAAAACGCCATGGAAAAGGTTGTCTTCTTCAAAGGTGATATTAAGGATCGTCCCGAATTTTATACCTCTTTAACCGATACTGAAAAAGCTGAATTCCGTCGCTATTTCGTCGATGGCAAAGAAGAGCAACTTGTCAAAGGGCTTGTCTATACCATTCAAGGTGATAATCGAGATTATTTCAAACGTGTGTTTAACTATATTTATCTCTTTAGAAAAACCATCTCATTAAGTCTATTAACCAAATTGACGAACGAACTCATAGCCTTATCAGGAAACGATGAACAAACTCAATCTCTGATTTATGAAGCGGCATCTCGAACGGGATATTATCGTCGCAAAGATACAAGTTTCTTAAATCAAGTCGAAGCATGGTGTTTATCAGATATTAATCTTCAACAAAAGAAGAATATCAAAAACGAATACGCCTATAGTTATGTTCGTTATGCCATCCTTTTAGAAAAAGCAGACAGAATTCCTGAAGCTTTAGAACTCGTTGAAGAAGCCTTAACTCGTCAATTAGATGATCGGACCCAAGGTAATTATCCTGAACGTAAAGTTCGCCTTTTAGGTAAGATGCCAAAAGTAGCCGAACCCGTTAAGGAAGAAGAACCTGAAGAAGAAGCTGATGAAGCTGCTTTAGAAAACATTCAAATCTTTAAGACTGAAGTCAAAGAACGTAAAGGGTTTTATGAATCTTTATCCTCGGAAGAACAACAAGAATTTGATCGGTATTTCGTTTTACCAGGCGACCAACATTTAGCGAAAGAACTTCAATACACCAAGGGTGGTCAAAACGATGCATTCTTTATGAAAGTGTTTAATTTCATCTACCGTTATCGTCGTTTAATTTCGTCTGGTTTGTTGATTAAGTTATCCGATGAATTACAATCCTTTACCCAAGGGGATCCTCAAGTTCAAACCATTCTTTATGAATTAGCGATTCGCGTGGCGTACTTTAGAAGAAAAGATGCAGCGTTTTTCCAAACCGCAAAGTTATGGGCGGAACGCGATGTTAAGCTACAACAAACAACCTTAAATGCCCGTGATAAATATGTCTATTCGTTTACCAGACTTGCGATTATTTTAGAAAAACAAAAGTCATTCAAAGAAGCATTAGCAATTGTGGAAGATGCCTTATCGAGAAATCTCAACGATAAAACAAGAACCGGATATCCAGGTCGTAAAGTAAGAATTCTAAAGAAAATGGCGGCTAAGGTATAAAGCATGAATATCAAAAGTATCCTTAAATTAATATGGTTCCTATTAGCGATTCCACTCGTCTTAATGTTTATTTTTCTTTAAAGTAAGATTTCAGTTAAATCGTTGGTTGAGGTTGTAAATTCAGTTAAATCTGTCATATAGGCAAAACCAGTTTCCACTACCTCACCTTTTGCATTATAAAAACGATAGTGACCTAACGTACAAATGAGATTTGGGTCAGTGTCTTTAAAGATCGCTTTGATGTTTTGTGGTGGATGAACAACTTTGACTTCTCGAACATGGAATTTATATTGTTGAGGATATTTTTGCATCAGTAAATCTAGATGAGGTTGATCATCTTTAAAGATTTCTCCTGCAAGCGGTAAGCGATCCAAAGCAAAACACACTTCAATGTAAAACATGGGTACGCCATCTGCGGTGAAATATCGCTTGTAATGAAGGACTTTTTCGCCTAAGGTTAACCCTTGGAATTGATTCATTAAGGCTTCATCGACAACTTTTTCTATTTTTTCTAATGTAAAAACTGCTGGTTTTTTTCCTGAATTTACAATCTCACGATATGCAGGTGCAACATTGACTAAAAAGTCATAACGATATCCTGGATTACGAATGAAGTATTGTTTTTCCTTTTCGTTAAAACTGATGAAACCTTTATCCAATAAAATCTTTAGGATTTTTTTGATTTCTCCATCGGTAATATCTAATTCTTTCTTGGCAATGGTTAAATCCGGTAATGGCATCCCGTGGATTAACTTGTAATCATTGATATAGGTGATGACTTGTTCAACCACTTGGTCAACAAGATTTTCTTTTTTACGACGATCGAATTCAAAAAATTGTTTCATATTTTCCGATCATAGCGAAACGACACTAAGTCTCCTCGAATAAAGGTAAAAACCAATGCAATCAGACGACCTTGGTCATAGACAGAACTTGCTATTTTATGAAGGGGAGCACCGATGGGTATGTTTAAAAAGTTCGCTTCGATATAGGTGGCCTTTTTCATCCCGTGTTTATTGATCCATTTGCCTTTTTTGGCATCCGTTGCCGTGCTGAGAATCACTTCTTTTAATCGTTTCTTGGATAAAACTAAATCACTCAGTGTGTCCCTGGACTGATTGGGTAAAAACACTTCTTGATAGGTGGTTAATTTATGATTCATTTTGATAAGACGTCGCAATTTGGCAAGTGATTGAGCCTCTGGAAAATATTCCCAAATCGGCGAATCTTTTTCTAACATCGTGGATGAGGTGTTCGTGACATCAAATTCAATATCATTGTTGGATGCATACACAAAAGGAAGATTAATGATTAACACTTTAGGATGATTGACGAACGTTCCTTTGCCACGGATGCGTTTAATCAATCCTTCTTGTTCAAGTGCTTCATAGGCGGCCTTCACCACGGTGGAAGACACGTCAAATAAACTCACAATCATATTTTCAGACGGGAGTTCTTCTTGATCTTTGAGTCGTTGCGTTAAAATCGCTTTCTTAATTGAGTTTTTAAGTTGGCGATAAAGGGGTTCCGTGTCAAAGGCATTCAGTTGGATGTATTCCATTTTTATCAATTTAACATATCAATATGAATTTCTTATATCAATTCTTAATAAAGCACTATGTTCTATCTAAAGTTAGTATAAAAAGAATTAACAAAAAATAATGGTCTTCAAATCATCCATGCTCTACTAATGCTGGTCTTTGTCTTTGCGAGTGCTTGACGAAGCGATACAACTTCCATTAAGATAATAGTGTTCTATCAAGAGTGTTCGAGGGACAAGCCCGATGACAACACAGCAACCTGCTGAAGGCAGTAAGGTGCTAATGCTTGACGATAGGTGGCGCAAAATTACTTTGCATTCAACCTCTATCGTCACGATAGGGGTTTTTATTTGAAAACCCTTCTTGATAGACACGCATCAAGGAGGTGCACGCATGTCAGGAAGATGGACGGTTTGGTTTTTAGAGAAAGGATTATCGAAAGCAGTTTATGATCAACATAAACAAGATGTTGAGCAATCGGTGATCAAAACTACGTGGCGAGACTTATATCGAATCTATGTTGATTTTCGTTTATGGGAAGAAGGTAAAGTGTATCAATCGTTATTTTCTCCAATTCGTGAAGGATGGTATGGTGAAGCACAACCCGATTGGATTCATTTTGGTGATATCGCGGGGAAAATTATGTATCGACATTTCAAGGGTAGCATCGATTACCTAAGATTTATATCCAGTGATGAACGCCAATCCATGGATATTCCGGTGAAGGCGATTGTCTCAACCTCATCCGCAGGATTTCCGAAAGTTGCATACAGTGTCGATCAATACTTAATAGGCTATCTCGGTTGGTTAGATGCTTTTGTGGCCGCTAATCAAGGCAATTTGAAGCCTTTACAAGTATTGCAATTTCAATTAACCAATGAGAATTTCTCGGAAGATATTTATCCAAGAGTCAAAGATTTATCAAGGTACTTATTAAGCGAATCCCATCCTGCTCAAGAGATTGATATGTGGATTCGTAACCTCGAACGTCAGATGATTGAAGAAATGTTTCGGGTCATTCCCACACGTTGCAAGCCACCCTATCATCACGTCCTTGAATGGCGATTAGACCCCAAGATTCTAGAAAGAAAACATCCACTTGTAGAAGCCTATCTCAAGATCCGAGCAGCCATACCAAACATCGTGATGGGACGAGGGTTTATTGCAGTGCCTACTGATCCTAAAGCCTTCAACCACTAATCGATTTACTTCAAATCCAATTAAGGTAAAATAGGAATCGTGAATAAAAAACGATTCCTTATTAATACCGACTTTGCACTTTTATTCTTTGGCAGATTGGTCAGTGATATCGGTCACCATTTATATAACTTTGCGATTGGTTGGTACGTGCTGACCATTACAAGTTCTGCTGCTCAAGCAGGTTTTTATATGGCGTTTGGTGGCATTGTCTTTGTGGTGTTAACACCCATCGCTGGTGTGTTAGTGGATCGTTTAGATCGTATTAAAATTATTTATATCACAGACTACATTCGTGGGATTTCTATTTTCTTAGCGGGACTGGTGATTTTATTTCAACCGGTGATTCAAGTCGGCAATTTCCAAATCGATTTTGCTGAACCCACTGTTCAACTCGTTGTTCTCTATATCAATGCGTTTTTATTTTCGGTGAATGGTGCTTTATTTTCTCCTGCTATTACAGCCTCCATTCCATATATTGTTCAAGATGAAGATTTAATGCGAGCGAACAGTCTTAATTCAGGCATGGGTGCATTCGTCTCGATTATTGGTGGTTTACTTGCGGGTGTTCTTTACACCACCTTAGGCATTGGATTTATCTTTATGATCACCAGTGTGAGTTATGTGTTGTCTGCATTTTCAGAAATGTTTATCAAAACCAAGAGTCATGAAAAGAAAGAAAGTAAACTCACTTTACAACTCGCCATTCAAGAGTTCGCAGAAGGCTTTACCTTTATTCTTCAAAAACAAGGGATGTTGATGTTTGTCATCGTTGTTTTAATCGTCAATATGCTCGCTGCGCCTTTATTTGGGGTTGCTCAACCTTATTTCTTTAATCAAATCGCCCAGACCGAGCCTTGGATTTATTCCTTCATTGGTTTTGGATTTTCAATTGGTAGTATCGTGATGGCGTTAATTCTTGCTGGTAAACCAACCAAAGAACTCGTGAATAAACCTCTAAGAAGAGGATTATTAGGTTTTACCATTGGTGTGGCATTAAATGGATTGATTGTCTATTTGTTTATCGAAGGTTTGATTAATTTGTGGATCATGTTTGGATTGATGATGGTCATCAGTGTTGGGATTGGACTCAATATCACCTATGTGAACACGCCTATTGGAGTCGCGCTTCAACGGTATGTCCCCAAAGATAAATTAGGTCGCGTTAATTCCATTATCAATTTAATGGCAGTTGGCATCATTCCTTTTTCAACCGCCTTAGCAGGCCTTGCCATTGAATCGTTATCCTTACCGTTATTTTATTTATTCGTCGCACTTGGCATGGGTGTGGGAGCCTTGATTGCCTATCGTTCTAAATCATTACGGCATTTTTAAGAGACTGTAAAGGAACACAAGATGAAAAAAGTAACTCCGATTGTGGTGTCTGTAACGGTTAACCGCCCACTCAAGGACGTGTGGCATCATTTATTGAATCCTTCCTCGATCAAGGCGTGGAACCATGCTTCGGATGATTGGGAAACGAGTCACGCAAAGGTTGACTTAAAGATCGGTGGCCAATATCTTGCCCATATGCAGGCGAAAGATTTATCGATGGGTTTTGATTTTGTTGCAACCTTTACCAATATTCAACCAATGAAAACGTATACCTATGTGATGGAAGATCAACGTCAGGTGACGGTGACCTTACAAGAAACCAAACAAGGTGTGGTGGTTACTGAAACCTTTGATCCAGAAAACGAAAACCCAAGAGTGATGCAACAACAAGGTTGGCAAGCCATCTTAGATTCTTTTAAACAATTTGTTGAAATAAAAAAATAAAGTCATCCATTTTGTGTTGAACTTGGTGAGAAGTTTTACACTAAAAGAGAGGGATCTCAGAAATGGAGCATGGCTATGAAAGCATTTCGAGTCCGAGGACGGTTGAATCAAGACGTCTCTATTGAATTTAAAGCTTATGAGTGGTTTGGTAGAATTAATTGCAACGCTAAAGGGTTTACAGGTGCTCGTTCGATTGGAAGAATGGTCGTAAAACCGAATCGAAAGAATTTTATTTATCTCGATCTATCAGAAGGTTCCTTAGCCGTGTACGCGGTGAATGGTAATGATACTCACCTTCTTGCCGATCGCTCGATTCATGGTGAAATTACCCAACCCTTACCTGTTGGCAAATATCAAATTCGAATTATTGGAAAAGATGCACAGTTTCACTTGGTGGTGTCAAAAAATCTTCACGTCTTTAAGCCGACGGCTTAGGCGTTACACCAATACGGAAACCCACACCCCATTTGGTTAAAATCAATTTAGGTTTCTTTGGATTCACTTCGAGTTTCTTTCTTAGGTTATGAATATGGACGTTTAAAGCGTTTGGATTATCGACATAATCATCTCGCCATACACGGTTATAGATTTCTTCTTTGGTAAAGACTTTATTGGGGTTCATCGCCAGTAATAATAAAATATTAAATTCACCTTTGGTTAAGGGAATTAAGGTTTTGCCTTTATAGACTTCATATAATTTCACTTTGATGGTATAAGGTGGAATGGACACTTCATTATCAAATGCAGTGGGTTGATTGAGGGTCCGTCTTACCAATGACTTCATCCTTGCAACCATTTCTACTTCAGAGAAAGGTAAAGGAATCACATCATCTGCACCATCTTCGAGATGAATAGCCTTTTCAACATCTTTCATTTTGTCAGTGATGACCACAAGTGGAATGTTAGTTAATTGACGAATACGGCGAACAATCTTACCGTCTTCTGTGATCTTTGGATTGACAACGACAATATCAAAATGGTTTTCTTTTAAGTGTTTAATGCTAGCTTCAGGATCTTTTAAAGTGGTCAAATGAAATTTTTCATCCACCAAAGCATTTTCAAATTGCTTGATGGTCGCTGGTTCATTTTCAATAAAAAGTAATTTAGCAAACATAATTTATTATTTAAAATTATATTAAGTAAATATTAATAAAATATTAGCATTTTATTAATTTAATATTAGTCCAATATAAACTTATACTCTTTAATTGTTTTAAAACCCTAATTTTTTCTTAACTTTTTCGACAACATTTCAACAAGGGTGCCACTTAGAATTCAATTAATGAGGGGGTTATGATGATGAATCCAATGAAGGTATTTCATAAGCACAGTACGTACTTTTTGATGTCATTTTTAATCCTAGGATTAATCTTTCAACTGCCTTACCAACGACCACTTGATAACAACGCGGTTTTAACCAAACAAACGATTTATGACTATGACGCTAGTTTAGATCAAACTAGTGTCAGTTCCATTCCTACCACGACCAATTTAGTCTTAAGTGATGCGAATGATGGTGCTCAATCCTTTACCGTATCCATTGGTGCGGTTACGGTTGGTACGCCTGATTTAGTGACGGTAGGCCATCTTAATTCCACAACCCTAAGTGGATCAAGTGCAGGTCAATTTGCGGTCGGGTCACCTACTTTATTGTCGTTAGCAACCACCACCAACTTAACATCCATTAAACGTTTATATGGGATTCGGGTGAATACGAATATTGATTTAACGTATTACGAAGATATCTCGATTACATGGGGATGGCAAGCGGGTGGTGATGCAGGTGCTTATACCGGATTCCTTGCAACATCGATTGCCCCTTCTATTGAAAGTTGGAGTGTGATTGGTAATGTTAAACAATCCCTCGCCTTATCCACTGCAAGTTCACTTTCATTTCTAGACACAACCGATATTCTGACAGGTCAAGCGACAGCAAGATTTGCTTTTATCTTTGGTTCTGAATTAAGTAAAGTTGCTTTACGAAACTTTTCTTTCATCGTCGAAGGCTATTTAAGAACCTCACTTACATCGGTGAGTGATCCAGGTTTCTTACATGTTGGCCGTTATCAAGTGAATGAAGCATTTTTGTTAGCAGACTTTACATTCCACGCAAATTATCTTTATCGAATCGGTGGCAACATGGTCCACCTCGATGGTACCGATGCAGGGGTTTCATTATCATTCTCCAATACCTTTTCACCGCTGATATTGAATGGTGATGTCTTTGCGACTGCAGGGACTTATACGTTGTATTACCGATATGTCGATCCGAATTCATTTGGTACCCAATCAGCATCGGTTTCGATGATTGTGGATAACGAACCTCAAGTCTTAACGGGTATTTATGCGGTCGATGCATTAGGGGCCACACTATACCGATACGGTAATTATTTAAACAACATTGATGTGTATCCACTGTATAACAATGCAACCACGCCAGCTGAAAATGAAGCCCCAGTCAGTACATCCTTATTTACGACCTCCATGGCCCACGGAACCTTACTTTTAGATCAAACTCAAAACGTGATTACTTATGATGATGGCGTTGATCAATTTACCGATACGTTAACGTTTACGGTTTTACCTCGAACTGGGTTAAGTATCAACGTGACAGGTGGCGCACCTTTCACGATTGGTCAAAACTTCTCATTGAGTTTATATACGATTCAAGGTTTGTTTGATTTAGGTCCTGCTAACGTACCCGCCTATTTAAATCCTGCGACCGAAGGTTATTTTGAAACCAGTATTGCGGTGGGCACGGCTCTAAATACCTTAGGAACATTCCCGGTTACTTTTAGTTATCTTGTCAATGAAACCACGTTAACGACAATTGTGAATATTGAAGTGATCCTAGCCGAATTCCTCTTCTTTGGAAATTTAATTAGTGGTACTAATGATTGGGGTGCAACAACCACACCGGTCTATGGTAACCAAGTGGATGTCATGGATACGCTTTATAATTCGGTTGATGTGACAACTTCGTTGGATTGGAAATTGAATACACTTGCGACGGATCCATTAACAGATAATGGCAGAATGAGTATTGTGGAAGGCGCATTGCGCTTTGGACATAATAGTCCATCGAGCGGACCTTATGAAGTGACGATCACCAGCGATAGCGTTGTAGAAGTGACCTTAGATAGTAGCGCCTATAACGGTATTAAACTCATGCGCGTAGATCTATTTACAGAAACGATTGGTACGTTAACGGTCACAGTTGGTGGAATCTATCCATCCTCCTATGCGATTAATGATAATGAAAATCCAGTGGCAGGAAGTTTAGCGCCAACGGTTGAAAACAATGTTGGAATCTATTACTTCTGGTTGCCATATCATGCGGTTGGTGTCACTGAAATTCATTATGACAATAACTTACCTCAACCAGGATATATGGAATTAAATTACTTTGAAATGAGTGGAGCGGCATTAACGACCAGTCAATTAACCGATAGCTTTGCGTCGATGTTAAATGATTCGGATAGTTGTGTGGTGACAACTTATGATGACTTATTACCAAGTTATGATTACCTCACCACGAATGGTGCAGTCAGTGGTTTAAGTGCGAAAACCATGACCAATCATGGAAGCATCAGTGCCACGAGCTTATGGGATATTATTGTAGATCGTTATGCTGTGATTCCAATGGGACTCAGTAGCTTTACAGCCGCACCTTACGTCGATTATCGATTCTATTTATCCATCTTCTTTATCTTTATTGCCACCTTAAATTATTTTGTTCAATATGGAAATCATGATCATCATCGTGTGGTTCATACCGTTCAAACCAAAAAGAAAAAAGCTGCATACAAGATCTTAAAATAGTAGAAATGAGTGAGTCTATATTTTAAAAAGTATCTTCAATACAATTTATCGAATGATGGGCGGAACCTTGATACGAGTATCAAGAAGAATGTCGTTGCGCGAAAAATTCGAATCTTTTTCAATCAACCAAGTTTGATGGAAATGGTCTTTAAGATAAACCGTAATCGCAAACAAACTATGTCGATTGCCGTTTAGGTGATATAAGCCGTGTGGATGTTGGATACATTCAAGGATAGCTTTTGCCGTATCGGGTAACCAAGAAGTTGAAGGAAAGAACCGATCACTTACGATGATTTTTCCTTGGCGGTCTAATTGCTCTTTAAAAAAGCGAAACATATTATTTGTGTCTGTTCGTTGATTGGGATCTATCTGCCAGCCAATTCGTAAGATATAGGCTTTTGGATTGACGTTTCTTACCGCTTCTTCACATTGGAATTTATACAAAGGATAACCTGATTTTGCTTTGACAACTGTGTCAATTGGGTAGGGTCCTGCTGCATTATCATCAAAAACAGAAGCGGTAGAAATATAAACAAACTTTATGTGTTGCTGATAAGCATAAAGGGCAAGAGCTTCTGCCCAGGCAATCGGCCCGAGAGCCAAATGAAAAATGATATCTGGATGATTTAGTTTGATATCTTCTATTGAGTGATGAATGTCTTGATCGTTTTCAACACGAACATGCTTTGCAACCACTTCCATCGCTTGATGAATGAGTCTACTTTTTAAATAAGGAGCAACCGTACCAGTTAATCCAGTAAGATAAGCACGAACCATCATTTTTTTCACACCTTATTTTAACAAGGTTCAATGTGAAATAATCCTTCGAAACAATTGATAGAACTAGATCCGATGATTGACTTCATGAGACTTTAGGGTGTTATCGCATGGTATAACATCTATGACAAGCACCAATTGAATAATAAAACTTATAATTTGAAGTTAACTATTCCTCATCGAAAAGATGCTTATGAATAGAACTTAAATGTAAGTTTTTTCTTTACAATTAAGACAACTCAGTTTGGTTTTTGATGTGGCTTTCTTTGAAGCATTCACGAGGGAAAATATGCTGACAAGAATGCCACCACCAATTGCGAGCATGAATCCTAATCCCCAATCATTGATTGCAAAACCAAATAGCACAAATCCGATAACGACGATGGTTTGCCAAAATCGATAGAACCCACTACCTTTTCTTGTAAAAACTTCTTCGGTCACCACAACATTCGACGACTGACAATGTGGACATTGCGCCATATTCGATCCTCCTATGGACTGAATACATCCTAAGAAGTTAAAGATGATTTGAATAGTGTTTTAGGTTATGTGTGGAAGGAATCCACAACTTGGGGACTTTATTGAGACAATTTTAGGAATCTAGCTTTTGAAGTAAAGCAGTGTATAGATCGTAATTATCTTCCTCAAAACAATAGAAGAAGATCTTCATCTTGGATTGAGAGGTTTTTAAAAACGCAAAGGTTGTTTCCATCGCAATCACTGCTGCTATCTCTTTTGGGAATGCATAAACCCCAGTGGAAATATTTGGAATCGCAATCGATTGGATGGCGTGCTTCGTTGCTAATTCGTAAATGGATTGATAAGTCTTAGAAAGGACTCGTTGAAGTTCCTTTTTGTTCTCAGATTCGTCCCAAATGGGTCCCACAGCATGGATGACCGATGTTGCTTTGAGTTGAAATCCAGGTGTGATGACGGCGTTACCAGGCTCGCAATGATGAAATTTCTTTACAGCTTTTGCCAGTTCAGGTCCAGCAGCTTGATGAATAGCGTGATCAACACCTCCACCGGGTATTAACCATTTGTTTGCAGCATTGACGATACAATCGACCTTAGCGATTGTGATATTCCCACGAATGACTTGGATGTTGTGCTTATAATTGTTCATAAAAAAAGCCCCCCTATATTATGAGCATAGATCAATAGGATGGTTGATAGATTTTTAACTAACGTTTCAAGAATCGAATACGAACAGAGAAATGCTAGAATGTTGTTTTAGTAAAGGATATCAAAGGTTAAAAAGTCATTTGCTATAATCTTGTATGCATAGGGGGATATGCATATGATCGGAACCATTGTTGGTGACGTTGTCGGTTCAATTTATGAGTGGGATAATATCAAAACTAAAAAGTTTCCTTTCTTAACGTCTAAGAATTTCTTTACAGACGATACAGTGATGACACTCGCAATTGCAAAGGCTTTGTTGTCATTAAATAAAGATCTAAAATCTTGGCAACAACACTTGATCAAGGAGATGCAAACCATTGGTTTAAAGTATCCAACCTCTGGATATGGAGAACACTTTATGATGTGGTTAATATCCAAGAAACCTAAACCTTATAACAGTTTTGGTAATGGTGCGGGGATGAGAATTTCTCCGGTTGCATATGTTGCGAAGAGCTTGAAAGAAGTGAAGTTTCTTTCTCACTTAATCACCGAAGTAACCCACAACCATCCTGAAGGTATTAAGGCAGCAGAAGCCATTGCCGTTGCCACCTATTTAGCAAAAACCAATCATTCCAAAAAAGAAATCAAAGACTATGTCCAAAAGCATTATTACCCGTTAGATTTTACCTTAGACCACATTAGACCAACGTATCGATTTGATGTCACCGCGCAGGGAAGTACACCTCAGGCGATTGTTGCTTTCTTAGAATCCGATAGCTTTGAAGATGCGATCCGCAATGCGATTTCGATTGGTGGAGATTCAGACACCATTGCCGCAATGACGGGTGCCATTGCCGAAGCATTTTATGGGATTCCAAAAGCCATTGAAAAGAAAACATTGTCTTATCTTACCGATGACTTAAAAGAGATTGTGATCTTATTTAACCAGAAATATCGTAGAGCTAAATAACAAGATAAACTTAAGGTCTCTTTGGTAGTTTTAATCAACCAAACAAAAAACCTACCCATGGGTAGGTTTTCTTTTGTTACTGAAGGGATATTTAGACTAATGCAATGGTAATGACCACAGTCCAAACATTGACTGGAATATTTGCAAAGAGTCCGGATTGAGTTTGAATATTGACATAGAGTCTTATTTCGTTTTCATCGATAAACATAGTGTTGTAGTAATTGCCAACGCCTTCACCATCAATAATAAGATCATCCAAAATTTGGAAATCTTTATTCATGAAAAGTACGAATGTTCTGTCATATGCTTGAATTGGGTTTGTTTCACTACTAACGAAATGACCTGCAACGATCATGGTACCTGAATCATCCATGGTAAATTCATAGATGGATATGTCACCATAAGTTTCCATATCAAACGTTTTGGTTACTGTATTTCCATTCTTGAAACGGATGATTGAATGACCACTAACCTTTAAACCATCTTCATTAAATTCTTCTTCATTGATGATATAAACGAATTGTCGGTCTTTGACCCAATAGATGTACATATCTGAATTTACTTCATTGGATGTAAAGGTTTGAACTTCTTGCACGATGTCGATGCTAACTTTATCGAAATCTGCATCGATAACCCCAACGATTTGATATTGAAGTCTTTCTAAATTCACATCTTGTGTATAACGATTGGAGGCATTATTAATGAGCGTTTGTTGATCATTGGTAAGAAGGTCATCAACCGCGGTCATCACGTTATTGGCTAGATTATCTTTTCCCGCATCACCATCCAAGGTCATGGCAACATCGATGTGCATAAAACCGGTATCTTCGATATCTAAATATTCTCGTTTGGTATTGGAAAAGCTATCTACGTCAATATCTATACTACTTGTAGAAGACCATTTACCAATGGTTTGGAACGTTGCAGAAAATTGTGTTGGGTGAACCGTCACTTCTGTTAATAATGCAATGGAGTTGGTTTGTTCTGTAAAGGTTAAGGTTTCACCATAGTAATCATGTGAAAAGGCAAGCTCATTCAAATTATCAAATTCTTGAGCTAAAGCATAACGGAATGGTTCAACTCTTTCAAAATCCTCGCTATCAAATAATGGTGTATCAGCCTCGCTCACACCCACAACATGAAATGTTTTCGTTAATAAATTAAATCGAATAAAGCTTTGGATGTAATCTTTAGCGTCTTCACCCCCACCAATGATGTTAAATCCATCACCATTGCCCACGGTATTGGTTGTTTCTGTAAATGGGTCAAAATACGTGACGCGATTTGAAAATTCCATAATCATGATTAACGTATCACCTTCAACCATCATGTGGTTAATGTTAATCGGTGTATCTTCGGCGTAATACGCACCAATCGCGTAAGATTCCGTATAATCAAAAGCATAAGTCCAAAGACTGACACCTGTTGAACTCATAATCGATAAACGATATTCATTATAGTTAGAGACGTTGCCGTTATAAATGAAGCTTTCTTGTTCGAAGTATCCAACAATATATTGATCACCATAAGCAACGTATTCCGTGTAGTAAAAAGCATTTAAGAATTCTGGCCAATCTCCATCATTGAATAATTCATCGTCGCTTAAGTCAGTTGGTTGAACATCATATTCACCAAAAGCTGTTTGTGGAATCACCCATTCTGAACTTGAAGGGTTATTGGTGAAGGCGCTGTAGGCAAATTGAGAACCTAAGGTTCCACCAACCCCAATAATTAAGCCTAATGCAAGCCAGGTCGATTTAATATTCTTTTCCATATATTTACCTCGGACATATTATATCGATTTTGCTTAACAATTCATCAAAAAGCTTTAAATTCAAGCTTTTTAGAAAGCAGCGTCAACGCAATGACATTCACGTCGAAGTTAGAAAATGAATTAACTTCAAGTGAATTAGATAACCAGAAGGTGATTAAAAAATTGGTGGTGAAAAAAATATAAAAAATTTTTTGAAAATATGGCATAATGCTTTTAAAGGAGTCTATTATGGACAACAATAACTTGGTTCGTTTCTTACTCACTTTCTTTTTAGGGCCTATTGGAAGTTTTGTGATTAATCACACAAGCTTAAAACCAAAAGGTTGGAGAAGCAGAACGTTAGCTTACTTCTTCCTTACACTTCTTACATTCGGTGTTTATGGTTTAGTTGCTTCCATCCTAAACTTAAGCTTTGATCCAAATAAACCAAAAAACGTTGGTTACATCAAAGAATAGTTCTTTAATTTCATTCTTTCTTTGAAATTTATATTTATTTCTATTTTCCAAACTCGGTGATTTTAAACGCCGAGTTTTTTCTTTTAAGTTATAAATTAAATTTAATTGACGGGTATTCTTAATGAATTGGATACCGTTCGCATATGATGGATTAATAAAATTCTTAATCAATAACATCGTATTTTGACAAATAGGATGTGAAATGTGAATGGATAATTTTCAGTCAACCTTTTGATCCATCTTGGACCCAATAAAATGACATATTTTTATTCTTAGCATTTATTTGGTTCATGATTAGTAATTTTGGATGGTATTAGTTTTTTATAAAGAAATGTTAGAAATCACCAATAAACTTAAAGGATAAATCGTATTACTTATAGCATCATTAGGCTTAGGTGTTTATGTTCTTGAAACAAAGAATAGGAGATTTGTAATAAAGTAAAGTAAATGAAAACTATCAATACTTTACTTCTTGAAATTCAAAAAGGTAATCAAGATTCACTTAAAAAGCTCTATGATTCAACAAGATTTGCAGTTTTTGCCTCCATTATTCCCTACTTGTATGATCAGCAACTCGCGGAAGATGTGATGCAAGATACTTATCTGAAGGTGCTCGATCGTATTGATTCTTATCAATCGAATGATAATGGGATGAATTGGCTTCTGACCATCGCCAAGCATACGGCATTTGATCTCATCAAACATCGTAAGCATGAAGCGCAAATCGATCGCGAGGTGTTAGAAGAAACCATGCCAAGTGATAACGATGTTTATGATTTGGCGTCGCCCATCATGCAATCTGCAAGAAAAGTTTTAGACAAAGACGAACAAACGATTCTATTCTTGTATGCGCTTGGTGAACACAAGCATCGAGAAATAGCGGTGATGCTAAACATTCCGATTGGCACCGTGCTATGGAAATATCAAAACGCAATTAAAAAAATGAAAGAGGTCTTAAAACCATGAAAGAAAAAAACATTCTTAAGGTGATTAAAAAAGTCATCATCAGTTCAACACCAAGGCACTTATCACTTGTTGAAAAAAACATCGTTCCCAAGCGGAAACCAAGATTTTGGCAAGCTTTACCTATCGCAACCTTAGCGGCAAGTGCAGTGGTGATTGGGATTGTCAGTTCCATTGCAACACCCTCAGAAGTCAACAATAGTAGTGTCAATGTTCAGCGTCCAATTTCGGAAATGATGGCGCAACTTACCAACCCAAGCTATACCTTAAGTTATGTCGTGGATAATGTGATTTATTACGCTTATGAAGTAGCTGAACCGTTAATTAAGATCACCATTCCTGATACAAATACCGGTACGACACATACAACCTATTTTATGGATGTATCCGACGCCAATTCCCCATACTTTTATCAAATTTTTGAAGAAGAAACTTGGTCGATGTATGCCATGGAACCTTATGAAGCCCTTGGATTTACAAGTCCATTAAGTCTTATTGATCCTTTTGCGATTGAGGATGCCTGGTTCGTTTGGAATGAATCCATCAAAGGTTATCAATTGAATTCAGAATATTTGTCACAGGTTTTTGAGAACTCACCCTTACAAGGTGTTGAAGATGTTGAAATTTGGATGACTGTTGAAGGTAATATCGTTTTATCTTTTGGTGGTCGCATCCATCAAGAGCATGATCAACACGCAATTTTGCAATTAATCTATAGCGATTTTGGCACGACAACCGTCACGTTACCAACCAATGTGATTGACTTAAGTATGGTGGGAATTAATGATCTTTTAAATGGATCAACCAATCACCGTTATGCGTTTTACTTTACCCCAGTTAATGAAGAGTCTAATGCACTGCCATTTGTTTATCAAACAGCAGAAAGAGATGGCGAAACCTTTAAGAAAAACGAGTATCGTTATGATTATTCTGATCCATCCTCCGGCGGTGTTGTGATTGACACTTACGTGACGAAAAACAATGATCAATTCATTCAAATTGTCAGTGATGCCTCTGGGTATTTTGAATCCCCACTTGATCAAGAAGCGTATGATCTCGCACTTGAAAATTTTTATCCCGTCAATATTTTAGAGTTACAAGAATCATGGCTCGATATTGAAAATGAAGTGTTTCTTGAAACATTTGGAACCAACGCCTATCCAATCCTAGCAAATTACCTGGATGGATTTCTCAATCTTCAAATAGAAGGAAGTGTTGAAGACTTCCTTGCCTATGCTGCCATGTCTCAAAGTTATTGGCAAGGTGCGACCATCACAGTTTTTGCCACCCTCACGATTGATAACATTCCCTACCAGTTCGTTCTTGAACTTTATTCGTTCAATCAAGTCCAAGGAATTTACTTGCCTTATGCACCCAGTGTGCGCACCACGCTGAGCGAATCGCTCGCCCTTGCAGTAGGCACATCCTCCTATATGGTTGAACAATTTACCATGGATGCTGAAGGCAATTATGTTCCTTCCAACGATAGTTATGTGTTAGTTCGATCAAATGAAGATTTTCAAAGGTATCGATTCAACGCCCAAGGTTATTTAGATGTAGATTATTTTGGTAAACTTGGTGATGAATATTTCACCTACAAGTATGTATATAACCAAGGTGAATACGTTAAAGAAACAATCGATCAAAACACATATGAAGCAAGCGTCATCGATATAGAGTGGCTGCGATTAGCGAATATCCAAAGCGAAGATTATCAAGAAAATAATGACATGCCTGGAGAATACATTTTGTCACCTTCCTCTTTTGAACGAATTTTCAGCCAAGCAATCCTTGCCGAGGTCGAGATAACGGAGGCTTTGATTCGCTATATGGATGTGAGTTATGGTAATCCTGTCATCGTCTTCTCTTTTGCAGGCACAGATCGCTTGACGGGTTCACCTGTGCAGTTTGAATCACGTTACTCTTACTTTGGTCAAGCAACTATTTATTTCCCAAATTCAATTGAAGATGGCACCAATCCTACCGATCCAACATCAGGGCTTCAACTTTCGATAGAAGCTTTTAATGAACGTTATCCAAATGGTGTTGAAAGTTTTATCGGAACGCTTTATGGATTTGATGACACTGGGGAAATCATCATTTATGAAGTGTTCTCACTGCAAAACAATGAAGCTTTGATCATTAATCGTGAAGATGGCACTTATACCCAAATTCTTTCTGAGAATGGTCAGTATATCCAAATACAAGGCAGTCTCAATACAAATGAAACGACGACTACCTCATCTGATCAAGCAACCTTTGCAGCATTAAGTTCCAGCTTATCCTTTATCAATTTTGATGCTTTCAATTCATCTCATTTGACACCGGTGAATGAAGATACCCAAGATGGACTCTATCAAGTAAACCTTGACCAGTTCGACGAACTTTTTAATCTTCCCATTGATCCATCCATCGTCATTACCGAGGCTTATGTTGAAATCAGATCAGATCTTTTGTTGGTGTATGTGAATGGATGGAATGAAGAAACCGGACAATATGTTACGTATTATTTAGTCCTAGAAGCCCTTAATCAAGATGTTTATTTAATTGATTATTTGGAATAAATTTGATTCAAATTGTACATGGCTCGTTATTGCATTTAATGCGTTGGTGATTTAAACAACCTTCAAAAGTTTATCAGGATACATTTTTGTATGTGTTTAATTTTCCTAACTAGACTAAACTAATTCATTCACTAAGAGATTTCCAGTCTGTGTGTTTTTAAAATACAATTTACATTCATAGTTGCCGAAATGTTTGGATTTATCCGATCCATTAACCCTAATGCTTTAACCACTGTCTTAGAAAGAAATATTCAAATAAAGTACTGAATTAATTCTATTAAATTTGCACGTTGAATCGTCTTAAAGCATTTTCTTCTCTGATTACTTGGTAGTTTCTTGATAGTGTCGATAAAAAAACTCAATTCAACTTTGTCATTTAGTAGAAAAGGCGTGATTGATCTAATAGATTCAAGATCTTTTTCACCCTTTTCTTTTGGACGATTTCTATTGATGATTAACTTTAACACCACGTATAAACTTGGTCTAATTATTCTAATGATAGATTTAGTACCAAATTGATAAACAATCGTTTGATCAAGCGTAATTTTTTCATGATGGGGAAGAGGAACTGCTTTTATATTTAGACTCTTTACTAAGAACACTGTTTTCTGATCTCTTCTTAAGTGTGTAACAAACTCTATTTCAAAACCACGTGTATTAAATATGAGGTTATTATACGTCCCATTCTTGACATCAACCATATAGTTATTCTTCTTTAAGATTTCAGGCAAGTCAACCTGCGCTGAACCTATGTTAAAACCCGTGTAAAAATCAATATCAGTGGTTCTGATAATTGCCTGATATTTTGGCCAGATCGATTGATAAAAGTATGTCGCCCAAGAGCCAATGAGGATGACCTCTTCATTAATTTTATGTTCTGAAAGCAAGGAAACGAATCGTTTGATTTCTTCAAGTTGAAAGCTATTGTTCATAAGATTGAATTGCTACTTTCAGGATTCTTTCTTCTTTCTTGAGAAACTGATAGTCCTGAAAAAGTTTGTTTTTATACTCAATGGATTTAATCGCCTCTTTAAGTTTTTCGAAAGAATAACGTCCAATATATTTAGATTGAATTTTCTTGCCGTTTCGAACCTGAAAATACAAATAAATCTTTCCTTTAATCTTTTTCTTTGAAATATAAGACTTTTTTTGGTCTTTTAATTCCTTGAGGAAAACCCTTTGCTTCTCTTGATTGCGAAGCAGTTCTTCTTTAAGGACCGATGATAGAATGGATGGAATCATAATTAACCTACATCTATAATATAGTGTAGGTTAACAAAATGCAATCAAAGTATTATGATTAAAAATAAAAATTAATTTATCCAATGATCATAGAGATGGCCAGTCCGTGT
>JBBAWZ010000008.1:0-42555 GCA_040396875.1 Bacilli bacterium
ATATTAAAGTAGATGCAAAAGCTTGTGCTGGTGTCACGCCACAAAGTCACATGCGGGCTTTAGAATCCATGGCATCAGTTCATATCGATATTCAAAAATAAAAAACCTCCATATTATATGGAGATTTTTGTCTAACAAAGTTGGTGGAGCTGACGAGGATCGAACTCGCTACCTCGTCGTTGCGAACGACGCGCTCTCCCAAATGAGCTACAGCCCCAAGATTGCCCTACAAGATTAACAAAAAAAGCATAAAAGAGCAACCTTTTAACCATAATTTTAAGTAACTCGTACGTTCAATAAAATTTTTATTGTAAGCGCATACAAGATATCTTATGATAAAAGAAACCGATTTCCTTAATGAGGGAAATCAAAGGATATGAGTTATGAAAAACTTTATCAGTGATCGTTATCAAAAACAAAAACCCTTTGCAGGCTTTTTACCTGGTATTGCAGGCAAAGAAGGACTACCAATGTGGGTTTTTTATGTGAATCGTGGACAGGCGATAAGTACCTTTGGTGTTCGAGATAAAAATGGTGCGATTTCAGAATTTTATCCTGCTAATTTAGCGTATGCATATATCCATCAAAATGGATTTCGCACTTTCATTAAATATAAGGAAGAAGTATACGAATGCTTCCAAGAAAAAAATGAAGCACAATCTCTGACCGTGGATGCGCATGAAATCGTCATTGAAGAAACCATTCAAAAATGGAATCTTAAAATTAAGGTTACTTACGCGACTCTTCCAAATATGCCTTTATCAGCGTTAATGAGAAAGGTAGATATTACGTCCTTAGATGGTGTTGAAAAAAAACTTATTGTGATCGATGGACTAGCACAAATCTTACCTGCTGGTATTGATTACGGCGGTTACAAAGCTGTCAGTTATTTGTTACAAAGTTGGATGGAAGTTCAAGAAAATGATAATCACGTCTTTTTAAAATTACGGGCATCAACCGCTGATTCTAGCGAAGTAAAGGCAGTGGATGATGGAAATTTTTACACCTATGTTGGATTCAATCAAAAGCAATATTTATATGATTACAAAGCTGTTTTTGCACAAGATTCGTCCTTTTCCACGCCTTACCGCTTACAAGCTTTAGATTATCAAAACTTAGTCAAACAAAAACAAGCCCCCGTTAACCAAGTCCCTTCTGCTTTTGTTGCCTCTGAACTTTCTGTTAAAACCACCACAACCTTCTATGGTGTGTTTGGTTACAGTCAAAATCGGGCTCAGTTATCACCTTTAGTCCAAAAGATGAATGCTGTTTTTTTAGAAAATAAGTTTAAAGAAAATAAATCGACAGTTGATTTGCTAACTTCAGAAATTCAAACCCAAACAGCAAAACCAATGTTTGATTCTTATTTACAGCAATGCTATCTCGACAACATTTTACGGGGTGGTTATCCAATTCAATTTGAAACACTTGATGGGCCGATTGGCTACCATATTTATTCGCGTAAACATGGTGATTTAGAAAGAGATTATAATTTCTTTTCATTAGAACCAAGTTATTTATCTCAAGGTAATGGCGCTTTCAGAGATGTGTTACAAAACCGTCGAAATGATTTGTATTTTCACCCAGAAGTGGGAACGACCACCATCGCTCAATTTGCGTCTTTGATCCAAGCTGATGGTTACAATCCATTAAGTATCGAAGGGATTATGTTTACGTTTAAAGGCGATGCAAAAGGATATCCAGTATCGATACAAGACGTACTCAAGCAAGAATTCACCCCTGGTCAAATTGCTAACTTAGCCGGTCAATTACAATTGCCTGTGATGGAAACAGTGACTAAAATTATTCAACAATCCCATTATCATTTCAAAGCCACATTTGGTGAAGGATATTGGGGAGATCACTTTACTTATTTCTTGGATTTAATTGAAACCTATTTGGATATTTATCCAGATCAAGTTGAAACCTTACTTCAACAAAAGCATCGTTATTTCTTATCTCCAGCGCATGTTTTAAAACGAGATGAAAAATATATTTTAAAGAACGGTAAAGTTCGTCAATATCATGCCGTTCATCATGATCATGCCTTACCTCAACGAGGTTGGTTAAAACTTGCAAATGGAGACGATGCAACCACATCCTTATTTGGAAAATTAATCACGTTAGTCACGAATAAATTTTCACAATTAGACCCTGATGGACTTGGCTTAATGTATGAAGCTGAAAGACCAGGATGGAATGATGCGATGAATGGCATACCTGGTTTATTTGGATCGGGTGTTTCGGAAATGCTTGAATTAAAGAGAATCGTTCAGTTCTTACAAAAGCAAAAGCTAGTCAATCTTGATGTGCTTTCACCATTAAAATCCCTCATCACTGCAATCTTAGGAATCAAAGAATCAAGTTTATTTGATCAATGGACGAAACGTATGGATGCACTCGAAACCTATCGTGACCAACTCAAAGCTCCATTATCCATTACCACGTTAAGTGCCGATGTGATTCAAACTTTATTAAGTCATATGGCTTCAACTTTACAATACTCCATGGATCGTTTATTAAAAATCCACCCCATTCCTTACACCTATTTCGTTTATGAAGTGGATCGTTATGATTTACTACCTAAAGCGAATGCAAATGCTCTACAAACAGTTCGGGCAAAATCTTTCAAACGTATGCCCTTACCTCACTTTTTAGAAGCACCTGCAAGAATGCTATCTAATGGATTCTTAACCGCTCAACAAGCGACTAAACTTTACACTGCAATTCAACAATCTCCGTTATATGATGCGCCTTTAAAAATTTATAAAACAAGCGCTCCTTTAGATCAACAATCCATGGAAATCGGACGGATTCGTGCGTTCACTCCGGGTTGGTTAGAACGAGAATCTGCTTTCTTACACATGACTTATAAATACATGCTTGGCTTATTAAAAGCAGAAGCTTATCCTTCTTTTTTTGAAGCGATGCAAAATGGTCTCACGTGTTTCATGAAACCCGAAGTATATGGTCGATCACCTTTAGAAAACTCATCGTTTATTGCGACCACCAATAATCCTGATTCTTCCAAACACGGGCAAGGATTTTATGCTCGATTATCAGGATCGACAGCAGAAGTTATATCAATGTGGAAGCGTTTAATTTTAGGGGCAACATTATTTACTTTTACGCAAGGCAAACTTCAATTTCAAATTCAACCGACAATTCCACTCGACTATTTTAAGGATGGGAAAATCGAAACGACTTTATTTGCACATACCAAGATTCGTCTAACTATTACAGAATCATTAAAACCAACTGACAAAGTTTTAAAGGTAACCGGCTATCGATTATTGTCACCAAAACAAACTCAACCTATTGTCATCCAAGGTTCCTCCATACAAGGGGATCACGCGATGGCAATTCGGCAAAAACGATATAGCGAGATCGAAGTTTTATTAAAAGGAGGACAACCAGCAACCTCAAATTAATACGCGTAGGGAAACATTGTTCACTCTTTAATCATCATGAAAGGAAATTATTGATGAAACATTATTGGAAAGGTCTCACCATTACATTAGCAGCACTTGTGCTTGCAGCGTGTGGTACGCCTAGTTCAAGTAGCCAAACGAGTTCAGCATCTACATTAACATCGATTACGATCACGGGTGCAAATGATATCTCAATCGAATTTGACGCTGATTTTAATTTCTTAACTGGCGTTACTGCTACTGGTAATACAGGCGCAGATTATACGTCTAGCATTACGCTTTCCTCGATTTCAACTGCGGTTAATACGACCACAGGTGAATTAGACACGACTAGAACCGGTGTTCACACGGTGCAATATCGCGTTCAATCTGGAACCATTGTTGCTACAAAATTTAGAAACGTAACGGTGCAACAACCAGAATCAACTGGAGGTATGTTACTCAATCCAGATTTTGCTTTAGGCACCGCTGGATGGACTGATCCAAGTGTTGTCTATAACGAAAGTGGATCAAGTATTGAATTTGATACTGAAGATGGCGCATTAAAAGTTGTGGTCGTCACAAGTCCTGTTGCCTATGCACCTCGATTTGGACAAATGAATGTCCCATTTGAAATCGATACGACTTATGAAGTTAGCTTTAGAGCGAAATCAAGTGCTGCTAAACCTATTAATTTAAACGCTGGTGAATTGTTAACCTCCGCTCCTTGGTTCACGGATTTCAAACCTGGTCAACCAGAAGTAAGAACCATCGGAACTGAATGGGCAACTTATTCTTATATTTTTACCCATCGTTTAGACAATCAACGTGGTGGTATTTTATTTGAATTAGGTACGGTCAGTGGTCAAAGTGTCAATGCAACGATGTATTTTGATGACATCACGATTGAAGAAGCGACCGCTGGTCCAGATGTGACTGCTCCAAACTTCTCTGGTGTTACTAGTACCATCAGTGTCTTAGTTGGATCAACGTATGATCCATTAAATGGTGTCACCGCATTAGACATCGTTGATGGTGATTTAACGGATTCAATTTTAGTAGAAATCCTTGATAGCAATAACGCGACTGTTAATACCGTGGACACGAGCGCTCCTGGTGTTTACACGGTTAATTATTCTGTTGAAGACGCAGCCGGAAATGAAGCGACTGCTCAAACCACCGTCAACGTGGTCAGTTTAGCTTTCAGAAATGAAAACTTATTAGCGAATGGTTCGTTCGCTGATGCTTTAGGCGCTGAATGGGGTTATTGGCAACAAGATTGGGGCACTGCTCCAGTTGTAAATCGTACCCAAGATACCGCTGCTGGAACCTATAGTTTAGATATTACAGGTGGTGGCGATGCTGTCTGGGCAATTCAATTCTTCCAAGATGGCGTTGAACTCGTCGAAGGAACAACGTATCGTTTATCCGTTACTGCTGCTGCTTCCGTTGCACGTAAAATTAGCGTTGGCATTGGAAATGGCAATCCATGGAATGAATATGCCCGTAAGAACGGTCTTGAAATTGGAACCACATCATCAACACAAGACTTTGTCTTTACTGTTACCAAAGCAACTGCAGATGTAAAGGTTGTTTTAGAATTAGGCAGTCAAGATGGTTTTGCTAATGGTGCGTTAACACTTTCAGAAGTTCGTTTACAACGTCTTGATGCTGCACCTTTACTCAGTGATTCAAAATTCGCCATGACTGGTTGGAGACATTTCGTTAACGATTGGGATGGCACAGTTGCCACTTCCGGTATTGTTGCGGGTGAATATAAAATGTCAATTACGAAAACCGTTGGTTTAAATCCAACTGCAGATAATTGGAAATTACAAATTATCCAAGATAACGTTGCATTTGGTGAAACGGTTGATAATGGCCGCATGAATTTAACGGTTGGAAAATCCTATACGTTAAGTTTTGATATGTATGCTTCCCAAGCCATCAGTGTCACGACCTTTATTGGTGCTCCTGGTGTCTGGGTCAACTATGTTCCAGAAGTGAATCGTACCAATTCAGTGACCACAAGTAAGCAAACCATTACGATTCCAGTGAGTACGGTTGGTGCAACCTTAAATGGTAATGAAAAATTATCGTTTGAATTTGGATCTTCTTTTACAAACTTTGAATCCGGTAATGAATTTGTGGCGATTGACAATGTTGTTTTAAAAGAAGGTAATACCGTTTTACCTAATGTCATCAACGGTGATATGAATGCAATTTTAGGTGGTCATACATTCTTCACAGAAAATGGTGGCGCGATGACACGTGGTACCAATGGCGGCGCTTCCATCGAGGTTCCTGCATTAGGTGGTGCTGCTTATCAACCTCACTATTACTATGTGTTCCCAACGCTTGCGAAAGGAAACTATGAAGTGAAGATTGCGTTAACAAGTTCAGTTACCCGTGATTTACGCTTCAATATTATTCTCCCAGATGCAGGTTATGCTTCGATCTTACCTGACAACTTTGTTGATTTTAGAGTAACTGCAGATTCACCTTATGTCTTTACCGTTTCCTTTGAAGTGGTCAATCCATTAACCAATGTGAAGCTTGAATTAGACTTAGGTAACCTCGGTGGTGATAAAATCTCTTTACCAGGTACATTCTTAATCTCAGAAGTACTCGTCTACGCCAACTACAATAGCTAAAGGAGGCCGTGGATAGTGAAACATAAAGCCAAACTATCCGTTGTAGCCTTGTTTGTCCTTGCTGGATGTGGGGGAACCCCATCCAGTAGCGGCAACACTACAACGAGTGAAACATTACAGCCCGTGACGCTTTCATATGCAGATTGGGGTAATCAAGAACTCAATCAACGCATGATTGATTTATTTCAAGCTCGATATCCACATATTACCGTTGAATTACGACAAGATATTGTCGGTGCAGGTTCACAATTTACAGGCAATCTCGTCACTGCTGCTCAAGCTGGATTACTACCAGACGTCTTTGCTACGGATAACGTCCCTACCGTTATCAATGCTGGTTTGACGTTGGATGTTGCCCAATATTGGGATGCCGATGAAGATGCAGCACTAGTCTATGACAATATCGCCCTTGCAGGTGTTTATAACGGTAAGCGATATGCCGTTCCATCCTTCCAATTCTTAAAAGGTATTTTGATGAATTTAAATATCTTTGAACGGGCCAATTTACAAACCGTTCCTGGAAGATATCGTATTGATAATGATGGTTATCCAGTTAAAGATTGGACCTTTGAAGAATTCGTGAATATTGCTACCGACATTAAAAATTTCGATTTAGTGAATACCGAAAATTTAGTAGTTGGGATGGACACATGGTATGGATCACCTGATTTCCAACAAGTGTGGCCGATGATGCAAAATGCTGAAACCCAATACGATACGTGGGATGGTGAACAATTCAATTACACCTCCGCGGATTGGATTAGTGCGATGCAAGCTAAAGTTGCACTCCATCAATTAACCGATGGAACCACTACGCGCTTCACACCAGAAGATTATGATGCAGAAGATAATGACGAATTAAGAACGTATATGATTCAAACCGGTTATGCTGCAATGGACATTGAAGGTTCATGGCAATTCTGGGTGATTAAAGATGCGTTAGATAATCGTGACTTTGAACTCGGATTCTGGCCATATCCACAAGGTGACGCTGGATTATTTCCACCCACCATTCTAGACTTCCAAGCAGTGTCGTCACAAACCGAACATCCAGAAGAAGCTTATTTACTAGCCAAATGGATGACGTTTGGACGCGATGGTTGGGATGCTAGACTTTCCTTACTTGAATCTGATCGCGAAGATGCGCTTGCGGAAGGCGTGACGCCTGAATTCTTGGATCGATTCCCGATTGCCGACTATCCAGAAATTTGGACAAGAGTTGAAGGTTTAGTGGAAGGTATTGAAGGGATTGATGCCATCTTTGATCGCATTGAATATTCAAAACCAGACTTAGACAAATGGTTACCAGGATATAAAGATTTCTGGGCTTGGGCATATACGCCTGAGAATCCATTTAACTTCGATAACTTAGTTGCGGAAGGACCAAATGCAGTACCAACCTATGCTGCAGCCTGGGAAGCACAAATCAATACGTTAGTTGCAGAACAACTTGCCGCGTTAGGTGCAGGTTAGTATCAACATCCTCGGGAGGTTTCTAAAACGAAACCTCCCTCAAACTTGATCGATGAAAAAAATAAAATTGAATCTACCCAACTTTAATACAAAACAAACTGGCATTTGGCTAGTTGTTTTGTTTATGGGCATCACTGGTTTTGTTTTTTTGATTGATCAAACACCCGCTCCATTGAACCAAAGTTTTAACACCTATGATTTTATTCAACCTGATTTTGATTATGCCTATCAAAATCAAGTGTATGGCATCCCAACTTATACTGCGAAGCAAGATTTTTACCAAGAAGCTGGTGTAGCTAAGACGGGTTATGAGGCTGTTTATGACGCTACCGATATGGATGGACTTGCCGTTGGTGTTAATGATGAAGACTATGGTGAAATTGTTGAAAATTATGATCTACCCAACGACGTCTTCTTAATGAATGAATTATCTTCTGTATCATTTATGTATGATGGCCAGGATAGCGGCATTATTTCACTTGCGCTTGATTATTACTTACTTGATCAAGGAACAGAAGATACCAAAATTGCTTTAACGATTAATAACGAATATCAATTCTATGAATCCCAAACCTTAGTGCTTCCTGCTTCTTGGATGTTTGCGGAAGAAAATTTTCCTCTCGATCGTTACGAAAACGAATTACAACCACAATCGATGAAAGTGAATCAATGGTCCAATCATGTCTTACGCGATATGAAAGCAATGCATGCTTATCCATATTCTTTTTATGTTGAATACGGTGATGAAATTACGTTAAGTTTTGTGAATGCAAAAGTTCTGATTGGTTTAATTCAAGTTGTTGCCACAGAACCCTTGATGGATTATGAATCGTATCGTGAGATGAGTCCCGCCGCTCCGATTGTCGATACGTTATCGATGATATCGAGTCGTTCCATGGTCTCGAGATCGGATGCATCAATTCGCTTAAGAACAGAACAAGATGCCAGTAGCATGTATTACGACACGCAATTTTTAAAATTAAACACCATCTTCGGCGATAGTTGGGAACGCGGTGGCCAAACCATTAACTATGAAATTGATGTTGAAACCAGCGGATACTATGCGCTGTCTTTCCGATATCGCCAATATTTACAAAACGATATGATCAGTATGCGGAGTGTCTACATTAACGGTGCCATTCCTTTTCAAGAATTTTTAGCGATGGCGTTTCCTTACACGATGCAATTTAGAAACCGTACATTATCGCAAGAAAATGGTGAACCTTATTATGTTTATCTAGAAGAAGGTATCAACACGATTAGTTTAGAAGCGGTCAATTATGCGTATCGATTTGCCTTGGAAACGTTGCAAACCATCATGTCGCAAATTCAAGGATTAGCCCTTTCGATTAAGCGTTATACGGCAGGTAGTAATGACCTCTATCGCGACTGGGAAATTGAAACCTATTTTCCTCAAGCTAAAAATCAATTGATTGGGTGGGCCGATCAACTTGATGTCATGTATGAAAAACTCTTAAACCTATCGACCAATCGAACGCCTTCTCAACTTGCCAACGTCAAAGTGAGTAGCGGAAGATTAAGAACGTTAGCAAATCAAATTAATCGCTTACCTGGATTAATGGTGCAGTTCGCCGATGGTGATTCAAGTGTGAATCAAATGCTTGGTGCGTTGCTACAAGAAATGATGCGATCCAATCTAGAAATAGAAAGAATCATGGTCCATGGTGATGTGGCATTACCTAGATCAACTGCAACCTTCTTCCGTAGCGCATATGAAGGCAGTGCAAGATTGGTACTTTCGTTTATCAACAATCCATATTCGGCAACGCAAATGAATGAGGAACAAATTAACGTCTGGGTTAACTTTCCTCGACCTTATATTGAGATCATGCAAGCGATGATTGATCAATTTTATCCTGGTGATCGAGAAGTGAAACTTTCACAAATGCCGGATGAAAATAAATTAATCCTTTCTAATATTTCTGGTCAATCTCCCGATGTGGCTGTGGGTGTTAATCACTGGATTCCTTATGATTTTGCAGCTCGTGATGCGGCGTTAGATTTAAGACAATTTAATGGATACACTGACACAGTCAGTCATTATTCTAAAGGTGCGATGATTCCATATGTATTTGAAGAAGGCGTGTATGGTTTACCCCTGACTCAAAATTTCTGGGTTACGTTTTATCGCCGGGATATCATGGAATCGATTGGTGTGAATAGTATTCCCCAAACGTGGGATGATGTGATTGGTATTCTCCCGTTATTACAAAGTTATGGACTTAATTATTTCTTACCGCTATCTCAATTTTCTGGACTCAAACCATTTGTAGCGACCTTACCTTTCATTCATCAATTTGGTGGTCAACTTTATGCAGAAGATGGCATGAGCACCACGATCAATGAAGAAGATACTTTAAAAGGTATTACCTTGATGGCAGAACTATTTACCCTTTATAACATTCCAAAATTTGTTGCCAGTTTTTACAACCAATTCCGGTATGGCACTTTACCAATTGGTATTGGAGATTTAGGCACCTATTTATTATTGTCCAGTGCGGCAAGTGAACTCGATGGTTTATGGGCGATGGATTTACACCCCGGTTATCGCGATCCAGAAACCCAAGAGATTAATCGTTCAAGTGCAACCGGTGCACAAGGTTCGATGATTTTAGCAAATACCAATTTACCCGATGACAGCTGGGATTTCTTATCATGGTGGATGTCAACACCGATTCAAACGCTCTTTGGTTCAACCTTACAAAGCACGTATGGAAAAACCTATTTCTGGAATTCTGCAAACTTAGAAGCATTTGCACAATCCAGTATGCCTCAAGAGTACAAATCAGTTGTGTTAGAACAATGGGAATATGCTTTAGAAGCAAGTCGCATTCCTGGCACGTACATGGTTGAGCGTGAATTATCCAATGCGTGGACCAATATCGTGTTCCAAGGCATCAATCCTCGTCAGGCGATTGATGAAGCAGTGAGAATTTCCAATCGCGAAATCATCTATAAGATGGCCGAGTTTGGTTACACCTTCCAAGGTGAAATTTTAAAACCGTATCCGGTTCCCACGATTGACAATATTGATTGGTGGTTAACCCAATATGCTTAATCGTATTTTGGATCGGATGAATCGTCCTGCTTGGTTTGTTTTTCCATATTGGTTTTTGTTTGCAATTTTTATTGTGGTGCCAGTGGTCGCTGCGATTGGTTTATCTTTTACGTTCTTTAATTCCATTCAAGCTCCAACCTTTGTTGGCATCAACAACTATATTGAATTGATCACCTTAGATACGGTGTTTATGCGTTATGTATTACCGAATACCTTACGATTTGCCTTTATCGTGGGGCCAGTCGGTTATGCCTTATCATTTATGGTGGCTTGGATGCTTTCACACTTACCCAAAAGACCTCGTACCATCCTTGCAATTATTTTTTATTCACCATCTTTAACGGCAGGTGTCGCCATGGCAGCCATGTGGCGTATTATTTTCTCTGGTGACGCCCAAGGTTATTTAAATGCCATCATGTTAGATTTAGGTTTAATCGTTGAACCTATTCAATTTTTACAAAATCCAGACATGCTGATGACCATTATGATTGTGGTTTCACTTTGGAGTTCGATTGGTGTTGGTTTCTTAGCGATGCTTGCTGGTATTCTCAATGTAGATCGAACCTTGTATGAAGCTGCCTATATCGATGGGATTAAAAATTGGTTTCAAGAAATTATTTATGTCACCATTCCTGCGATGAAGCCGCAAATGATTTTTGGTGCGGTCATGGCGGTTGTTGGAACGTTCCAAGCTGGAGCGATTGGTGTGGCATTATCCGGTACCAATCCCACACCTAATTATGCCGGTCAATTAATTGTGAATCATATTGAAGACTTTGGTTTCATTCGTTACATGATGGGTTATGCGGCGAGTATATCGGTTATTTTATTATTAATGGTGTACGCCATTTCTAAAGTGACCTGGAAGTTTTTAGGAGAAAAAGACTAATGGCCTCAAAATTTTTAGGAACTCAAATTAACCCAGATCGTTTCCATAAAGGACAACTTCCTTTTTTCATTATTTTAATTTCATTTTCAGTTTTGATGATTTTACCGATCTTATTCATCGTGAATCACGCGTTTAAACCTCAGTCTGAGTTATTTGCTTATCCACCTGCATTCTTTGTTAAAAATCCAACGCTTGATAACTTTGTTGAGTTAGCAAGATTAGTTTCCACTTCAGGGGTCCCATTTTCTCGCTATGTTTTAAATAGTGTCTTCATTACCGGTATCGGTGTAGGTTTAGCCATTCTATTTACAGCGTTATCCGCTTATGGTTTAGCGAAGTTACATTTTAGAGGGAAGAAATTGTTATTTGAAATCAACACCATTTCCTTGATGTTTGTGCCGATTGCAGTTCAAATTCCACGTTATATCGTGGTGGCCCAATCCGGGATGATTGATACATACTTTGCTCATATTTTCCCTTTAATTACGATGCCAGTTGCGATGTTTTTAATTAAACAATTTATTGATCAAATCCCGAATGATTTTATTGAAGCTGCACGGATTGATGGCGCGAGTGAAATGCAAATTTTCTTTAAAGTGATTATGCCGATGATTGCCCCAGCGGTTGCCACCGTTGGCATTCTTGCTTTCCAATTAATTTGGAATGATACCTCAACATCAACCTTATTTATCAATGATGAAAGTTTACGAACACTGGCCTTCTTTTTACAAACCTTAACATCGGGTGTTGGCAATACGGTTGCCGGACAAGGCATGGCTGCGGCTGCCTCTTTACTCATGTTTATTCCAAACCTAGTCTTATTCGTAATTTTACAAAGTCAGGTGATGTCGACCATGGCACACTCGGGGTTAAAGTAACATGAAACGTTGGCTTTACCTTTTCATTTTTGCAAACTTAGGGTTAATGATGCCTCAACGAACGGTGCTGCCTACCCTTGCAGATAATGGTTTACCTTATCAAACCTATACCTATGCGAGTTCAAGGCAACAACTGATTCAAACCCAAGACGCTTATTTACCATTATCCTTAACAACCCAACTTGGTGCATTTACCTTATCGTCACCACAAGATGTTTATGTGGATGCACAAGACACCATTTATGTTGCCGATAAAGGACGAAAATCCATCATCAAATATAATTTACAAAATGATGAGGCGATTGAAATTGGATTGGGAATTTTGAATGAACCCACCGGTGTCCACGTCGATGATCTTGGATCGATTTATGTCTCTGACTTTGCCAATAAAAAAGCGTATCAATTTGTGAATGATGAAGGCGAATATGTTATTCAAGCTGAATATGAAAAACCATTTAACTCACCATTCTTTGGTGAAGATGATCCCTTTGATCCAACCAAAGTTGTCACCGATCGAGGTGGCAACGTTTATGTGTTATTGGCAGGTAACGTCAATGGTCTAGCTCAATTTAAAAATAATGGTGAATTCTTTGGTTATTTTGGTGGTAATCGCATTCCTGCAACCTTAGAAAATACCATTCGTTCTTTATTGTTTGATGAAGAAACGCGACGTAATTTTTTCCAAATTATTCCCAAACCAGTCTATAACGTGAGTATTGATCAAAGTGGTTTGATTTTAACATCCACCAAGGATCAAGACGGTTATTTAAAACTCAATATTGCGAACGTGATCTACAACCAATCCGTATGGGGTTTTGATACGGTTGAAGATATTGCAGTCGGTCCATACAACACCATTTATACGTTAACGTCTGAAGGATATATTGTGGAATATGATCCCAATGGTTCGGTTTTATTTTTATTTTCAGGACCCGATGCGATTGGGCAAAAAGGTTTATTTAAACGCGCAAAAGGCATTGCCATCGATTCTCGAAATAACTTATATGCAGTGGATGAAGCAACCGGTGCACTTCAAATCTTTATTCCTACTGATTTTGCAGACTTAGTCCATGAAGCGATTGATTTATATTTTGATGGAAAATATGCAGAGTCCTTAGTGCCTTGGCAAAATGTTTTAAAAATGAATCGTCTCTTTGATTTGGCTAACCAAGGTTTGGGTGATGCTTATTATGCACTTCAAGACTATGAATCAGCATTAACTTATTATCGATTAGCGAGAGATACACGTGGTTATTCCAACGCTTACTGGGAAGTAAGAAATCAATTCTTATTGGCAAACGGCAATACATTTGTCATTTTCCTAATCATCATTGCGGTCTTTTATGCCTTAAGAAAATTCGTTCCTGGTTATGTTTGGTTACAAACCCAAGTGACAAACTTCAAGCAAAAAACAAACCTACCAGCTTGGTTAAAGGAATTACGGTTTCCGCTTCAAGTCTTTGCCAAACCGGTTGATGGGTATGATGACATTAAACGTCACAAAACCTTCTCAAATCGAAGTGCATTCTTATATTTAATTGCTTTCTTTGTCACGTATCTCATTTGGATTTATGAAACGAATTTCTTATTCAATGGTTTGATCTCCTCTGAAATCAACATCATCGAACAAGTCATTGGTGTTTTTGTTCCATTTGGTTTATGGGTCATTAGTAATTACTTGGTGTGTTCCATTCGCGATGGTGATGGCAAGTTAAGTGAAGTTTTCCAAGCTTCTGCACTCACGTTGTTGCCAATGATTATCACCTTCCCGATCTTAACCGTGATTTCCCATGCGTTAACCGCGAATGAAAGTTTCATCTATGAACTTATTTATGGGATTGGCGTGACCTTTACCGTCATCTATATGTTTATCATGGTGAAAGAAATTCATTTCTACGATATTAAACCTACCTTCAAAAACATTCTGATCACGATCTTTACGGCGATTATGTTACTTGCCTTAACCTTGATTATTGTCTTCTTACTTGGAGAAGTTTATCAACTGATTGCCGATATCATACAGGAGGTGAATAGCCGTGTTTAAACTATCACGATTCATCATCCCGATGATCTTATTGCCTGTATTGATTGTCACCACACAAGAAGATCCTACTTTGATGGTGGCCCCACGTGTTGATAATTTTGCCTTTATTGAAAATCAGTTATTGAGTAGTTCAAGATATACCCAAGTCGATGAACAAAATGAATCCGTGTTAAATCGATTTGAAGAAGATTTTAATTTGCAATATACCAACGAACAACTCGACTTACTTGGTTACGAATTGATGCTTGAAAATAATCAATTAAATTTATATTTTGAAAAAGACTCTTTTTCACTCATTCTTGAAGATAAAACAACCGGTTATATGTTGTCGTCACGACCAGAATTCCAAGGTTATTCAGAAACTAGAGAAGATAATACCGCAAACCGAAACCTAATGAATTCAGGCTTATGGATTGAATCGATACGCACCAACAACATCAGTAGCAGCGCGATTAAAGTTGAATCTCTCTATACGATCGCCGATGCCAGTTACCAAACGAATGGTTCTCAAGATTTAGCGAACATTGATTGGACAAAGCCTTATTTGCTAGAAACGAATAGTTATCAAAGAAACCGTGTTCAAGTCACCACTTCCAATGTGAATGCATCGAGTTTTACGACCACCATCAACGTCACGAATTATGGTTTTGCATTTGATATCAATATTATCTTACAATCGAATGGTTTTTCTGTTCAATTCGATCCTAGTACGGTACAAGAAACGAATGATCAGTACCGATTATTAGGTTTACAATTTTTCCCATACTTTGGCTCTGCTCGTGAAGATGTTTATCCTGGATATGTGGTCATCCCTGATGGTGTTGGTGCCTTAGTGAGAACCAATCAACGTTTCGATAAAACATATCAATCCGATTACTTCGGTTCCGATTTAGGTTATCTCAGAACCTCCATTGCTGATTTATCCTTACCGATTTATGGCATGATTCATCAAGTTGATCGCATTGGTTTTTACCATGAAATTGTCGAAGGTGCAGAACATGCAACGTTACTCGCCAATTTTTGGGGAAGAAATACACGCTACCACCGAATTACCAATCGTTATAACGTTCGCCGAATTTTTAGAAACATTATTAACCGCGCTGGAGATGGTCAAGATGTTTTACCTGAAGAAATGGTGATGCAACCCTATGAAGGAACGTATCAATTATTGAAGAATGATCAAGCAAGTTATGTTGGTATTGCCCAATCTTATCAAGCAAATTTAGAAGCAAGACAATCTATCCGTTCTCTTGAACCCACACAAACACCGATGCAAGTCGCCATGATTATTCATGAACAAGAACCCACTTTCTTTGGTACTTCAAGATTAACCATGACGTCCATGGATGATGTTCAAACCATTCGCGACCGATTAATGGAAGACGGCATCGAAGAACAAGTCCTTGTCCTTAAGGGTTGGTCTGATGACGGCTTAGCGTATCGACAACCGTATTACTTTAATTTACCTGATCGCCAAGGTTTAATCGATGTCATGGAAGATGTGAATGCTGATGGTCAACATGTATATCTAGAACAAGATTATTTAGTCAGTAGTGAATTATCGTCACGTGTTCAATTTAATCGTGATGTCGCAAGAAACTATTCTAAACTTAAAATGAGTTACCGGCTTAATCGTCTTGATAACCAACCGATTAATGAATATTATTTATATCCTTCGATCGCGGAACAAAAATTAGCGAATGATCTTGATGCAATCCAAGATTTAGGTGCAACTGGTTTTGCCTTCCCATCTTTAGGCAATACGTTATATAGTTATTACGATGATGATCGCTTTAATCGAACGGAAACGCTTAACACCGTTACATCGATGGCGGCCTCCTTATCTGCGAATGCTATGCAACGACCTTCCGCATATATGTTTCCACATCTCAATCATTATCTCGATATGCCGATCACCAATAGTCAGCTTGATTTATTTACGGATTTAGTCCCACTCGTACCCTATGTTTTAAAAGGATATATTCCGACCTTTACGCCTTATTTAAACTTTAATGCGTTAGGAAAAGAACGATTACTTCAAATGATTGATTTTGCAGTCAACCCAAGTTATTTATTAACCGAAAAACCAAGTAGCGAATTACGTTACACCTATAGCAATAAATATTTCACAACGGCGTATGAAGATT
The DNA here is from genome assembly GCA_040396875.1 of Bacilli bacterium. GTDB lineage: Bacteria > Bacillota_I > Bacilli_A > RFN20 > CAG-826 > UBA970. The sequence goes on from JBBAWZ010000008.1 coordinate 16,575, forward strand.
TCCAAGATGACATTCGCGATGTTTATGCTTACATTGCAAGTGCATTAGATCATATTTTAGGTGCGAAGGTTTTGAATCGTTCCATCATCCAAACGGGCGTTAGTCGTGTTGATTATGATAATGGCGTGACCTTATACATCAATTACCGTTCTACACCTGTGACGGTTGATGAAATCACGATAAGTGCCTTGGATTATGAGGTGGTGTTATGAAGAAAAAACTCACATCACTTTTAAAAAATATCTGGCAATCCATTCGTCAATTTTTTACAAGGTTAAATAACGCATATCAACGCCATATCCAACCATTCTTGGATCGCTTCTTTTACCGTTTAAGACACAATGTGATCTATCGAGAAATAGGAAACACGGTAAAGCTTTTTTCTTTCATCACCATACGGATTACCAGAAAACGTCGACATGCTTTTTACGGTTACCTGTTTATCCTTATATGGCTGATTGGCATCTCAATTTTTACGCTATATCCATTAGGTTATTCATTCTATTTAAGTTTCCATGAAGCGTACTATAACCTTCAAGAAGGGGTTGTCACCACGTTTATTGGCTTTACCAATTATTTAAATATTTTCCGTAGTCAGACGCTTGTTCCCGCTTATTCAAATTACCTTGGTCGAATGGTTGTAGCTGTGCCCATCATCATTGTTTTCTCCATCATTATTGCAGTTCTCGTGAACATGCCAATCAAAACAAAAAGTTTATGGCGAACCATATTCTTCCTTCCGGTGATCATTTCTACAGGTCCCGTTATCAATGAACTCAATGCTCAAAGTGCGATTACCCTACCGAATTTACAAGCCAGTGGCATCTATAGTTATATCGTCAATAACTTACCAGGATTTCTTGCCGATCCTTTAACAACGGTCATCAATTCGATGTTGTTGATTCTTTGGTATGCAGGGATTCCGATTTTAATTTATTTGGCCGGATTACAAAAAATCGATCCTAGTTTATATGAGGCTGCCAGCATGGATGGTGCTTCACCTTGGATGCGATTCTGGAAAATTACCTTACCTTCTTTGATGCCGTTTACTGGCATTTCGATTGTCTATGTGGTGGTCTCGATGTCTTTATTTGTTGAACCAGGTGGCATTTTAGATTTAACGAGAACCCATATGTTAGTCGGTGCGCCTGATTCTGCCTTTTGGTTTGGATATGGTTATGCAGCAGCAATGGCATGGGTTTATTTTTTATGCATGGTCATCTTAATTGTGGTCTTCACCAGTATTACTAGAGAAAAGAGAGGAAAACTAAAATGAAAATTTCCTCAATCTTAAGTGTGACCAATCAACAAAAATTAAAAAAAGTTTGGTTCGGTAAAACATTAACCGATGGACTATTATATAAATTTATCATTTATCTTTTGTTAATCAGCTTTAGTTATATCTACTTATATCCTTTGTTGTTTATGTTGATCAATAGTTTGAAATCCGTTGATGATCTGATTAATCCAGGTGTGCAATGGATTCCCACCGTCCTCATGTGGGAAAACTATGAACGCGCATTCCAAGTATTGAGTTTGCCACAATCCTTCATTGATTCCACCGTCTATGTTTTAAAAGTGAGTGTCAGTGCAACCTTATCCAGTGCGTTGATTGGATATGGCTTTGCACGTTTTGATTTCCCATTTAAACGTTTATTCTTTGCGATCATGCTTGCGACCTTTATTCTGCCTCAACAAGTGACGATGGTGGCAAACATGCTGATCTTCAGAGAACTTGAAATCATCTCAACGGAATGGTCGATGCTGTTACCTGCGATGACGGGTCAAGGGATTAATGCTGCCATTTATATACTTATTTTTTATACCTTCTACCGAACTATTCCTGGTATCTTAATTGAATCCGCTGAAGTCGATGGCGCAGGTCAATTGAGAATTTTCCGCACGATCATCCTACCGTTAGCGATTCCTTCTTTTGTAATTGTGTTCTTATTTAGTTTTGTTTGGTATTGGAATGAATCATTCATCACTGGTTTATATGTAGGCGATAAGGTGACATTACCTCTATGGTTACAGGCATTCCGTTCTTCCTATGAAACGATTTTCCCACCTGGTACACCTGGTGCAGAATTAAATGAAGCGATCTTATTATCAGGGAATATGCTGACGATATTACCTTTATTACTTCTCTATTTCTTTGGTCAAAAGTTATTTACCCAAAGTATTGATAAAACAGGAATTACGGGAGAATAATGATGAAAAAAATTTGGCCAATCACGTTCTTAGCGTTTACCGTCACGGCTTGTGTGAACCCAAGCGTGAGTTCATCCTCCTCGGGTGTTCCGAATGGTTTACTTCCATTGACCGCTGCAGAAGGATGTGGCGTTCAAACAATTGATAATCAATGGGTTTGTACTTGGACGGATGAATTTAACGGAAACACACTCAATAGCGAACACTGGAATGTCGAAGTCAACGGCGATGGCGGTGGCAACCAAGAAGCCCAATATTATCGGAATGAAAACATCTCGGTGAGTGATGGAACGTTAAAAATTACTGGTAAAAAAGAAAATTACTTAGGCAAACAATATACCAGTGGTCGAATCAATTCTCGTTATAAAGTGAACCCTCAATTTGGTCGTGTGACCTTTAGGGCTAAAATGCCAGCAGGAAGAGGAACATGGGCTGCGGTGTGGATGCTACCGTTATTTAATCGCTTTGGTCAATGGCCTAATAGCGGTGAAATTGATATTTTAGAATATGTTGGTTATGATCCTGGTACTGTTTTTTCCGCGACGCATACAACCAAATTTAACCACAACAATAACAATAATCCCAGTGCATCAAGAGTATTAGTAGACCCAGAAAATCAATTCTATGAATATGAAATGATTTGGTTACCTGGAGAAATTCGAATGTTCGTAGAAGGTAATCCTTATGGAACGTATCGATATGTCCCGCAATTTAATCAAGATGTGACGTTTGATGATGTCTTTCCATTTCAAGAAGAATTTTATTTCATTATCAATTTAGCGATTGGTGGTAGTTGGGGTGGCGTGCAAGGGATTGATCCACTTGCCTTTCCAACCGTATTAGAAATAGACTATCTTCGCTTATATCAATGGGATTATGCTCTTCATGATTTCACATCTCCTGAAAAACCTGCAGCCCTCGCAACTTCACAATTGGATAACACCATTCATTGGAATCGTCCAACGGATGATACATGGGTAAGTCACTACGCAATTTATTTAGATGGCGTTAAATACCGCGAAGCAAAAATCAATCAATATACCTTTGTAGGCTTAGAACAACGCGATTATCAAGTGCAAGTGGAAGCGATTGATTTTGTCGGTCGCACCTCTCCTTTATCCGATGCTATCACCTTTACCTTTGGAGGTTAAATGTATGTTAAAACCACACCGCAAGCTTGTATTCAAAGAAACATTCCGCTCACTCAATCGTGATGTTTGGAATTTAGAAGTTGGTGAGAAGTGGTTCAACGATGAACGACAATGTTATGTTGATTCACCTAAGAATTTACAACTGACCAAACAAGGCTTGCGCATCATCGCTGATGTTTCACCTGCCTTAAGTAAATGCCGTTATCAATCGATACGGATGAATACAAAAGATAAAAAAGAATGGCAATATGGAACTTTTATTGTGCGAGCAAAACTTCCACATGGCAAAGGCTCTTGGCCTGCTATCTGGTTTTTAGGTCATGATATTGGAGAGGTCAAATGGCCTTTATGTGGCGAAATTGATTTATTGGAAATGGTGGGACATGATCCTGAAGTGATGCATTTTAGTTTGCATTCACAACTTCATAATCACATCATCAAAACCCAACGCACGAAGTTCCAAAAAATTCCTGGCATCATGGAAGGATTCCATGACTATAAAATGATTTGGAGACCAGAAGGCATTAGTTTCTTTATTGACGATGTTCATTATGTAACGTTTGAGAAAAAAGTTGGTGATTCGGTTGAAAGTTGGCCCTTTGATAAACCCTATTATTTGATCATGAACATTGCAGTTGGTGGAACATGGGGTGGCAAGATTGAAGAACAAGACATGCCATATGTGATGGATGTTGAAAAAATTGAGGTGTATCAAGAATGAAAGTTATTCACAGTTCTGCTGCCGGTGCAAGATGGTCTACTCAAACGATTAAGACGAACCCGTCATCGACAGGTACGATTTTAAACATCAATGCCAAAAAACAATTTCAAACACACCTAGGTTTTGGTGGTTCCCTAACAGAATCCGCAGCCTATACGATTAAAGAAAATCATGATGAAGCGTTGATTCAAAATTTATTAAATTTATATTTTTCAAAAGATGGATTGGATTATAACTTCACGCGGATTCATATGAATTCGAGTGATTTTGCTTTGGGTAACTATACCTATGTTGATCATGGTGATACAACACTTTCCACCTTTTCAATTGCCAGAGAAACTTGGTATGTTCTACCAATCTTAAAAAAAGTATTGGCGAAACAAAAAGACCTCAAGATTTTAATTTCCCCTTGGTCGCCACCTGGATGGATGAAAGATAATCAACAAATGAACCACGGTGGTGTTTTAAAAACAGAATTCCAATCCCTTTGGGCGCTTTACTATATTAAGTTTATTCAAGCACTTCAAAAAGAAGGCATTCAACCTTGGGGTGTAACGGTTCAAAATGAGCCAGCTGCAAAACAAGTATGGGACTCTTGTTTATACACACCTGAACAAGAACGAGACTTCATTAAATTTCATTTAGGGCCGCTCTTACAAAAACATTTTAAAGATCAAATCAAATTACTAGTCTGGGACCATAATCGCGACATTATGGTTGAACGCGTCAGTCCAATTTATGCAGATCCTAAAGCAAGTCAATTTGTTTGGGGCACTGCCTTTCATTGGTATGGTGAAGAAAAATTTGAAAATGTCGGAAAAACAAAAGCGTTATTCCCTGATAAGCACTTACTCTTTACAGAAGGCTGCATTGAAGGTGGCCCTCGTCCTGGTTCTTGGGACACTGGAGAACGCTATGCGCGAAATATCATTGGTGATTTTTTACAAGGAAATGAAGGTTTTATTGATTGGAATTTAGTCCTAAATGAACAAGGTGGACCCAACCACGTTGGCAATTATTGCGATGCACCTATTTTGTTTGATCGACGAAATCAAAGCATTATCAAAAATAGCACCTACTACGCGATTGGTCATTTTTCAAAATTTATTCCTCCTCAATCCAAACGAATTGCATTAGAAACATCTCTTCCTGAAGGCGTACAAGGTGTTGCCTATCTTCGCCCAGATCATCAAATCGCGATCGTGTTACTGAATGCTAGTCAATCAGCTCAATCATTTTCAATGAACAACAAAGGAACTTGGCAAACATTTTCACTAGAAGCAAAATCGATTGCCACCATCATGGTTGATGAAAAATAAGCGTCATAAACTTACCATTCATGAACTTGCTGCTGACCTTTCACTTTCCCCTGGAACGGTGAGTAAAATTTTAAATGATAAAGGTAGTGTTTCTGAAGAAACGAGAAAAAGAGTTTTAGATCGAGCAAAAGCTTTAGGGTATGTGGCCAGTCATTCAGCACGTATTCTGAAAGCAGAACACACCTGGACCATCGGTGTCGTTTTCTCTGACATTGCTAAGTTTGGACTTGAACACCCTTTTTTTGGATCAATCATTCAAGCATTCAAAAATTTTATTGAAGATAAAGGATACGAAATTGTCTTTATTCCAAGAAAAATTGGAGATCAAGAACAAACATACTTACAATGGGCGCTGAATAAAAGTGTCGATGGGGTATTGCTTTTAACGGGCGATATTAATGCAGTAGATATCCAAGAATTAATTCATGCTGATATTCCATCTGTGTCAGTGGATATGGTGGACCCTTCACTTGCGACTGTCATTAGTGATGACCATCAAGGCATTGAACTGATTTTTAAACATTTCGTTCAACTTGGATTCCACACCATTTATGCATACTCTGGTTCAACCTTATCTCGAGCCTATCAACAACGAACGGAAGCATTTGAAACATTAACCCATCAATTCAAAACCAATCGACCGAAAGAATCTTATCTTTCTACCGATCGATATGGTGTCAAACATTATTATGAACAAGCGCTTTTATGGATTCAAAGTTGGCAAGTCAAACCTCAAGCGATTATTGCTTTCTCAGATGATATCGCCATGGGATTAATTTTAGCCTTAACTGAACTTGGTTATCGGGTTCCTGAAGATATTTCAGTGTCTGGTTATGATGATATTCAATTTGCGAGTTTATTTTCTCCTTCCTTAACCACCATTCGACAAGACAAAAAAAGAATTGCAGAAGCGGCTGCCATCAAATTATTAGCGATGATTGAAAACCAAGACTCATCAAAAGGTCTCACCACTGTACCTGTGCAACTAATCGTTCGCCACTCGACGAAAAGAATCAAATAATCTTAACTTTTGTTCTAATCAAATAGATTCCAATGGAAACGCCTGCTAAAAGAATACTAATAATCCAAATTGGTAAATTAAAAAAGATCAATTGCATAACCCCAAAATAAAGTAGAAGATTTCCTACCGTAAGCACGCCATATTGTAAGAATGTTTGCCAAAAAAACGGATAAAATTTTTTGTGTTGGATCGTAAACGCAATTCTTAAAGGATACGTGTAAACGAGCGGCATGCCAATCACCAAAATATGTTTCCAGGTCGGTTGACGATGGACCCATTCAATCGCCTTTCTTGTTGGTACATATCTTTCAACGACCTTATTTGTTTTTTGGTGTAACCAATGGATAAAATAATAAAAAAATGTAAAACCGATTGTATATGCTACCCATAGGATTGCACTTGCAAGCCAGACATCATCCAAGAAAATCGTAAGCACAGTTAAGAGTAAAATGGCAGCAGGTCCCTCTAAGGTAGGGTGTAAGACTGCAAGCAAGATTACCATCAATATTCCAACGGTTCCAAGTGAAAGAATCCAAACTTCAAACGTTAACCATAGGTTTTCAAGCATATTCATATTGTACATTCTTTAAGATTAGGTTAAAAAAGAATCCTTGAGGAAGGAAATTAGCAAACAATGGTAAAATGTTGTCTAGAGGTTAATTATGGAAAAATCAATCAAAAAAAGTCCCGCTAAATTTACAAAAAAAGAATGGGCCTATATCTTTTATGATTGGGCAGAATCTGCTTATACGGTAATTTTTGCAACCTTCATTTTTCCACTTTTATATGGTTATTTAAGTGTAGATGTTGGTGGTCTTGGTCAAAACACTGCCGATTCCTTATTTGCTTTTATTGTTTCTGGTATTAGTTTGGTCGTGGCGTTACTTTCTCCAATTCTAGGAACCTTGGCCGATTATCGTGGGTTTAAAAAGAAATTCTTTTTAATTTTTTTCTCTATCGGTATTGTCAGTGCCCTACTCTTAACAATTTATCCTGTATTTGAAACCCGATCATTATGGTGGTTAATTCTTGTTCCATATATTGTTGCAACCATTGGATACACTGCGACAAATGTTTTTTATGATTCATTTATTGTTGATATGACAAGTGATGAAAATATGGACCGCGTCTCAACAGCTGGCTATGCTTTTGGTTATATTGGTGGTAGCACCATTCCTTTGATTGTTGCCGTTGTGTTACTAACCATTCTTCCTGGTGCAATTCCTGGATTTACCTTAACACTTGGATTTCAAATCACATTCTTCTTTACTGCGATTTGGTGGTTGATTTTCTCACTACCATTTTTAAAAGAAGCTAAACAAGTTTATGGTATTGAACCGGAAAAGTCACCCGTTAAAAAAGCATTTGGAAGACTAATAAAAACCTTGAAGGAAGCAAGAAAATATCCAAAAATATTCTTATTTTTATTAGCCTTTTTCCTTTATATTGATGGCGTGCACACGGTGATTAATCTTGCTGCTCGTTTTGCTGTTAATGCTTTGGATATTCTTCCTGAAAATGAATTAACCACTCTCTTACCCATCTTTTTAGTCATCCAAGTTGCAGCCTTCGGTTTTGCTTTATTATTCTCAAGATTGAGTAAGAAGATTAAAGCAGAAAAAATCTTGCTATTGAATATTGCAACGTATGCATTCATTTCCATCTTTGCTGTGTTTATTCGTGAACTTTGGCATTTTTATGTTTTAGGATTATTGGTCGCCACTTCTCAAGGTTCGATTCAAGCCTTATCCAGATCTTACTTTGGTAAAATTATCCCCAAAGAAAAGACAAACGAATTCTTCGGACTTTACACTGTCTTTTCACGCTTTGCCGCAGTGATTGGTCCATTTATCGTTGGTACGGTTGCAAGTTTAGTTACCCTTCAATTCGGTGATTTACCTGGAGGCAATTTACGATATGGGGTCTTATCATTAATTATTTTATTTATTGCTGGTGGCATTATTTTCAACATAGCTCGAAAAAAACCCGATCTTGTTGATTAATCAATTATGCCTTCTATTTTAACCCATCAGTATTTTGCAAATCTGATTCTTGAAGAAGTAAAAAAAACAATTCCTTTTTTAACTAATCAACAATCTTTACTCTGGCTAGGATCACAAGGTCCCGATCCTTTCTTTTTTTATGGACATGCAATCTTAAGAAAAAGATTATCGACGACCAGCATTAATCAATTTGGTTCTAATTTACACAATCAAGAGCCAATGGATTCACTTTGGCCTTTGATTGAACATGGTTGGTTTGGATCGAAAGCAGATGAAGTAACCAAAGCATATGTAATCGGGGCATTAACGCATTATGCACTGGATCGCACTTGTCATCCTTATGTTTTTTATCGTACTGGATTTGATGAACATGGATCATTAACTGGGCATTACAGCGCTGACCATGCTCGTCTAGAAGTTGAAATGGATGTTGCGTTAGTCGATAAATTCAATTTAAAATCTAAAGTTTATCAACCTAAAGAAACACTTAATCTCTCGAAGGTAAGTTTACAATCGATTAGCCAACTTTATTTTCAAGCATTCCCTAAACAAGTCCAACATGATACGTTTCAATTGGCAGTAGAAGATATGCAATCAACCTATCGATTTTTATATCATGGTTCAATTTTGAATCGATTACTCGTGGTCTTGGTTTCTGGTCGCCGTTCATTACCGATGAGTTTAATTCATCCTCGATTTTTATCTGTTTCGGTTAAAGATCGTTCGCTTAATTTATCTCGTAAATTATGGAAAGATCCTGTCACTGGTAAAACCTCTCAAGCGACGATGATGCAATTAATCAACGATGCGAAAACATATTTATTACCAATCCTTAAACTACTTATTCAAGGAAAATTGACAAAAGCATTTGTAAAAGAATGGACGGATCGAATTGATTATGATGGTAAACCGATTGGAAAAACCATGAAATATTTTTCCTCGTATTATTCTTCTTACAAAGGTAAACCCAATCACGACAATATTCGCGTTCAACCTTCAAAGAAAAGCGTATAATATTTTTTTGTGAAACCAACTTGGAACCAATTTTCCATTCGTTATCTTAGCCTGTATTTTATTGGCATATTAGCCTTAGGATTAGGTGTTGCTTTATTTTCGCGCGCAAGTCTAGGGGTTGCGCCTTGGGATACAGCCGTCATCAATCTAAGAAGTTTATTAAATGCTCGCGACATTTCGATTACACTTGGTCAAAGTTCCTTAATTCATACAACCTTCCTATTAGTTTTGGTGTTAGTAATTGGCAAACGTTGGCAAGCTTTCATGGCTATTTTCCCAATGATTTTGATTTCATTATCCATAGATTTGTGGGACGTTGTCATCTTGCCAAATTTATTTCCAGCACCATCACCTTTATGGTTAAACATTATTTTTTTCTTGGTCGCGTTAGTGATTATGACTTGGGGATTAGCCACCATCATCATTAGTGGATTTCCACCGAATGTTTATGATGATCTCCAACTTACCCTGATTCGAGTATTTAAAATAAAATCCTTTACCGTCGCAAGATGGATTATTGAATTTTCCGGATTAACACTTGGATTAATCTACGCCTTGATCGAAGGAAATGGTTTGGGTAGCATCACGATTTTATCATTTTTACTTGCAGTTGCCTTTGGTACGCTCATAACATTCTTTCTAAATCTTTATAAACGTTTTGAAATCATCAATCGTACTTTATGAAACAAAAATTATGGGAATCTAAGTTTCTTCTTTTTCTTTATGTCCTTGGTGTTGTCACTGCGTCTTTAGGCGTATTCTTAATGAAATCAAGCACGTTAGGCTTAGGCCCATGGGGTGTTGCAGCTTTTGAACTTAATGCTTTATTAAATCCAATTCTAGGCTTCTTTACCTTTGGCACCGCTTCGACTTTACATACGTATACGATGATTCTTTTGATTGTGATAATCAATAAAAATCTAAAATCTACATTTGTTTTTATTTCTGTTTTTCTTATCAACGGCATGGTTGATTTTTATGATTTTGTAGTCTTTCCCCAATTGGTTATTTCCAATCTAAGTTCAGCAATCATAAGCCACGGATTAGGATTCATCATTTATTGCCTAGGCTCTGCTTTCTTAATTTTGTCGACCTTTCCTGGCATGGTGCTTGAAGAATTAACGTTTGCGTTAATGAAAGTATTCAAGATGAAATCTTATCCATTGATGCGCACGATGGTTGCTTATTTTGGATTTGTGCTCGCTTTTATCTATGGCTTACTATCTGGCACGAATGCCAGTTCGATTACGGTTTTATCTTTTTTCCTCGGCGTAGCGTTTGGTCCTGTTATTCAAGCGATTGTCAAAATGATTCGCCAATCCAAATTTGGTACGAAACTAAAACCCATTAAAACTTAAGCAACTTGATATTCTGGGAAGACTAACGTTTGCAGAATGGAATCGGTTGTAATGTCATAACTGATCATTTGTTGATTCGATAACGTATGAATCACTTGATTAATCATCACGCCTCGATCGACTTGGACATAACCTAATTCACTTGAAGGGTGTTCCACTTTTTCAATTAATGAAATCGGTTCTGCTTGGGTAAAATCAATCTTAAATACAAAGTAATAACTGTGGTAGGTAAATGTATATTCGTAATAGATATCAGTTCTAACTTCACCATCTTCAGTTTCTTCTGTGGTGACATCTTCCACAAGGTGATAACTATAAGCGTTGACGGCGAACGCGAAGATGCCATCTTCCACGGAGACGGTGATGGCTTTATGATCCCAGAGTGCTTCTGCCCAACTCCAACCCCACACTTCGCCTTCGTTTTGAGCCATATCATCGAGTAAATATTGTGAGAAATTTAAGGTTTGGATGACATCACTTTCGCCTTCGACGGTTGAATAGGCTGATAATTTCATGCCCGTTAATTGACCTTCTTGGTTTGCGTCATATCCTAAACCGATTAATTGATTGTCTCCCCACGGATGTTGATATGTATCAAATCCTGGTAAGACAATTTCTTCACGAATCACAGGATTTAAAGGATCACTTAAATCCACGATATATAAAGGGTCCGTTCTTAAGAATGTGACAATGTAGGCTAAAGGACCTTGGAAACGAACCGACATAATCGATTCACCTGGTTTTCCTAAACCTTCTTCAATTAAAGCGGTAATACCAAAACTACCATCTTCTAAATCGGTCAACACATAAAGACGATTGGTAATCGTGCGATTGTCCCATGACCACCACCATTCTCCAGCTCGCCAATCCCAGACAGTGTCGGTTGTCGCAATACGGAAATTTCCTTCGTATTCATCAAGAGCGAATTGATTAACGGCAACACCGCGAATGGTGCCGACTGCCATTAAGGATAGGTCACCGGTTTCGATTTCAAGATCGAATTTCATAATGGTTGTGGTTTGATAACTTTGTGGTTCTTCCCAAACATAATTGGATTGGGCTAAATAAAGGTGCTCAAAATTCACATACAATTTTTTGTAATCTGGTGTGGTTCCTAAATACCCTGAGGTACGATAGGTCAATTCCGATGGTTCTGAAAGAAGTGGAATACCAGTTAAAGTTGTCATCGCATAAAGATTATCTTCATTGATATACGTCATCGAGGTGTAAGGCATATAGGCTTTTTCACCATCGTTTTCAATATATGAAGGTCTTAATTCTTGGCCTTGTTGATACGAATAAAAGTAATAGTGTCCAACTAAATATAAAGTTTCTTGAACAATGGTTTCTCCATCCATGATGGGTACGATGCGATGATCAATAAAAGCTGCATCGGTTTGAAGACTATAAACAATTTCAAGTGATGTACGATCAATCATCATCACCGATCCAGTGGGTTGCCACCACACAAAATCAGCACAGAAATAAACATCACCATTTTCATCTTCTTGAGCGCAACTCGATTGTGTAAGGTTATAACGGTAACCAATAATAATTAAATAATCATCCGTTAGATACATGCTGTCGGTATAGACGGTTTCATTTTCTGTATTTAATTCGATGGTTGCAACGTATTCTACTAAATTATTATTATCCACAGACATCACACGGACTTTACTATCCCAACGACTTGCGTAATAAATAAATTCTCCATCAGTCTTCACTACATCGCCTTCTTTGACACCTGCAACTTGACTATTGGTATCAACAAAGGAATTATCTTTGTTGGTTTGTTCAGAGTTAGCGGTTGTGTCTTCGGCAACGCCAGGAGAAGGTACGCCGTTGAACTCTCCTCTAGATTCATTTGCCGTTTGAAGTAGATTTCTTAAATGATTTTCGTCACGTACTTGATTGACGCCAACAGGTTGAAGCGGAACTGGATTATTTGCTTTAGGAGTTAAGGTTCCTACCAAAAGCAAGGTTGAGGTCACCACCAATGTTAGGATAGGTGTCATCTTGATCTTAAGTTTTGGTTGCATGGCCTTTTGAACCATCAGATAAGCAAGTCCAGCCAAAAAACCTAAAAAACCAACAAAAATCATTAAATTTAGAATATTATTCATCTTTCATTCCGTCCTATCTACATTATAGACAAGTCGAAAGGCGTTTTCTTTCTCGAATTCATCTCTTGCTTAAGTTAAAATATGATTAATGATAAAAATACGTTAATGTTAACTTATTTTCATAGAAAGAAATAAACCATTATGATTTACACGATTACCTTAAATCCAAGCTTAGATTACTATTTAGATTTGCCAAAATTAAAACTTGGAACTTTGAATCGCTCTACCGATGCTAGAGTGGTATCTGCTGGTAAAGGAATTAATGTTTCGGTGATGCTGAACACATTGGGTGTGAAGTCCACCATCCTTGGATTCTTTGGCGGATTTACCGGTGACTATATGTTAGGTCAACTTGGTCGTTATTTAAATGTTCATCTTCGCCCAACCATGATTAAAGGCACATCTAGAATTAATGTAAAGTTAATTCACGATCAAGAAACTGAACTGAATGCTGCTGGTCCTGAAATAAATGGTTCTGAACTTAATAATTTACTTAATCAACTCAATACCATTACACCAAAAGATATCGTAGTGATTTCCGGATCTTCAACTGCCAATGATAAAACTGGTTTAATTGAACAAATCGTTAAATACATTATTCAACGTAAAATTGATTTTGTTTTAGATGTATCAGGTCAAGAATTAAAAAAATTAATTAAATATAAACCGTTGATCATTAAACCCAATCTATCAGAGTTCCAATTTTTAGCGGATACCGAAGCAACCGATGTTAAAAAACTTTATCCACAAGCCAAAAAAGTTGCAGAAATTACCCAAAATAGAGTGCTATTATCGTTAGGTGAAAATGGGGCAATCTTTGTCGATAAGAACAAAGCTTACCATGTTGAAGCACCCCAAGTGAAAGTAAAACATACCGTCGGTGCCGGCGATGCCTTACTCGCTGGTTATATGTCTAAATTTGAAAAGACTTCTGATCATAAGGTCTCCTTAGCTTTTGCCATGGCACTCGCGGTTAAAAAAGTTGAAGGTGCCGACATCACCAACCTTACTGAACTTGAAAATTTAGCCTCTACGATTAAAATCAAAACACTTTAAGCATGAAGTTAAACTATCAACGTACCATCCTTATTGGGTTAGCCTTCTTATCGATCCAATTGTTTTGGGGATTTTATGAGGCTGTCATTTCCAAAATGTTGGTGGACTCATTTGGCTTAAATCCATTTTGGTCTAACTTCGTGATGACCTTTGATAATCTATTAGGCTTATTTCTATTGCCCTTTTTTGGTACTTTATCGGATCGATCGACATCTAAGTTAGGAAAACGCACACCCTTTATTTCGATTGGTATTATTATTGCCGCAATATTTATTATCGGCGTTGCATTGGTCGATTTTTATCAACAAACCGCTGTGGTAGATGCTGGTATTTTAGGGATTATTCAAACCAATGATACCTATAGTTTTGCCACTCAAGCGAGTTTAAAAGATGCCATTATTGATATCGCTTCTGCAAACGATCGTCTTTATACGGTCATTGGGGATGTGGTTTATTTCTCTAGCAAACTAGATGCATCGTTTGTTCGTTACACTTTAATTTTTAATCAAATTACTTCCATCTCACCGATTTATTTAATTTTGTATATCGTCACTTTATTTATCGTTCTCATTGCGATGTCTTACTATCGCACCCCAGCGGTTTCGCTGATGCCTGATATTACACCCAAACCATTTCGAAGCGTCGCCAATGCCATCATTAATTTAATGGGTGTTTTAGGTTATATCGTCGCCACACTGATTATTAATGGGGCAACAGAAGAATTCACCCCTTATGTACGTTCCTTTATCATGCTTGCTTTAACGATGGTCGCCATCCTCTTATTGTTCCGATTTATCGTCAAGGAAGTAGCATGGGTCAAAGATATGCACCGCATTTCCATTGAACAAGGTTATGAAACCGAAGCAGAAGAACAAGCTAGAAAAGATAATGTTGTTACTCCACTGAAAAAAGAATATCAATTAAGTTTTTGGTTAATCATGGTGTCGGTTTTTTTATGGTTCTTTAGTTTTAACGCCGTCACAACCAAGTTCACAGATTATGCGAGTAATGTTTTAGAAATTGCAAATTATGTTTTACCCGTGACGGTTGCTAACATTGCTGCCTTAATTGGTTTTTTACCACTTGCTGCACTGGCGAATAAAATCGGTAGAAAAAAGACGGTGCTCTTAGGAATCCTTATGCTAGCGTTAGGCACACTCGTCGGTTCATTCTTAACCGTTGAAACATCGTGGATTGTTTATATCATTATGCCCGTAGCAGGATTAGGTTTTGCCGCGATTAATGTCAATTCCTATCCGATGATTGTTGAAATGTCTTCAGGTAGCAATATTGGTAAATATACTGGCTACTATTACACTGCTTCGATGGCAGCGCAAATCTTTACACCTCTATTATCAGGTGCCTTGATGACGGCATTTGGTTTAAGACTATTATTTCCTTATGCAACCTTCTTTGCTTTATTAAGTTTTGCCACCATGTTTTTTGTCCGTCATGGTGAAGCAAGTAAACTTAAATCCGAGTGATATAATAAATTCGAATCGAGGAGACTCCTATGATCATTGGTGTCCCAAAAGAAATTAAAAAATTAGAATATCGTGTTGGTTTAACCCCGGCTTCTGCAAAAGCATACATAAAGGCTGGGCATCAAGTTTTGATTCAACAAGACGCCGGTATTGGTTCGGGATTTACCAATGATGAATATGTTCAAGTGGGTTGCAAAATTCTTTCAACCATTCAAGAAGTTTATGCAAAAGCAGACATGATTATCAAAGTGAAAGAACCACTTGAAGAAGAATTTAATTTGCTAAGACCCAATCAAATTCTTTATACCTTTTTACATTTAGCGGCTGCTAAACCTCTTACCGATGCCTTACTTAAAAACAAAGTCACTGCGATTGCCTATGAAACGATTAAAGATATCAACGGTAGATTACCTGTCCTAAGGCCGATGTCAGAAGTCGCAGGACGATTAGCGGTTCAAGAAGGTGCAAAATTTTTAGAAAAAGCATTTGGCGGTCGTGGTATTTTACTTGGCGGTATTCCTGGTGTTGAACCAGGACACGTGGTTGTATTGGGGGCGAATGGTTATGCTGGATTCAATGCAACGCAAATCGCATTAGGAATGCAAGCGAAAGTGACAGCGATTGATGTGAAGTTTAATCAAGTGGAAACTTTATTACCTTTTGCCAATGGTCGCCTTACGATGTTACCTTCCAATGAAACGAATATCTTCAATAGTATTCAACATGCGGATCTTGTCATTTCTACAGTGCTGATTCCAGGTGATGCTGCTCCAAAACTGATTAAAAAATCGTATTTAAAAGCGATGCCAAAAGGTTCCGTGATTGTTGATGTTGCCATTGATCAAGGAGGCAGTACTGAAACAAGTAAAGTGACCTATCATGACCAACCGATTTACGAAGTCGATGGCGTCATTCATTATTGCGTTGCCAATATGCCTGGTGCAGTTCCCCGAACCTCAACGATTGGTTTAAATCAAGCGACGCTTCCGTTTGGCTTAGCGATTGCCAACCTTGGATTTAAAGAAGCTATGAAAAAGGATCCTGGACTTGCAAGTGGACTGAACACATATCAAGGAAAGATTACTTTCCCTGCGTTATCACAATTATTTAAATTACCGTTATTAACCGTTAACGAAGTGATTTCAACACGTTAATCATCGATAAGGCTGCAATCGCACATTCATAACCTTTATTGGTTTTATCTGCTTTTGCACGTGCTTCCGCTTGGGCTTCATTGTCCGTGGTTAACACACCAAAGATGACGGGTTTCATCAATTGCAAACCGACATTCATAATCCCTCTAGCGGTTTCAGAACATACATAATCATAATGGCTGGTTTCACCACGAATGACGGCACCTAAACAAATGACCGCAGATGTCAACATTTGTTGTCCCGCTGCTTGAGCAGCTATGGGTAATTCAAAAGCACCTGGAACTTTGGTAATGATAATGTTTTGTTTTGGAAACTTTTGATCTGCTAATGCCCGTAACGCTCCTTGCAAAAGTTGTTCAGGGATTGGATTATTAAATTCGGAAACGATGATGTGAATCTTTTTCATGATAAGTCCTCCTTAGGGTTTCATGAGTTGGCTAATTTCAAGAATGGGCATCTTCAGTTGAGATGCTAATGCAAACAAATCATCACGTCGTGCCATCTTGCCATTGGCAAGAATAATTTCACAAATGACAGCGACCGGTTGAAGTTTTGCTAACTGCATTAATGCGAGGGAAGCTTCAGTATGTCCAGGTCTAACCTGCACACCACCCGCTTTACCAATCAATGGAAAAATATGACCAGGACGAACAAAATCTTCCGCTCTTGCTTTAGGATTTGCTAATTCATTTAAAGTGTCTGCACGTTCTTTTGCACTGATTCCTGTGGTGTTTGTTTTGGCATCCACAGAAACGGTAAAGGCAGTTCTGAAACTTTCGTTATTGGTTTTTACCATCAAAGGTAAATCCAATTGTTTGGCAATCTTTTCACTTATAGGTGCGCACACTAATCCCTTGCCTAACGTTATCATCGTGTTAATCGTTTGTTCGGTTGCAAATTGAGCTGCCATCACAAAATCACCTTCATTCTCACGATGAATATCATCGACAAGAATAATCAGCTGACCTTTTTGAAGGGCTTGAATTGCTTCGACAATCGATGAAAATGGTGGTTTCATTTTTGCATCAACTTTTCTACATACTTTGCGAGCATGTCAACTTCAATATTCACGGGATCACCTATTTTTTTCGTTAACAAAGTGGTGTGTAATTTCGTGTGAGGAATAATCCATAAAGCAAAGGATGTCTTGGTCACATTGGTTAAGGTTAAAGAGATGCCATCGACTGCAACACTTCCTTTTTGAATCATATACTTGGTCAAACGTTCAGGAACCTCAATCGTCACAATCGTGGCTATACCTTCTTGTTTTAAGTTTGAAATTTTACCAATTCCATCGACGTGTCCTGAGACTTGATGACCACCATTACGTTGGTTAGCCGATAGTGCTCTTTCTAGATTGATACCACTGCCAACTTTCCATAATGTTAAGGCGGTCACTTGTATGGTTTCCTTCATCACTTCCACATCATAGTTTCGGAGTGTTTTACGTACGACGGTTAAGCAAATGCCATCATGAGAAATGGAGTCACCTAATTTTGTTCCTTTTAAAATTTTCTTCGCTTGAATCGTATACCGAAAACCATCTGCAAGTGGCGTGATAGATTTGATGGTACCAATCTCTTCAATAATCCCTGAGAACATATCATTTAAACCTTTCAAAATAGTTTTGATTCAAGAGACGATTTTCTGCATCCATCAAACCTGTGACCACTTCAATGCCTGCTTTTTTTAACAATTGAACACCATCGCCATTTTCAATCGGATTCGGATCAAGAGAGGCGATCACAACTTTCTTTACTTTTTTTCGAATTAAAAATTGAGCACAAGAAGGAAAGTAATCATCATGGGCACATGGTTCTAAAGTTACATAAACCGTTGAACCTTCAACATCAAAATCTTGTTCTTTAAAGGCGGAAAACTCAGCATGTAATCCAAATAACTTTTCATGGAATCCTTTGGTGATGACATGACGGTTTTTAGTAAAGACAACACCGACCAATGGATCATGACCCACTTTGTCTTTTGCTTGAGAGGCTAGCATCAATGCTTCTCTCATAAAATCAATGTCTGTTCTAATTTTCAAATAAAAACCCTGACCTTTAAGTAAGTTCAGGGTACATATGAAAAATGACATCTTCTTTCATCCAGACTTTACTGTCGCCACTTGAATTACACAAGTTCCTGCATTGCTGCTCGCGGGGTTGACCGCCGATTGGGAGTTACACCCTACCCTGAAGATACGCCTATATTATATGAGAAGAATTCCTAAAAGCATAACGATATGATTAAAGGAAAATTCATATCTTTTTAATAGTTTTTCGGTTAAAATATTGAGAATAGACTGGGGACGAATATGAAAGTTTCAATCACTGGAGAACACCTACCTGTCTTGACCTTGACGCTTGGGTCAAAAGACATCATTTATACTGAAAACGATGTCACCACGATATCCCTTATTGCTCCTGAAATCACAAAGAAAACTATTTCGACTGCCAATAGACTCAATCCTTTCTTTTCAAAGTTAATTTTTGGCGATGCTAAAGTACTGGATCAATACACGGCAACCAAAGCTGAAAGTGTGATGGCGTTTTCTGCACCCTTACCAGGACAAATTGTGACCTTAACCATCACAAAATCAAAACCCATTGTGATTAAAAAAGGTTCATTAATCGCCTTTACCCAAGGAATTATGGTCAATCCAAGAAAGAAATTTAATGTATGGGATGCTCTGTTTGGCAATGATGATTTAGCATTACAAGTGTTAAGTGGTCAAGGAACTGCCTATATCTTGGTTGATAAAGATGCAAAGACGTACACATTAACCAAAGGTAAAGCTTTAAGTTTTGATCAAGCTGCGGTGGCCTATATGGATGCTTCCATGACCTTGATGGTCAAACGTACCAATATCTTCAAAGCGTTCTTTTTCGGTGGCAACGATGTCATTAAATACAAGGTGACAGGACCTGGCAAAATTGTCACGCAAAACGCTAACTACCAAAGGATGTAAAATAACGTTATGGATTATCAAGCATTACTCAATCAATACATAGACTTAGAACGTAAACGCCAAGATGAAGGATTAGAACTCATCGCATCGGAAAACTATACGTCGTCTCAAGTGATGGCGATTCAAGGATCAATTCTTACGAACAAGTATGCCGAAGGTTTTCCAGGCAAGCGTTATTATGGTGGTTGTGTTCACGTTGATAAAATTGAACAACTCGCGATTGATTTAGCCTGCCAACTTTATGCCTGTAAGTTCGCAAATGTTCAACCTCACTCTGGTTCAAGTGCCAACTTTATTGTCTATAGTGCCTTACTGAAAACGGGTGACAAAATTATGTCACTTGGCTTAAACGAAGGCGGCCATCTTACACATGGTAGCAGTGTTAATTTTTCTGGTAAACTTTACCAATTTATCCATTATGGTTTGAAAGCAGATGGCAGAATTGATTATGCTGCGATGCAAGAACTTGCCAGAAAAGAAAAACCAAAACTCATTGTTGCCGGTTTCTCTTCTTACCCTTACTTAACAGATTATGAAAAATTCTCCACGGTCGCAAAAGAAATTGGTGCAATCTTTATGGTTGATATGGCGCATATTTCTGGGTTAGTTGCCGCGGGAGTTCATCCTTCTCCATTCCCATATGCTGATGTGGTGACATCCACAACCCATAAGACCATTCGTGGTCCTCGCGGTGGCATGATTCTATCCAATAACGAAGAGTACATGAAGAAGATCAACTCAGCGACCTTTCCTGGAGCGCAAGGTGGACCTTTGATGCATGTGATTGGTGGTAAGGCTCAAGCATTTGCAGAAGCACTCGATCCAAGTTTTAAACAATACGCCAAACAAATTTTACGAAACACCAAGGCTTGTGCAGATGAATTTGCCAAACTTGGTGCAAAAGTTTCTGGAACCGAAACCCATTTATTTTTAGTTGATACGAAGGCAAGTTTTGGTTTAACAGGATTTGATACTCAGGTGAAGTTAGATGAAATCGGTGTGACACTCAATAAAAATATGTTGCCCAATGATCAAGAAAAACCACAAGTGACGTCTGGAGTTCGTATTGGCTTTGCAGCTTTAACCACACGCGGCGCAACCGAAGATATTGCACGTGATATTGCTAGACTTATTTACCGTTATCTCAAAGGTGAAATTCAAAAAGAACTTGCTGAATCCATTGTCAAACGTACCGTTAGTTTATTGAAACCAATTCGAAGCATCTAAATATATGGAAAAATTACCACGGTGGTTCAAAGTTGGCCTTTATCTCACCGCTGATTTTGTTTCCATTCTTGGTTTATGTTTCTTTATCTTACTTTCTAGAGAGATTCCTCTAGAGTTAACCAACTTATTTTACTTAACGATTATTATCTACAGTTTAATTCTACTTTTAATCTTAGTCTTTTCTGGCATTTATTCGATGATTACAATTCACTTTGGATTAATTGATTCTATTAAAATTGGTGTGATTACCATTGCATTTAACCTATTATTCTTTATGTTTGTCATGGTGAATAATGTTGCGTTTTCTCCACTTGAATTTGCTTTTATTTTTATCAGTGAACCTGCCATCTTAATAGGCTTACGCGTTGCACGAAGAGTCTTGGCAATCGTTTTAGGTTATCAACAATCTGACCGAAAACATTTAAAGCGAACGTTAGTCATTGGGGCTGGAGCAGCAGGCAAAATGGTGATTGATGAACTCAGAACCAATCGATCTTTACAAGCCACACCGGTTGTTGTTGTGGATGATGATTCACAAAAGTGGAAACGTAAGTTTCTCAATCTTCAGGTGGAAGGCCCTATGTCATCTTTACCTACGATTATTGAATCTTATAAAGTTGATCAAGTCATTATTGGCATCGGTAATATTTCTAGAACCCGCTTATTTGAAATCTTAAGATTAATGGAAAAATCCAATGTTAAGATTCGCCGTTTACCCTTAATGGAAGAATTAGAAAAAGACGGTCAGCAAATGAAAGTTAAAGATGTGGATGTCAATGAATTACTCGGTCGAGATGTCATTCCGCTCATTAATGATGAAATAAAAACCTTTATTAAAGATCAAGTCGTCCTCATTACAGGCGCAGGCGGTTCCATTGGTGGTGAATTAACCAGACAAATCTTCACCTATAAACCCAAAGCTTTGGTGTTATTTGATATCTATGAGAATGGTGTATATGATGTCCAACAAGAATTGATTCGCTTGAATCAAAAACTTGAAAAACCGTTACCAATCTATGTTCAAATTGGGGCAACGTATAATCATGAACGATTAGAACAAATCTTTAAAACTTACAAACCAACGTTAGTCTTTCATGCAGCAGCCTATAAGCACGTTCCTTTAATGCAAGATTCCCCACAAGAAGCCATCCGTACAAATGTACTCGGCACATACAACGTCGCAAAACTTTCTCAAAGCTATGCCGTCAAAAAAATGGTGCTCGTTTCCACTGATAAAGCTGTTCGCTCAACCAATGTCATGGGGGCAACTAAATACTATGCGGAAACGATTATGCGTTATTTTGCTAAACAGAAAAAGGGAACGTCTTATGCAGCGGTTCGCTTTGGTAATGTCTTGGCAAGCAATGGAAGTGTCATACCTTTATTTAAAAAACAAATTGAAGTTGGTGGACCTGTCACGGTAACAGATCCTAATATCACTCGTTTCTTTATGACGATACCGGAGGCAGTGGGCTTGATTCTTCAATGTGGCGTTTATGCTCAAGATGGAGAAATCTTTGTCTTAGATATGGGCAAACCAGTTAAGATTTTAGATTTAGCAGAAAAAATGATTCGCCAATCAGGATTTATCCCTCATCAAGAAATACGAATTGAATTTACTGGTTTAAGACCGGGTGAAAAAATGTATGAAGAATTATTACTTGATCCAAACACGACCATCAAAACAAAGAACGAAAAAATATTCATTGACCGGACTGAACATATTGGTTTTAATGAAGTAGGATATGATCGCTTGCTAAAACTTGCATTGAGTAATGATTCTTTAGTCATCAAGGAATTATTCCAACAATTAAATTTAAAGGGGTAAATATATGGATATATTTGCAGGAAAGACATTGTTAATTACTGGAGGAACCGGTTCATTTGGAAATGCTGTCATGAAAAGGTTTTTAAGTACATCGATTAAAGAGATTAGAATTTTTTCTAGAGACGAAAAAAAGCAAGAAGATATGCGTCGGTTTTATAAAAATCCCAAAATTAAATTTTATATTGGAGATGTTAGACAAGAAGGAAGCTTAGCAGACGCGATGGTAGGAGTCGACTATGTGTTTCATGCTGCGGCTTTGAAGCAAGTTCCCTCATGTGAATTTTTTCCAATTGAAGCTGTTAAAACCAATGTATTAGGAACTGAGAATGTTTTGAATGCTGCCATTCATGCTGGTGTTAAAAAAGTCATCTGCTTATCAACCGATAAGGCAGTTTATCCAATCAATGCGATGGGGATATCCAAAGCGATGATGGAAAAGGTATTCATTGCAAAAGCAAGAACCATTGATCCCGCTAGAACCCTTATTTGCGGAACCCGTTATGGTAACGTGATGGCATCAAGAGGTTCAGTAATTCCACTCTTTATAGATCAAATTAAATCCGGATTACCTTTAAGTGTCACTGATCCAAATATGACCCGATTCTTAATGTCACTTGAAGAAGCGGTAGAACTTGTTTTACATTCTTTCATGCATGGAAAACAAGGCGATATCATGGTTCAAAAATCACCTGCAAGTACCGTTGAAGATTTAGCCAAAGCTCTAATTGAGTTGTTTGGAACCAAAAATAAAATACAAGTCATTGGAACACGTCATGGTGAAAAACTTTATGAAACACTGCTAACCAAGGAAGAATTTGCAGTTTGTGAAGATATGGGGAATTATTATCGAATCCCTGCCGATAATCGCGACTTAAATTATGATGTTTATGTATCCTCAGGTTCACCAAAACTTTCATCCGTTACTGAATATAATTCACACAATACAAAGCGTTTAAATATTCAAGAAATCAAACAAAAATTATTACAACTCGAAGAAGTTAAGGAAGCTTTATCTGGATGGAAAAAATAACTCCGATTCTGATTACAGGTGCAAATGGTTTCATCGGTCGAAACCTTTCTGCAACCTTGAAGGGTCTGGGATATCAACGTTTACTGCTTATTGATAAAGACACTTCTGACGAAATGTATAAAAGCTATGTAAAAGAAGCAAAATTTATTTTTCATTTTGCTGGAATCAATCGTCCTACTGATCCCAAAGAATTTATTGAAGGTAATGTTGATTCCATTTCAAAACTCATTGAAATGGTCAAATCAACAAAATCAAAGGCACCGATTGTGGTTTCCTCTTCCATTCAAGCTTTGGCGGATAATCCTTATGGCAAAAGTAAAAAAGCAGGGGAAGATCTTTTGTTGGAATTTTCAAAACGGCAGCATCATCCAATTTTTATTTATCGTTTTACCAATGTTTTTGGAAAATGGTCTAGACCCAACTATAACTCTGTTGTTGCTACGTTTTGCTACAACATTTCTAGAGGTTTACCAATCAAAATCAATGATGAAAATGCAAAAATAGCGCTTGTTTATATCGATGATGTTGTTGCTGAAATGATTCGTTGTTTAGAAGGTAAAACTGAGACCATTGATGGTATCCTTCGGGTTTTACCTGAATATGAAGTCACCGTTGGCCAACTTGCTAAAACGATACAAGGCTTTGCAGTTTCCAGAACTACATTAGTTTTAGCCAATCAACATGACATTTTTCAGAAAAAACTTTACGCCACCTACCTCAGTTACTTAGATGAGACTCAATTTTCTTATGAAGTAAAGTCGCATCAAGACCAACGCGGTTCCTTTACAGAACTCTTTAAGACTTTTGAACAAGGACAAATCTCCGTTAACATTAGTAAACCTGGCATTACAAAAGGCAATCATTATCATCATACAAAAAATGAAAAATTTATTGTGGTAAGTGGAGACGCGCTTATCCGCTTTCGAAAAGTCGATGATACAAAAATCATTGAATACAGAGTAAGTGGTCAAAAGATACAAGTGATTGATATTCCACCTGGTTACACGCATAGTATTGTCAATGTAGGAAAACAAGATTTAGTGACAATAATGTGGGCGTCAGAAATCTTTGATCCGCTCAATCCAGATACTTACCCCATGGAGGTTGATAGCAAATGAAAAAACTTAAAGTGATGACGGTGGTTGGAACACGACCAGAAATCATTCGTTTATCAGAAGTAATCAAAGCGATTGATCGTGCTTCAAATGTATTTGAACAAACGCTTGTTCACACTGGTCAAAATTATGACTATGAACTCAATGAAATATTCTTTGAAGACTTAGGTCTACGCAAACCTAATGTTTTTTTAGCCGCAGCTGGTGAGACTGCGCTCTCAACGATTGGTAATATCTTAATTAAAATTGAAAAAGTGATTGATGAAATCAAACCCGATTTATTCTTAGTGTTGGGCGATACGAATTCAGCATTATGTGCGATTGCAGCGAAACGGAAAAAAGTTCCAGTATTCCATATGGAAGCGGGTAATCGTTCCTTTGATGAAAGAGTACCAGAAGAATTAAATCGCAAAATTGTTGACCATCTTGCAGACATCAACTTACCTTACTCAACGATTTCTAGACAGTATCTTTTGAATGAAGGTTTACCAGCAGATCGCATTATTAAAACTGGTTCACCGATGAAAGAAGTCATTGATAAAAATATTAAAAAAATTCAATCATCCTCGATTCTAAAAGAATTAAATATCAAAAAGCTTGAATACTTTGTTGTCTCTGCACACCGCGAAGAAAACATAAATGAAGAAAGTCATTTCAACAATTTAATTGCCACACTTAATATGCTTGCAAAGGATTATCAACAACCGATTATTGTTTCCACTCATCCTCGAACCAAAAAGATGGTGGATTCAAAAGCTGTTAAACTTGATCCGCTTGTTCGGTTATTAAAACCATTAAAGTTTTCTGATTATGTGCATTTACAAATGCATGCAAGAATGATTCTTTCAGATTCTGGAACAATCAATGAAGAAACCTCAATTTTGGGTTTACGCGCGCTTAACATTAGAGACGCTCATGAAAGACCAGAAGCGATGGAAGAAGCAAGCACACCGATGGTGGGATTAAACCCAATTAAAGTCAAGCAAGGCATTCAATTAATTGAATCCACAACAGATCAAACGATTCATCCCGTTCAGGATTACTCGATTACGAATGTTTCGAATAAGGTTGTTAGAATTTTATTATCGTATTTTAATTATCAAATTCCGAAGAAATAGAATTGCTTTTTAGACTTTAAAAGCGTAAGATAATGTTACCCCCCTATAGGAGGGGTATTGATGCAAAAACAACAATTTCA
>JBBAWZ010000009.1:0-9313 GCA_040396875.1 Bacilli bacterium
AGGTTCCGGATGTTGATCCTGTGGTGATGTTCACGTCCATGATACTTTTATTCCACGTGACACCTTGATCAATGGAATAGATGGGTGTCAATCGATGGATATCACTTGTGGTTCCACTTAAATAGTTAAATTCCATATCCGTGACTTCTGCAAAAGATAAGTCTTGGTTGAGAACCAAGATCGATGCGTAAGTGACATTCGTTAAACTTTGAAAAGGTGTAAGAAGAGCATTATGCGTAAGGTTATAAGTAGCGGTCAATCCTAAAGCATTCGTCCCAAAAATGTATCGATTTGGTGTCACACCTGTGTCATATCTGCCTACGGATAGGAGGTATGAGTAAGAATCCACGGTGGTACTATTCTCCATCGTCACACGATAGGGAGCATTACTAAAACTTGTATTGGTTTTGGGATCTGTGCTGACATTCGTTTCTTGATTTGATTTATTGAGCCATATGGCATAAGGATCAATGAAGTTAGATTGAATAGTAGTGGTTGCCGCAAACGTCACAACCCTAGTCGATGAGACTACAATGCCAAAAAAAGAGGACACTAATAGGAATAAAGTGAGATTTTTCTTGAACATTAATAATAAAATAATGGAACTGAAATAAGATTTCAATAAGAATTGTAATAAATTTGTAATAAATGGAATTTGACAGTAATAGTGATTTCAATAATTAAATATCACATCAAGAATTTTCAGAATCTAAACACACGGATTTGTTATCCTTGATTCAAATTTTGATCTAACAAAAGAGAGGATTTGGAATTTCAAGGAAAAAAAGACAATATAAATAGGTATCTAAATAGGTATAATAATACCTATTATATGGTATGATGAAATCACAATGGAGGAGTATCAAATGATGATCTCAACAAACAAAATAGTTAGTGTTACCGAAGCCAATCAAAATTTTACCAAAGTCGCAAATAACGCAACGAAGTTTGGCGATACGGTTATTTTTAAAAGAAATAAACCTGTTTTTATCTTATTGGATATTCAAACCATGGGTCCCAATTTTATCAAGGAATACGAAAAACTTAAATTCAAGTATCTTTCTGAAAATTTACTAAAGGAATACGCGGATGCATACAAAGAATTGGCGAAATAATTTTTACGGTCGCCATGATCATTGCTGTTCTTGAACGTATCATTGCAACAAGTGGTGGTGAACAAGGTATTAGAGATATTGCACTTATTGATTCAGCCTTAAATTCTATCTATCAAACCTTTGACGAAAAAGAACTTTACCCTACGCTTTTAGAAAAGGCGGCAAGATTGTGTTTTGGCTTGAATAAGAATCACGCTTTTATCGATGGAAATAAAAGAATATCGATGCATATGCTTGCATTGTTTTTACGTTTTCATGAGATTGGCTATGCCCCATCGAATGCGGAAGTTGTGAGGGTAGGATTATCCCTTGCCAATGGTTCTATGAGTTATGACGATCTATTGATTTGGTTAAACAAAGTAACCCAGTAATTTATCCGTGTCAAAAATTATTCGATGGTTTGGAATTGTTTTTTTGTGAGTATTAAACCCGCGGATTACTCATGTGATAAATAATAACGAAGAAGATTAATCCACTTAAATTCTGTAGAATGATTTACTCGTAATGCGTCCACATGCGAATTATTTTAATGATGTTATCAGGTTGGATCGTTTGATAAATCAATCGATGTTGTTGATTGATTCTGCGGGAATACACATGGTCAAATCCGATGAGCTTTTCATAACGAGGTGGATTGGAAAATGGATTGACTTCAATCAAATCTAACAAAGCAATGACTTTTTTAAGTAAGATAGGATTTCGCTTAATTTTTTCAAAATCCTTCTCTGCTTGACGAGTAAAGACTATTTCCATTTAAGTTTTTTGGTTTTAGTTAATGGTGTGTTCACGCCTTCGACGATGCTCTCATACATCCCAGGAATACCAGCTAAATGAAGGGATTCGATCATGGAGCGGTAATCATCTTCGCTCATCATGATGACATTGCCTTCTTTGGTGGAAATATTAATGACATCATTATATTTAATACAAGAAGATGCTATTTTGAATAATTCGGCACGGACGGTTGTGATATTGATATTGGTCATAGGGTTACCTCACGTACATTATAACGTACGTTTATTAATTTTCAATTCTCATTCATCAATAGCGAGAATCCTCAATGAATAGCCATAAAAATATTCACGATCACATAAACACACGGATTACTCATCCGTCTTGGACATTGATTTTTCCTACGTATTAATACTAAAAAGTAAACATCTTTTCATCTTGAGATGAGCTCCTTTATCATCTTTTTCATTTTTTATAGGCTAAATTGTTCTCCTTCATCGTCATGGGATTACACTAAAGAAGAGGAGGAAAGATTATGACTTTCTTCATCACCGGTGCAACCGGTCACTTAGGTTACCATTTAGTAAGGCGACTCATCGCTCAAAAACATACCGTCTATGCGCTTGTTCTACCTCATGATCCTCTCTCAAAGTCTTTACCACCAGAAGTGATTATCGTCGAAGGTAACATCCTCGATGAATCGAGTATGGATCGATGGCTTAATCATCCCCATGATGGCTATCGAGTCCTGATTCATGCAGCGAGTCGTGTCACCACGCAAATGAGAAAAGATACGCTTACCTATCGCGTAAATGTCGAAGGTACGCAACACATTCTCAATCAAGCCCATCTCCATCATTTTGATCATGTTATTTATGTTAGTTCGGTTCACGCTTTAAAAGAATTACCAGTCGGTGAAGCGATCGATGAAACCCATATTGCTAGCCCTCGAGAAGTAAAAGGTTTTTATGCCAAGACCAAAGCAGAAGCAACTCAAATGGTGTGGCGAGATCACTTGATGCGTGATTTTCCTGTATCGATTGTATTCCCAGCAGGATTTATTGGACCGAATGATTTAGGCAAAGGCTATACAACCTTGATGATCAAAGAAGCGATGCAACAACGGATGAATATTTGGTTTAAAGGTGGGTATGACTTTGTGGATGTTCGTGATGTTGCAGATGCCATTATCACGATTGCAGAAACCAAACGGATTGGCCAAGCCTACGTTTTAAACCATGCATTTTTACCCTTTAACACGTTAATGAAAATGATTGATGAGGCGAATGGTCATCATCCGATTCGAGTGTATATTCCTCGTTGGTTAATTTGGTTTGCGATTCCTTTGTTAAAAATTTACTATTGGATCAGTCGCAAGAAACCATTACTCACGTATTACGCATTTCAGACGATGCAAACGAATGCCATCTTTGACCATAGCAAGGCAACGATTGATTTTGGTTTTCAACCACGACCTTTTATGGAAACCATTCAAGACACGGTAGACGATTTAAAAAAACAATCCTAAAGTTGTTTCGAAATATTCGGTTGATGTCTTTACTTTTCATATCGTGAGGCATACATTGAACTTGTAAGTTGCCCACATGTATTGACGAAAGCCGCATGCCCAAAAAGGAGGCATCCATATGAAAAGTTTTTTTCCTATTCGTCTTGCTGCCCTTGCTGCATTGACGTTATCGAGTTGTTTTTCTACCAGTTTAAGTTCATCTTCCAGTTCACCACCGAGTAGTACCACCACATCCATCTCCAGTGTCACGACGTCAAACACGTCTGTGGTGAGTAGTAATGAAAGTATTACTTCAAGTATCATCAGTTCGATAACGAGCAGCGAAACAACATCGATTATTAGTAGTAGTGAAACCAGTAGTTCCTTACCTTCATCGATTACGATGGTGACGGTCACATTTGATACGAATGGGGGATCTGTGATCGATCCTGAAAGTATCGCTCAAAATAGCGTTCTCACTGAACCAAGTGATCCTACGAAAGATGGATTCATCTTTGAAGGTTGGTATCGTGATGAAGCTTTACTCGATGACTTCCTCTTTAGTGAACTAATCACCGATAACCTAACCTTATACGCGAAGTGGTCTGTTGATATTTATTATGCAAGTGTGCCGATTGCCACCTTTAAAACAGGCACCATTGATACCTATGATGAAATTGTTGGTGTGGTGTTATTCGCCAATCTCGACATGGGACTTGTTGTCATCGCTGATGAAACTGATTTAATTGCCGTCTTATCTGCAGAACCATTATTCCGAGGTGATGTTGTTCGCATGGGTGGCTATCGACAAAATATGGATGGTTATATCTTAATGGGTAAACCGAATGAAGAAGAAACCTTCATGGTGCGTTACCTTGAAGATCAACCTTTGCCGATTACACCAACGGCGACCACGATGGTAGAATTGCTCGCGATGGATCCTTTATTACCTGCGAACTGGATTCAATATATCGAACTAAGTGGCATGCTCACGATGATTGACCAACAAATGTTCCTTGAACAAGGCACAGATATGATGCCTTTAATGATGGCATCTCAAGAAGATTATGAATGGGCAGAAATGCATCTTGATTTTGAAATTCAAATTGATGGGATTCTAGTCCCTAATATGGATGATGTTCCTCCAACCTTAATGTTTATTTACATTGGTGGTGAAGACCATCTTCGTTTTGATTACACCGATGAAGAACTCTTAAATGTGATGATGGGATATTTAGAAGGGTATCTTGAAAGTCAATCGTATTATCCTGGTCAAGTGATTGATTTACCTCCTTCACATCCTTTCTTACCAATGACGGTGACGTATACGATTGCCGCTCCTTATCTTGATGATTTAGATTTAGAAACTGGTACGATTTCCAGTGCAATTACCGAAGCCAAGACGATTGATATAACGGCAACAGGGCACTATCTCAGTTACGAAGTATCAATTGTGATTACGTTATCCATCACGCCCATTGTTTTCATTACCATTGCCGAATTCTTAACGATGCCCGATGACATGACCACCTTTTATAACCTTGAAGGTGTGGTTATTTTCCTCCAACTTAATAATCAATTTGTGATGATGGCAGATGCCACCGGTGTTCTCTATGTGATTACCAATCGACTCGACATTACCCAAGGTGATCAAATTCAAGTGCACGGTATCAAGATGAGTTCAGAAGGCTTAACGTTTATTGCCAATGATCCATCGATGACAATCATGCAAGTTGTCGCCTCTAATCAAGCAATGCCTTTAATCCCAACCACGATCACGCTAGAAGCATTCTTACTCTTAGATGCACTCGATCCGTTATATCAATTAAAGTATTTTGCGATTGACGGTGTGCTCAATTACCATCTTGAATCGAATATGTATTACTTATCTTCAGGCGCTAATAACCTACCCCTTTATCTTCCTAACCCTGCTTCTGGTACCACACTGACGCCATTTATCGGAACCAGTGTCACGATTCAAGGGTTAAGTTTAAGACCTGGAACTGAAAGCTTCTTGATTCTTGTCTTCCTCGATTTCCCAGGTGATATCACCACACTGATTACTTGAGAAATTTTGGGCCAAACCCTAGTATTCCTAGTTGAATGCTTTACACTATAAGTGAGGATGGGAACCTCTTGAAGTGAAGCGAAATCAGTCCAAGTTCCCCCTTGACTGCGAAGCGTTTGATGGATGGTTCATATGCGTGTTATGTCAGCGCAGGCTGAGTAATGAGGCGTGGGTTCCCGTCCTCCAAGATAGAAAAAAACGTTCACCAAGTGTGAACGTTTTTCTTTGGGGGACTTAAGCGTTAGCCTTAATAATGCCTTCTAATTCAATGGGAGCAAGAACTTTTCCTTGATGGATGAGCTTACCATTGATTACTAATCCAGGTGTGCGAAGCACATTGTATTCGGAGATGGTTTCTAGATTGGTGATGTACTCGACACTCGCGCGCATGTGCAAACGATCTAAAGCGATTTGGACATTAGAAAACAAAGCTTTGCAATGTTGACAACCAGGACCTAAGACTTGAATGATCATTGTTTCACCCTCCATTAAAACCAAGCTTGTAAGGCGTTAAATCCATATCCGATGAGGATGATACTGATGATTAAGTACCCCACAAAGAACACCATTAAGGGTGTCTTGACCACTTTCTTTAACAAGATTAAGGAAGGTAAGGATAAGGCGGTGACCGCCATCATGAAACTGAGGATGGTGCCAATGCCAACACCCTTTGCAAATAAGGATTCGGCAATCGGTAAGGTACCAAAGATATCGGCATAGATGGGAACACCTACCAACGTTGCCAAAGGAACGGCATACCATTTATCTTGACCCAATAACGTTTCAATCCACGTTTGAGGAATGACACCATGGATCAGTGCACCGATACCAACACCAATTAAAATATAAGGATACACGCGATGGATAATCTCCTTCACCTGTTGGAAGGCGTATTGAAAGCGTTCTTTTCGAGTCATTGGAACTTCCTTCACAACGCTCACTTCAGGATTCGCTTTGGTTAAAAAACCTGCCACATAACGTTCCATTTTAAAGGTTTGAATCAAGGTTCCACCAACGATGGCAATCGCTAATCCTGCTACCACGTAGATCAAGGCAATCGGCCAACCAAAAATACTAGCGAGTAAAATCACCGACGCTAGATCCACTAAAGGAGACGAAATCAAAAATGAAAACGTGACCCCAATCGGTAATCCAGCTTTGGTAAATCCCATAAAGATGGGTATCGAAGAACAAGAACAAAAAGGAGTTAAGGTTCCCATGAGCGCACCGATAAAATTCCCGATGATGCCTTTAAAGGGCTTTAAAATCGTTTTCGTTCGTTCAGGAGAAAAATAAGATTGGATGTAACTGATGGTAAAAATGAGGATGATGAGTAAAAGAAAGATTTTAATCACGTCATAGATATAAAACGTCATGATGCTTAAAAAAGTAGAATCGGGTTCTAAACCGAGGATGGTTATTAAAAACCAATTCACAAGGTCTTCTAACCACGTCATGCTTAAGAAGGCATCATTCAGCCATTCAAAGAGATTCATTCTACTATTATTATTCGCTTACGATATGCCAGAGTAAATGCTTCAAAGGAAAAAATCTAAAGAATCGTCATCGTAAAAGGAAGCGATTTACATTAAGTTTTTTGCTAAGTAAACTGCAAAGATTAAATCATAATGGGCTGTTTCGAGTTTACTTTTTCCATATCCAAGTGAGTCCAAGACAGCCAAACGATGCCTTAAGGTGTTGTAGTGGACAAATAAGGTCTCTGCTGTTTTCTTTAAATTAAATTGTTGACTGATGAGCATGTATAACGTCTCTAATAGATTTCCACCATGTTTTTCTTCATACTTTAAAAGAGGATCTAACACTAATTGAACATATTCTTTAATTTCTGCTTCAGAAACTTTGCCAAGAATGGAAAACATTTTGACAGATTGATGATTAAATACATTTTCCCGAATGTGACGTTGGCTGATGAAATTTAAACCTCTCGATAAGGTTGAATAGTCAGATGCAATCGTCATCACATCTTTAATTTCGGTTGTATACGCAGCTTTGATATCGACGACTTTAAACCTTTTTTCCCATTGTAGAATTTGTGATCGAAGTTTAATCTCTAAGTTCTTTACTTTTTCTCCATTGAAGATAAATAAAAGTCTTTGATTAAGATTCACAAAACGAATCTCATCTTTTCTTAATTGAAAGAGCGTTAATAATTCATCTCTTATATCACTCGGTTGAAAAGCATTTATTTGTAGGGTTGATTGTATCTGAAATAAAATCATATGAAGCGGAAACTCAACGTTCCAACCATATATTTCACTTTTTTCTTTGAACGTTTGGTTGTTTGAAAAGGAGGGATTAAAACTCGTCACCAATTCAATCAAGAATTGACTTTGTTGTAAGGAAATTTCTTGTCTTTTTTGATAAATAAAGACCAGCATTAATTTCACAATTTCAGCATAGTAATAAATTTTACTGCGATTATCTTCCTTTGAAAAAAACACCACTTGATATAACAATTGATTGGATAGTTTGACTTCATCAGAATACACAAATTGATCGTTTATTCTCTGGAAGGTCGGTGTATGGGTGACAATATCTTTTGCAATGGCATTTATTTTTTTATTGGTGAAGACGACCTTTTCTTGTGTTTTTGAATAAATCCAATAATCCATATTTTCTAAACGAGATTGAAAACCTAAAATCGTTTCTAATTTTGGATTTTCATCTAGCGTCTTCACGAGGTCTAAATAAAAAGAAGACAAGGAAATTGTTTTTAAATTGTTAGTGGTTAACTCATTCAGAATGCGCGTGGAAATTTCAGATAAGTTCGCATCATAATCAATCGTAATAACAGGTAAACCCATGGTTTCGGTAAGTCGGATAATGTCGTCGGGGATTTCTTCGATGTAACGTTTTAATTTCACAATCAGTGCTGCTACATTGTGATCAACCAAAACTTGAATTAGTTTTTTAAAAAGTGGAAGATTTGATTTTATGGGATAAAGCGTTGTAAGAATTAAGGCTCTATCTTTGACATATTTTTCAAAATCTGGTGTTTCTAATAACGAAATACTTTCAACCTCTCGATTCAAACTTCCTTTACCAGAAACAATTTTATAAGTGTCTAAAATGTTGGCGGATAACAAGTCGCTAATAAATACGCTCATGTTGTTATTATATAACAACAAAAACTATTTATCTTTGTATAAATAAAATAATGAAAACGCTTACATTGAGCCTTATGATATAAAAACGGAGGAAACATGCATGAAACTTTGGGTAAAAAGTGATTGGAACGGGTTTTTTGGTCTCTTTACCAATAACCTAACCAACATTCTCACCATGGCAGTACTGTTAAGTTTTGTTGTGGGTCTACCAGATGCATTTGTTTACGGAAAAATTCTCCCCGCTGTTGGCTTAGCGATTTTTGTCGCTAGTGTTTACTACTCTTATATGGCGTACAAACTTGCTAAAAAAACCGGAAGAAAAGATGTGACGGCGCTTCCTTCTGGATCCAGTGTGCCGCATATGTTTCTAATTGTATTTTCAGTCATTGGTCCTGTGTATTGGACAACCAATGATGCAACCTTAGCTTGGTCTGCCGGTTTAATTTGGGCTGCTGTAGAAGGTGTGATTGAAGTGCTAGGTGTTGGCATAGGCTTACAAGTTCGTAAGTGGTTACCTCGATCTGCGATGTTAGGTGCATTAGCTGGTGTGTCGATTACTTACATTGCTTTAAACCCAGCCTTTAGTGTTTTTTATGTTCCTTATATCGGATTAATATCCTTGGCAGTTGTCTTATTAGGATTTGTTGGAAAAATTAGAATGCCCTTGAATTTACCGGTTGGTCTCGTTGCCATTTTACTTGGTGTCATCATCGGTTGGGTCAGTGGTTATATGTCCCTCGATAACTTAATCAACTCATTTGAC
>JBBAWZ010000009.1:9413-20716 GCA_040396875.1 Bacilli bacterium
CATCGGTTGGGTCAGTGGTTATATGTCCCTCGATAACTTAATCAACTCATTTGACAAATTAGGTTTGTATCTTCCTAACTTTGCATTAGGTGAATTATTTAATCAACAAGGTTTAGAAGCGGTTGGACCAGTGATTATTGCTGCCATTCCTCTTGGCATTTATAACTTTTTAGAAACGATTGATAATGTTGAATCAGCATCCGCTGCGGGCGATGAATACAGTACAAGAGAAGCGTTAGCTGCAGATGGTATAACCACATTATTAGGCGTGGTTTTTGGCTCACCCTTTCCTACCGCTGTTTTTATTGGTCATCCAGGTTGGAAAGAAGCGGGTGCAAGAATTGGGTATGCCGCTGCAACAGGCTTAGGTGTTTTATTGATGACTTTTTTAGGCATTGTACCGGTCTTATTGAATGTAGTTCCCTTACCAGCCTTATATCCCATTCTTCTTTATATTGGCATCGTCATTACGACGCAAGCATTTACGTCTTCTGATTTGAAGTATGCCCCTGCTGCTGTGATGGCGATGATTCCTTGGATTGCTGAATGGACGCAACATTCCATGGACACAGCCTTAGGTGCAGCTGGCACGGATGCTGGAACCATTGGTAATCAAGTCCTCACCGATGCGGGAATCAATTATCTTGGTGCCGCCAATCTTGGCGCAGGCGCCATTGTCGTTGGAATGATTTTAGGTTCAATCGTCGCTTTTATGATTGATCGTAAATTTATGCACGCGTCGATTACTTCAGGTATTGCTGTCGTTCTTACTTTCTTTGGTGTGATTCATGCACCTAGTTCCGTTGGCATTTTACCCAATCCAGGAATGACCATTGGTTACGCCTTGGTCACATTATTATTCCTTGGTTACCATTTCGGCCTATTTGACAAACTAAGTAAGAAAGGAGGAGAAACCACACATGCGTAAAAATGTAGCAAAAGCGAAGCCGTTCAATTTTGATTACGATTCAAAGAAAACTGCTTTAGTGATTATTGATATGCAACGTGACTTCTGCGCTCCCGGAGGTTTTGGTGAAGCGTTAGGGAATGATATAACCCCAACAAAATCCATTATTCCAACGGTCAGAAAAGTTTTGGATGCCGCACGAGCAAAAGGGATGCCGGTCATCCACACTCGTGAAGGACACAAACCAGATTTATCTGATTTAGAACCTGCGAAATTAAGAAGAAGTAATTCCATTGGTAAAAAAGGACCAATGGGAAGAATCTTAGTTCGTGGAGAATATGGTCATGATATTGTCGATGAATTGCAACCTATCAAAGGTGAATTAGTCATTGATAAACCCGGCAAAGGTGCTTTTTATCAAACGAGTTTACAACGTCATTTAAAGAAACACGGTATTGAATCACTGATTGTATGCGGCGTCACCACTCACGTTTGTGTTCATACCACCATTCGTGAAGCGAATGACCGAGGTTATGAATGTTTAATGTTAGAAGACGGCACTGCCGCTTTCGATCCTCGTGATCAAGAAGCAGCCATTCGAATGGTGAATCAACAAGGTGGTATTTTTGGTTGGACGACGACTTCTGAAGAATTCTTGAAGAGCTTAAAGTAAAAGGAGGACATTTACATGGCTCAAACAAAAACCTCACCAATTAAATGGTGGGTCAAAGGTGACTTAAACGGTTACTTTGGTCTATTCTCAAACGTTTTAACAAATTTCTTAGCGGCGATTGGATTATTACTTTTAATCGGCATGCCAACGGGAATGGTCTTTGGTATTGTTGTGCCAGGAACGGCCATAGCCGTTTCCGCAGGTGGATTAATTCTTGCTTATCTTGCCATGCAACTTGCAAAGAAAACCAATAATCCTAATGTCACCGCAATGCCATATGGATTATCAGTTCCACATTATTTTGCTGTTGCATTCGGTGTTATTCTGGTTGTTAAACTTGGTGGTGCATCATGGGAAGATGCCCTCGCTGCAGGTGTCACTTGGAACTTAATCCAAGGTTTAATCATGACTGCCGGTGCATTTATTGGTCCTTTCATCAATAAATATTTACCAAGAACAGCTCTTTTAGGCGCGCTTGCTGGTTTGGCGATTACCTATATCTCGATGAACCCAGCTGGTGAAATGTTCACGACCCCATACTTAGGTATGACGTCCTTTGCGATTGTTTTAGGTGGTTGGTTTGCCTTAAAGAAATTACCATTTAAAATTCCTGCTGGTGCTTTTGCCATTATAGTCGGAACGATTTTAGCCTGGGTTACAGGTTATATGGATCCAACCAAAGTGGTTGATTCTTTCTCCACCGTTGGTTTAAATTTACCGATTCCTCAATTAGGTTTTTTGGTCACTGGTTTTGCATACATCGCCCCATTCTTACCAGCAGCTATTCCTTTAGCAATCTATGACTTCTTAGAATCCTTAGATAACCTTGAATCTGCTGCCGCTGAAGGCGAACACTATCCTGTGACAAAATCCATGTTAGTCCCAGCGCTTGCTACGGTTGTTGGTTCATTGTTAGGTTCACCATTCCCCACTATCATTTATATTGGTCACCCAGGTTGGAAATCCACCGGTGCTCGAATTGGTTACTCATGGGCAACAGGTGTATCCGTCTTAGTTTTAGCATTCACCGGACTACTTAACTTAGTGTTAAGTATCATCCCACTGGTTGCTTTATTACCGATTCTTGTTTACATCGGCATGGTGATCACGGCGCAAGCTTTTGCTGTGACAGAAAAGAAACACTTCCCAGCGGTCGCCTTATCCTTTATTCCTTTAATCGCTGGTTTCGTTACACTTAAAATAACGTCAGCTTTAGGTGCGGTCGGTGCAGAAATTGATTATGTCGCATTAGCAAACAGCGGTGTACCTCTATTAGGTTGGCAACGCTTATCGGGTGGTGACATTCTCGTCGGGATGTTAATTGGTGCTATCGGCATTTACATCATCGATAAGAACTTCTTAAGAGCCGCAGTCTACTCATTCATCACGGCAGGTTTAGCGTTATTTGGTTTCGTTCACGCGACTTCGATTGGATTCCCAACGACGTTGGAAGCGATTAACCCTGTTGCAGTCGGATACGTCATGTTCGGATTAGTGATGTTATTCTTCCATTACTATAAAGATCCTTCTGAAAAAAATGTCAGTAAGGAAGCGACAAGCAAATAGTTTAGACTCCATCAGTTCCCATCTTTTGCAAACGCAAAAGATGGGAACGGTTCTCCGCGCTTATCAACAAATGGTGACCTTGGAAACAGAAGATCACCATCTTCTCCATATCGTTCAATCCCAAGTTGGCAATGGGCCAAGAAGGATTGTGCTCAGTCCGGATTCCAATGAGGTCCTGGTTACTTTCTACCCTGGCATGCAGATTGAGCTCAATCCCAAAACCTTATATCTTCAACCATCTTTCGAATTAAATTTACGGGATGCAGTCATTTGGCAAATGCCCGTGCTTGAAAAAATGAAGTTGTTACGCAACGACTTTTTGTCCTATTTATATCAAGTTTATGCTTCGATCGACATAAAAACTTCGCTTGCAAACGAACACCCCATCATTCAAAAGAGGTTAAACCAATTTTTCATCAAACCAACTTTAGAAAGCATTTTACAAATATTGGGATTAGGATCGGGTTCAACCCCAATTGGTGATGACGCTTTGTGTGGGTACATTTTAAGTCAACGTTTCTTAGGACAATCACCCAAACTTATTCATTCGCTTGTAGCAGAACACTTATCGCAAACGACGCCTGTATCACAAGAAATGCTAAGTGATGTCTATCACGGTCAATATAGTCAAATCTTTATTGATTGGTTACAGCAGTTGATCCATCATCCTCGGTTTGGTATCGATCAACCGATTCGTGGATTGGGCGGTCAATCTGGAAAAATGATTCTCGCAAGTTTCTACCACTTTACGATTCAATCCTTGAAGGAGGGAACTTATGAACACTTATTTGCGTATTCTCGTTAACGAGTATTACGACTCGGTAACCTTGATGTCGTTAACGGCCTCATTAAAAAAACAATATTCAGGTGATGAAATTTTTCTTTTAATGGGCACGCCGATGAATGTGCAGTTAATTAAAGATATTGGTTTTAGTGATGATCGCTTAAACAAAGTTTCACCAAACGATTGTTTGATTGGTATCAAAACCAAGCAACATAATCCGGATGCGGTGGAAGGGTTGATTAAAGCGCTCAAGAGCGCTTCTCAACAAACTAAAACTGGTTCAGAACAAACGCTGTCGTATCCTTCAACTCCTGCTGCAGCTAAAGCGATTCAAGCGGATGTAGCGGTGATATCAGTCCCTGGTGCTTATGCCGCCTATGAAGCGCATTTGGCACTGGATGCAGGATTAAACGTGATGTTATTTTCCGACAATGTGACAATTGAAGATGAGTTAGCGTTGAAACAAAAAGCGATTGCCAAAGGTTTGCTCTTGATGGGACCTGATTGTGGTACCGCCATTGTCAATGGGGTTGGACTAGCTTTTGCTAATACAATTCGTAAAGGACCAATTGGGATTGTGGCAGCCTCAGGGACTGGTTTACAAGAAGTTACGGTTTTAATTGATCGATTTGGTGGCGGTATTACCCAAGCGATTGGCACGGGTGGCCGTGATCTATCAGAAAAAATTGGTGGCTTAATGATGCTTCAAGGGATTGATATTTTAAATGCGGATCCCGACACCAAGGTAATTACATTAATTTCTAAACCACCCGCGGCGAGTGTGTATGAAAAAATTCTCCAAAAATTAAAAACCGTTAATAAACCTGTTGTCATTGGATTTATTGATGGAAAAAAACCTGAAAATAGTCCTTATTACCATGCTTCAACCTTGGCAGAAACCGCTTATTTATCCTTAAAGGCGATGAAATTAAATCCACCCGTTTTTGAACAGCTTACCGAACAACAAAAACTTGATGCGGCTGCTAGTAAGAAAACGAATCGTTTGATTCGCGGTTTATATTGTGGTGGTACCTTATGTTCAGAAGCGATTAGTATTGCCCGAAAATCTTTAACGGGTGTTTATTCTAATGTGTCAAAGAAACCTGAAGAACATCTTGAGGATGTCTTTCATTCACAAGGGCATTGTTTTGTAGATTTAGGAGATGACATTTTCACCAATGGTCGGCCTCATCCGATGATTGAACCCACCATACGTCTTGAACGAATTTTACAAGAAGCAAATGATCCACAAGTTGGCGTCTTATTAATGGACTTTGAATTAGGATTTGGCTCGCACGATGATCCCACGGGCACTCATATTGAAGCGTTAACAGAATTTAAGAAACAAAGACCAGATGTTCCGATGATTGCATATGTTTGTGGTACGGAAGGTGACAGTCAAAAACTCAAAGATCAAGAACAAAAATTGAAAGCGATTGGTGTGCGTCTTGCCTCTAGTCACGCGCAAGCCATTCGTTATGCAGTTGCGATCATCAACGGAGGACAATAACGTGAATAAATTAATTCAGTCTAAACAACTTCCAAAAGTTGTGAATGTAGGTTCTAGTATCTTTCTTAAGGATTTAGTTGCGCAAAAAGTTGAACACGTGAATGTGCAATATCAACCACCCGGCCAAGGTAATCCTGAATTGGTCGCGATGCTTGTGAAAGCCAATGCAAAAGAAGAAGCGATTGAAAAAGCCAAT
Source organism: Bacilli bacterium (assembly GCA_040396875.1). Lineage (GTDB taxonomy): Bacteria > Bacillota_I > Bacilli_A > RFN20 > CAG-826 > UBA970. The sequence goes on from JBBAWZ010000009.1 coordinate 15,050, forward strand.
CAACTCGCCTTATCAAAGGTGTTAGCGGCCCAAGCAAAATTAACTGCGGTCATGCCAGCTTTACAAGTGATTTCTGGCATGACTGAACGTACCTTTTTACATGCCGGCCCACCGATAACTTATGAAAAAATGGCTGGACCGATGAAGGGTGCCATCCTCGGCGCGATTGTCTTTGAAGGTTTAGCTAAAAATCTTTCCGAAGCTGAAACACTCGTTAAAAAAGGCCTTATTACCTTTGCTCCTGCTCACGAATACCGTGCAGTTGGACCCATGGCAGGCATCATCTCCCCGAGTATGCCTGTCCATGTGGTGGAAAATCCAGTGCATAAAAATACAGCATATTGCTCAATCAATGAAGGGTTAGGAAAAGTATTACGATATGGTGCCAATGGCCCAGAAGTCATTCAAAAATTAAAATGGATTCGCGATATCTTTGCTCCGGTTTTAAATGAAGCGTTAAAAATTTCCGGACCAATCGACCTCAAACAAATTATCGCCCAAGCGTTACAAATGGGTGATGAAACTCACAACCGAAACAAAGCTGCAACGGCTTTGTTTTTAAAAGAAATTGCCCGGGCCATTTTCTTAACGAAAGCAGACATGGACAAAAAAATCATGGTCTTTGATTTTATAAAAAATAATGATCATTACTTCTTAAATCTTTCCATGCCTGCTGCAAAAGTTTCTCTCGATAGTGCACAAGGCATTGCTCATAGCAGTATGGTAACGGTGATGGCGCGCAATGGTGTTGATTTTGGTATTAAAATTGCGAATTCTAATCAATGGTTTACCGCCCCTGCTAACTATGTCAAAGGTTTATATTTTACGGGGTATGGTGAAAAAGACGCTGCTCCAGATATTGGTGATTCAGCGATCACTGAAACCTATGGTATTGGCGGTTTTGCGATGGGTGGAGCCCCTGCGATTGTTCAATTTGTTGGTGGCACGGTAGCCGATGCGATTCGTTATTCTAAGACGATGCACTTCATTACGGTTGGCCAACATCAAATGATGCAATTACCAAGTTTAGATTTTGCCCCAAGTGCCTTAGGTATTGATATTCGAAAAGTTGTCAGTACCAATATCCTCCCCATTATTAACACCGGTATTGCGCATAAAGAACCGGGAGTAGGGCAAGTGGGAGCAGGACTTGTTGAACCACCTATGGCGTGTTTTACCCAAGCTTTATCCTCCTTTGTGAAAGGATTTTAAATCATGAAAATTGTCTTTGCAATTGGTGGAAACGCACTAGGATCTACACCAGAAGAACAACTTAAATTAGCGTATGAAGTAGCCTTACCGATTCTTGAATTAGTCCAATTAGGTCATCAAATTGTGATTGTCCATGGCAACGGACCCCAAGTAGGGTTAATTAAAACTAGCCTTGATATTGGTCATAAACATAATCCCAAAATTCCGTTTGTCAGTTTAAATCAAGCAGGCGCGATGAGCCAAGGGTATATTGGTTATGCCTTGCAACAAGCATTTCGCGTCACGGCAGCAAAGCTAAAATTAAATATCCAACCCCTAACAGTGATAACCCAAGTCGAAGTTGATCCAAAAGATCCAGCGTTCCAAAATCCAACGAAGCCTATTGGTGATTTTTGTACACTTGAAGAAGCGGAAGCGATGCAAAAGCAAGGTTTCACGATGGTGGAAGATAGTGGTCGGGGATATCGGCAAGTTGTCCCTTCTCCTAAACCACAACTTATCGTTGAAAAAGATGCGATTCAATCTTTAATTCAATCAGGTTATCTAGTCATTGCGGCGGGTGGTGGTGGCATTCCGGTTGTCAGAGATGGTATCAATCTAAAGGGGATTGATGCAGTTATTGATAAAGATTTTGCTTCAAGTAAATTAGCAGATTTAATTGATGCGGATCGTCTCATTCTCTTAACAGCAGTTTCTCGCGTGATGGTGAATTATGGTAAACCGAATGCAAAACCGATTGAAAAAATGAATTTAAAAGAAGCAAGTCAATATATCAAAGAAGGACAATTTGCCCCAGGTAGCATGTTGCCAAAAGTAGAGGCGGCTATGTTATTTGTCAAAGACAAACAAAATCGACAAGCGATTATTGCCTCATTAAAAGAAACGAAACTTGCCATCAATGGATTATCCGGGACCGCCATTATCAATCGTTAAATGTTTTTTTGGTCGTATTGCAAGAGATAAAGGTTGTAGTATAGGCCTTTTTGCTTGAGTAAATCTTGGTGGGTACCAGATTCTTTAATCTCACCTTTTTGCATGACAATAATCCGATCACTATGTTGAATTGTGGATAGTCGATGGGCGACGATAATCATGGTTGAAATGCTCATCATTTTTTCTAATGATTGTTGGATGATGGTTTCGGTTTCACTATCGATATTGGCCGTTGCTTCATCAAGAATCATTAAGGAAGGTTGATAGACGAGGGCGCGCGCAAATGAAATCAATTGACGTTCTCCACTCGAGAAGTTTTTACCACGTTCTTTAACTTGATACTTTAATCCTTCTGTACGTTTCGCAATCACGTAATCTAATCCAACATACTTGGATGCTTCTTGGATTCTAGTTTCGTTAATATCAGGGTTTTGTAGGGTGATGTTATCTTCAATGGTGCCGGAGAATAAAAACACATCTTGTAACATTTGACCGATAAATTTCCGTAGTGAACTTCGTTTGATGTTTTGAATTGGAATACCATCAATCAGGATTTCTCCTTTTTGGATGTCGTAATTTCTGACAATCAGTTGAAGGATCGTGGTTTTGCCACTACCTGTTGCCCCAACAAAAGCGACCGTTTCATTCGGTAAGATCGTGAAACTAACACCCTTTAAAACCCATTCATTCGGTAGATAACTAAACCAAACGTTTTTGAATTCAACTTTGCCTTTGAAGGATTGAAGTTCTATTGCATTTGGCTGATCCACAACATCGGGTTTGGTATCCAAGACATCAAAGATTTTTTCCGCACTTGCAAAACTACTTTGTAAGGTATTCAATTGTTCAGAAATTTGTTGAATCGGTTCAAAGAATTGACCGACATACACATAGAAGGAAACAAACAGTCCCACCGTAATCGCACCTTCAAGAACGGATTGAACCCCAACAAAAATAGCAATAAGGGTCGCCATCATCGAAATAAAGTAAAGACTCGGACGATAGATTGCAAAGGTATACATTTCCTTTAATGAACTTTGTTTGAGTTGTTGGTTGATGGTGCTAAACGATTGTTTAATTTTCTTTTCTTGATTGAAGACTTGTACCACTTTCATGCCCGAAATATGTTCAGAAAGAAAAGCGTTGATTTCAGAGACTTTATTTCTCACTTCACGATACGCACCGCGAGAAGCTTTACGATAGATTTGAGAAGAAATTAGAATCAGTGGTATCACCGATAAAGTCAAAAGTGTCATCAATGGATGAATGGCAAAGAGGATGCCGCCAATGATCAGCATCGTTAGGCCACTACGAATGACATTGATCAGCGTATTCGTAAACATATCCGATATGTTCGCTGGATCATTCGTCGCTCTGGTGACTAACTTACCAACGGGCAATTGATTGATTTGTCCAATTGATAAGGTATTGATATGGTCATACACTTGATGACGAATTTCATGGGTAATCTTTTGTCCGACTTTTTGTAACATGATGTTTTGTAAATACGACACATAAGTTGATAGACCTGAAGTAATCAATAAGACAACGGTGCCAATGCCAACGATCCATAATTTGTCTTCTAAACTTAATAATGGATTTTGCATTTGATCAATTGCTAATCCCGATGCAAGCGGAAGGATCATCCCTGTAAAGGTACCAAACACCATTAAGATAAAGGCAAGGATAAACGTTCTTAAATGCGGTTTTAAGTAGGTAAAAAACCGCGCGATAACCTTGCGATCTTGACGTGATTCGTAATGTTCAGCAAAATCACGCATGCTTGGTTTCTCCTACGAGAGTTTCTAAGGTTTGTAAACGAACCATCTCTTGATACAGTGGACTGGTTTTCATTAATTCATCATGGGTTCCGATGCCAACCAATTGGCCTTGATCAAGAAGGATAATCTTATCTAGTTTTTTGACCGTGGAAATTCGGTGGGCAACCATGATCGTGGTTTGACCTTTGCGAATGGTTTTTAAATTACGAATAATTGCTTCTTCGGTTTTGGTATCCACTGCAGAGACGGAGTCATCTAAAATTAAGATCGCTGGCTTCTTTGCAAGGGCTCTAGCGATTGATAACCTTTGTTTTTGGCCTCCAGATACCGTAACGCCCCGTTCACCTAAAATCGTTTGATAACCATCTTTAAATTCAACAATATTATCGTGAACATCGGCAAGTTTAGCGACGGATTGAATATCTTCGGGATTGCTTTGATTGAGTCCGAAACTAATGTTATTAGCAATGGTGTCTGAGAATAAGAAGTTATCTTGAGGAACATAACCAATCGCCTTTCTTAAACTATCCATGGAAAGGTCTAAGGAATCGACGCCATCGAACAGAAGCATGCCTGGTTTCACATCATACAAATGAAGTAGAAGTTCAACTAAACTTGATTTACCGCTTCCAGTTCGTCCAAGAATCCCAACCATTTCTCCAGGTTTAATTTCAAAGCTAAGATCTTTTAAAACTGGATCTTTACCATCAGGATACGTAAACGTTAATTGCTTGAAGGTGATGCCACCTTTTAAGTTTTCTTTTTGAATTGGGTTCTTTGGTTGCTTCAATAAAGAGACAGTGGACAATAATTTTTCAACACGTTTTGCAGACGCTTGCGCCTGGGCGTTGATATTCAAGAAACTGGCAATCGCAAAGACTGGCCAAAGTAAGGTAAAGAAATAACTAATGTATTCGGTTAATTCACCACTGCTTAAATTACCAAAAGCAATCAAGGCAGAACCAAAGGCAATGATGGCAAGAATCACTAACGTAATCATCGTATCGATTAAGACATTTACCAACGTATTGTATCGAATATTGTCCATGGATTTACGGTACACATCATTCGATTTGTTGAAGAAGAATAACGATTGTGCAGCTTCTCTAACATAAGCTTTGATCACCGTCATTCCGGAAAAGGATTCTTGGGTGAAGTCAGATAATTGTTCAAAGGATTCACTTCTTGCTTTTGCTTTGGCTTCAATTTTCTTTTCGATGAAAAAGACGAGGACGCCCATCAAGGCGATGGGAATAAAGGAAATAAGCGTCATCCAAAATTGTAAGGAAAACATTCTTACCAGAATAAAAGTTCCTAAAACAAATCCATCCACGAGCATGAGAATACCCATGCTATACACTTCGCGAATGACATTCATGTCTTGGGTGAAGTAGGCCATCAAACCACCGACTTTGTGATTCGCGTAGAAACTTTGATCTAAGTCTGTGATGTGGTTAAAGAGGTTACCTCTAATATCTGCAGCGATTTTATGAGCGGTGCCATAAAAAAAATGCCGCCATAAAAAACGACCGATGGTCATGCCAGTTACAATGATAAAAATTTGCATGAATGGATCCAGCAAATCATCAATCGACATGATGGTCTGCGTTTCAACGCCATCAATGATGGTTTTAATGATGCGTGGGATATCGAGTTGAAACCAATCCACGGCGACTAAAATGATTAAGCCTAAAAGTAATGACCAACCATATTTAATGTAATAGTGACGAAAGTGTTTTAA
>JBBAWZ010000009.1:20816-25096 GCA_040396875.1 Bacilli bacterium
CCGAATAATAACCCAAAGAAAACTAATCCCGCATAACTCATAAGTTTTTGTTTCATAACTTAATCTTAGTGGGTTTGGATTGAAGACGCAACTAGGTAGGGTTAAATATCAAACTTCTTTTCTACTTGCTTTAACAATCTGATAATCATAAAACTAAACAATAAATAAAAAATAGCAGCAATAAAGAATGGTGTAACAGTAAAGTCTCGAGACACCACTTCTCTAACTTTTCTTAATAAGTCAGGAATGGCAATCACAGTCACCAATGCAGTGTCCTTAATTAACGTAATCCATTCGTTAGCGAAGACTGGCAATTGACTACGAAGCGCTTGCGGTATGAGCACTTTCTGAAAGGTGTAAGATGCACTTGCACCCATCACAAAGGCACTTTCTTCTTGTTCAATCGGTAATGCTTCTAAACCAGCACGAACAATTTCCACAAAGTAGGCTGTGTAATTAATGGCAAAGCCATAGACGGCAACCGCGTATCGATCAACTGCAATCCCCATCGCAGGCAATCCAAACATGAAGAAGAACAGTTGCAGCATTAAAGGTGTGCCACGAAACAGCCAAGTATAGAAGTTTATGAAAGGTCTTGTTACTTTCACGAACCGATACACAGCTGATATTAATAAACTTAAGGGGGTAGCAATCAATAAGGTAACTGTAAAGAGTTGAATGCTATACCACGCGCCATCCCAAAGATAGCGCGTGGTTTCTAACCAATAATTAAGCGACACGGTCTAAGAAGACATCTTCGGCAAACCATTCTTGGGCAATGGCTAAGGCGTCGCCGGATTCAATGAGATCAAATAAGGTATCGTTGACAGTATCACGAATGGTGGTATTGCCTAAACGGAAACCGATCCCATAAAATTCATCGCCTAAGGTTTCGGTCATGACGCGGTATTCACCTGGGTTTTGTGAGATGACATAACGGCCATAAATTTCATCGACGACGACTGCGTCAACACTATTCGCATCTAATTCCAGTAAGGCGTCATTAAATGAATCGGTGGTAATCAATGTTAAATCTTCAAAAATTGCATTTGCCTTGATTGCATCTTCTGATGCACTACCTAATTGGGCAGCGACTGTTGTGCCATCTAATTCTGCAATAGTATCAATCGTTGCATCTGCTTTTGTTAAAACAATTTGACGGTTTGAAATATAAGGATCCGAGAAGAGCATTTCTAATCTTCTTGGTTCGGTAATGGTTAAACCATTCCAAATCATATCGATATTACCTGCATCGAGTTCTAAGACTTTTGCAGCCCAGTCAATGGGTTGGAAACGAACTTCGATGTCGAGGGTTTCAAAGACGAGCTTAGCAAGGTCCACATCGAATCCCACTAATTCATTTTGATCATTACGGAAACCCATTGGTGCAAAGGTGTCATCAAGTCCAACGATGACATAACCACGATCCACAAGGGCATCAAAGGTTGTTGGAATGCTGGGTGCTCCGCAACTGGCTAGACCGACAACGGCGAATAAACTAACAGCTGATTTTTGTACGCTATTCATATTAGTGTACCTCCATAGTTCACTAATATACTTTAACGCTTTAGCAAAGTAAAGCAATAAACACTTGAAGTGATTATTTTGTTTTCTTTAATGCCCGTTGATAACCGTCTGCACCATACAATAAAGACCGATTTACACGGGAAATCGTAGCACTTGAAGCTTTGGTAAGTTTGACAATTTCTACATAGGACTTCTTTTCATTTAAAAGTCGAGCTACTTCAAAACGGACTGCTAGGTCTTGTAATTCTTTAATCGTACAAACATCTTCAAAGAAGCGATAACATGCCTCAACATCTTCAAGTTTAAGAATGGTTTGAAACAATTGATCGATCAGCGCTGATTTTAACTTTGATTGGTACATATTGAACTCCTATTGATATTTTAATGCTTTTAGAGGGTTTTGATTTAACGATTTAAATCATTAAAGCACTGAAAAGGAAATAGATAGCATTTTGACCCTATTTAGCATATGCTTATCTCGTTTGGAAAGTACATTATGAAAGTAAGAAACATTGCCATTATTGCCCACGTTGACCACGGAAAGACCACGATGGTGGATCAGTTATTTAAATCTGCCAATATGTTTAGAGACAATCAAGCGACCAATGAAAGAATGATGGATAATAACGCGATTGAAAAAGAACGCGGTATTACCATTCTTGCCAAAGCCACCGGTCTCCAATACAAAGACTATAAGATTAATATTTTGGATACCCCAGGACACGCAGACTTTGGTGGTGAAGTTGAACGCATCATGAACATGGTGGACGGTTGCCTTCTACTCATTGATGCTTTAGAAGGCCCAATGCCACAAACCCGATTTGTCTTAAAGAAAGCCTTAGAAGCCAATGTTAAACCGATTGTCGTCATCAATAAAGTCGATCGTCCTAATATTAACTTAACGAAAGTCGTCAATGAAGTTCTATCTTTATTTATTGAACTAAACGCTCCTGAAGCATTTTTAGATTTTAAAGTTGTGTATGCTTCTGGTTTACAAGGTACCTGCAGTTTTGAAGCCGATCCTTCAACACAAAAAAAAGGATTTGGACCGGTCTTTGATTTGATTATTTCTGAAATTCCTTCTCCTCGCGTTTTTCCTAAAGGCACCTTACAATTTCAACCTAGTTTAATTGACTATAACGATTTCGTCGGTCGTATTGGGATTGGCATCGTCAAATCTGGAACGCTAAAAATTCAAGAAGGTTATACGTTATCTCGGTTGGATGGTAGTTTAAAATCTGTTAAAGTTTTAAAAATGTTTACGTTTGTCGGTCTTGACCGTCAAGAACGTGACATAGCCCAAGCGGGTGATATTGTCGGGATTGCCGGTATTGCCGATATTAACGTTGGTGAAACCTTATGTCAGAATGATGATGTTCGCCCTTTACCACCGATTGCCATTTCTGAACCAACCTTACAAATGACGTTTGCCCCAAACTCTTCCCCTCTGGTGGGTCAGTCCGGCAAGTTTGTCACTTACCGTCAAATCCAACAACGATTGATGAAAGAATCCCAACGCGATGTAGCCTTACGCGTGGAAACCATTCTCAATGAAGATGCTTTATTAGTCTCTGGTCGAGGAGAATTACATTTAGGGATTCTCATTGAAAATATGCGACGAGAAGGTTTTGAACTTGAAGTCAGTAAACCCCGCGTCATCATTAAAGAAATCAATGGCACCTTATGTGAACCTTATGAAGAACTCGTCATGGATATACCCCATGAATATTTAGGTAGCATCATGGATTATGTCTCGCCACGTCAAGGTCAACTCTTGCACATGGAACAAGGGGATGTCACTACCCGCCTAACCTATGATATTCCGACTGCAGGTTTAATTGGGATGAATACAGACTTCATGACCTTAACCAAAGGTTTTGGGATTTTATCTCACGTCTATAAAGATCACCGTCCACGTACCAATTACACGAATAAAGGTCACCATCAAGGTGTGTTAATCGCTTCTGAAACTGGCACGGCTAAAACCTATTCGATTGAAAATCTTGAAGATCGCGGTGTGATGTTTATCACCCCTGGTACCGAAGTTTATGAAGGGATGATTGTCGGGGAAAATAAATATCCTCGTGATTTAGTCATCAACGTGGTGAAAGCAAAAGCCTTAACGAATATGCGGATGGCGAATAAAGAATTAAAGGTGGTCTTAAAAGCACCTCGCAAAATGTCTTTAGAAACCTGCTTAGCGTATATGAACGAAGATGAACTTGTGGAAATTACCCCAGAAGTGTTCCGTTTAAGAAAAAAATATTTAAAAGAAAACGAACGTAAGCGCGCGAATTATCAAGAAACGGAATCTGATCAAGCAGGAGAATAAGTCGACCAAACGCCTGTGGATTTCGTTCCTTTATCCAGACAATCTCCACAATATTCTAGACTCGACCAAGATGTAATCGTCAATAATGCATCATCTCCAGGGTAGGTATAATCAATGGTCATATTCCAAATGATGGTTTGATTTGCTGATCGTCTTTGAAATAGTACATGGGTCGGTTGATAATCTAAAAAAGCATAATGGTAGATGCCATTACCAAGACTCGTTAACGATGGTAATTGATTCCAATCTGAACTTTGATTATTACCCCAATAATGAAGTTTAAAAGTCGCACCACCTTGACTCCAATCTGCACTTGGATCATTTACTTTTAAATACACATCAAATTGAACTGGAAGGACGCTACTGGTTGGGATTGAACTTGAAATAGGTTCTGAACTGACGAAGGACGTTGTTTCACTTG
>JBBAWZ010000009.1:25196-37595 GCA_040396875.1 Bacilli bacterium
GTGCTTGATGAGGTTATCGAAGAAGGTGTGCTTGAAACCACACTCGATTCAGATTGACTACTGACGTTGCTGATCGAACTTGAGGACATTAAACTTTCACTTGAAGAACTGATGATGTCAGAAGACGTGACCAGTGAAGAAGACGCGGTGACGCTACTGGATGGTTGAGGTGAATAAGTTGACCACGTACCGGTAGATTTACCCTCACCATTATTCCAAGCCGTTAATGTAAATAAATTTTGACCTGTGGTGTAAGTTAAATCGATGGTCTGATTCCAAACCTCCGATGCATCATTAGGATTGAGTCTTACAAACAATAAATTCGTCGGTGTAAAGGTTTCAAATCGATATCGATATAAACCATTTCCTTCATCCGTCATGATGGTGCCAGGCCAATCTAGTGTCACGGGTGCATCCCAAAAGAATAAGCGAATTTGGGCATTGGCGTCAGTCCAATTCACATTTGCAGTGTTGGCTTGTAAATAAAGATTAAAAGGTACAAACGTTTCACTTGAAGAACTGATCACTTCTGAAGAGGTGACGATACTACTACTGGTGATGACAGAAGATGAAGACGATGATGAAGAAGAAGCAATGGTGGTTGCTAAACTACCATCTCCTTGCCAGTAGGCATAATAAGTCGCGCCACTGGTTTTTGGCATTTTATTGACTCTGACGAGTGCTGAGGATTGGGCATAAACCCAACTGACAAAAGTGGTGCCTGGTTTTGTAGGGGTGGGTAAAGTTGAATCTGCTGCAGCGGTGTACGTGACAACATTACGGTGATAAATGGTTTCATCATTGATCCCTTGATAACCAGGAAGGGTTGCTTGTTCACCTAAAACTAATTTGACAGAGATTTGATTATTCGCGAATGGTGAAATGGTTTGCGTGGATGCTTGAAAAAGTGCACTGAAAGCCATCAAAGAACTTAAGGCTAGAAATTTGAGGGTTGCTTTCATCATGCAGTCCTCGTGATTAAAACTGAAAAACTAGGTTGCGATTGTAAGGTGGCGTTATCACTTGCAAACACGATGGTGCCGGTTGCATTAACGGAAGCTGTAGTAGTTCCAAAATTGATGTAAATGTTAAACGTGTCATTGTTTAAGGATCGACGGAAGGCCATCACTTGGGTGTTGCCAGTGGATATGGCTTGGAAAGAACCACGAATCAATGCAGGTTCTTGATGTTTTAAAGCGGTTAGCGATTGGGTTAATGCAAACATGGATTCTTCTTGAAGCATTTGTTGATTGGCACCTGCTACAAGTGAGTCAATCGTATTAATACCGTCCCATCCGACTTGGTAACCTTCAAATGTATAACTGGTGTGTGAAGGATCACTATCGACGTTATCCCACTTCATCGGTTGACGGTAATAGCGGTCTTTGTGGAAATCGGTGCCACTAGGATTTAACTGCCAATTACCCGTCATCCCTAATTCATCGCCATAATAAATCCAAGAAGTGCCAGGCATCATTAATGTCGCTGCATTAAACGCTTTTGCGCGTCTTAAGGCATCCGCATATTCGCCTGTATTAATGGTTTGTTTTGAAATCACATCATTGCCAGAACGTGTGCCTTTTACCCAATTGAGAACACGGGCAACGTCATGGTTTGAGGTAAATGCACCATTGATAAACTGTGAACGAACGGGTTTAAAATGTGTATTAAATTTCGTAGCAAAGACACTCGCTTGGGCTTGAGGGTTGGCACTTTCGGCAATGCCATGCATCATGTTCATCAAGTGATAATAATTTTGGAAATCGAGTTGTGAATCCATCCCTTGATAGTAAGGCGCAATGCGTGCATCCCATCCATCAAAGTTTTCCCCTAACACAAGTGCATTTGGATAAACCGACTTTAATCGATAGTTAAATTCTTTAAAGAAATTAATATTCTTGGTGCGATTTGCAGCATACGTTGTCCCCGCTTCGGTAATCGTATCGTTGGTATCTTTGGTCACTTCATCATTCATATAAATATGTTTGACCGCGTCAATTCTAAATCCTGCAACACCAAATGCGGCCCAGTACTTTGCCACATCGATGATGGCATCTCGGGTACCTTGATAATCGTAGTTTAATTCCGGCATCCCGGAAGCAAATTTACCATAGTAGTAATAATTGGTTTCACCAAAACGGTGCCAAGGCGCCACTAATGGCGTAAGTGAATATTTCCAATGATAGAAACTGCGGTAGTCGATTGGTTGACCGGCACTGTTGGTTCCTTTTCTTAAATTGATTGAATTTTGGAACCAAGCATTTTGGGTTGAGGTATGATTCACCACCAAATCCATAATGATGCGCATATCTTTTTCTTTCGCCTTATAAATGAGTTCAGCATAATCCAAGGTTGTCCCTAAAGAAGGATTGATGCGATAGAAATCACTGACGTCATATCCGTGGTAAGTTTCTGAAGCGTGAACAGGGGTGAGCCATAATGCTTTAACACCAAGGTTTTCTAGATAATCGAGTTTGTTGATGATCCCTCGAATATCGCCTTCCCCATCATCATTCGAATCGGCGAAGGATCTAACAAAGATTTGATAACCCACACCGACGTTGTTGTAAAAATCTTGTGAGGTGATCGCTTGAGAAAAAGTATTGAGGTTTGAGGAATTCACATTGGTAACAGAAACAAAGGAACCATTATCATTCGCATAGGGATCTTCACCAACGCCACCTAAATATTCAAAGGTATAGTCTGCGACTTGACCACTTAAGGCAAAGACATGCATGGTATTATCGTCGCGAATTTGCGAATTAAAATCGTTGATGTACATGTCCGTGCCACCATCACTGGTCCACATGCCCACAACATTCGCCATACTCGGTTTGTTTACGATTAAGAAACCAATTCGCGTGATATCTTCCCACGTTTGATCATTGGTGATTAATTTACCGATATTAGAAGTTGTGACTTTGGAAAAATCAATTTCGGCAATCGCACCTGATTCATCATAAAAAGACCAATCGATTAAGACACCAGGTAAATCTAATGGCGCTTTTTGCCAAATCCAAATTCCCCAATTGGCGTAATCAGCTGGAGCCGCTTGTTGATTTTCTTTACTGCGATTGTAGTGAATATAAAGGTTTTCTTCTTTTGCCCACGTCATCGTTGACTCGTAATTAGGATTGATACTAATAGGAGGCAAGGAAGAACTTACATTATTTGATGAAGAAGAGGTATTATTTCCTCCACAAGCTGTAAGGATAATTAAAAAAGTGATGAAGGATGGAAAAATAGCTTTTTTCATATAAATCTATTATACAAAAAATCATATGGTTCCAAATTTAAAGTTTTCATTAATATTGAGTAATGAAAATGGTTTAGGTAAGATAGTTGAGATGAAAAAAACAAGATTGCAATTAGGAATTACAACGTTTGCCGAAACCTTACCCAACCCTAAAACTGGTAAAGTCATTTCTCAAGATTTACGGTTACAACAAATTATTGAAGAAGTAAAACTAGCAGAAAAAGTTGGCTTAGATTATTACGGTGTTGGCGAACATCACCGGAAAGAATTTGCAGCGAGTGCCCCTGCGGTGATTTTAGCTGCCGCTGCCTCTGTCACCAAGACCATCAAATTAGGCAGTGCTGTGACCGTGTTAAGTAGCGATGATCCGGTGAGAATTTATCAACAATTTGCAACGTTAAACGCCCTTTCTCATGGCCGTGCTGAAATCACAGCAGGTCGTGGCAGCTTTATTGAATCGTATCCATTATTTGGTTATGACCTCAATGATTACGATGCATTATTTGAAGAAAAGTTAAATCTCTTATTGAAGATACGTGATCAAGAAATTGTGACGCATCAAGGTAAACATCGTCCTTCGATGGATCAATTAGGTGTATATCCTCGAACCCAATATCCCTTGATGATTGCGCGTGGTGTCGGTGGTAGTCCTGAATCCGTTTTAAATGCTGCGATTGCTGGTATTCCTTTATTCCTCGCGATCATCGGTGGACAACCGATTCGCTTTAAACCATATGTAGATTTATATCTACAACGTTGGAAACATAAGCATGCACCATTTATCGCGGTTCATTCCCATGGATTTATAACAGAAGATGTATCCCATTTAGAAAACGCATTATTTGATTCCATGGCCAGTGTGATGAATCAAATTGGCAAAGAACGAGGATGGGCTCCGTACACCAAAGCCAGTTTAAAAGCGTCTTTACAACCCGATGGCGCCTTGTATGCAGGAACCCCTGAAGTGGTGGCAAAAAAAATCATCACCTTCTCAAAGGCAATGGGCATTGATCGATTCACCTTACACGTTCCAGTCGGATATATGGAACATGATTTAGTGATGCAAACGATTCAATTATTTGGCGAAAAAGTGAAACCTTTGATTGATCAAGCTTATCAATCGTAATTCAATTATTTAATCGTGGTAATGGAACGAATGGGAAAACGTAATGTACGTTTGGCGTCTTTGGCTTTTTTACCAATGGAAATTAAGACAACGGGTTTATAACGATTCGCATCAATTTCAAGAACTTTCATAAAATTATCCCGATCAAATCCACCCATGGGGCACGTATCATAACCATAGGCTCGGGCAACAATCATCAAGTTTTGTGACACCATACCGCAATCCAATAAACCTTCACGGTCAAGGGATTCTTTGGTACGCGTTGCTCTTGCTTGTTCAGCTTTTAGATTTCTAGCTTTAAAGTGTTCTTCAGTAATCATCCCTGCATCGAGTTCTAATTTATTCATGATCGGGGACATTGCGTAACGATCTAAGTCATTTAAGATTAAAATCAAGGCCGCACCCGTGTCGATTTGTGGGGTATTAAACATCATAAAAGGACGAAGTTTAGCTTTCATCTCTGCAGAGTGGATTAAGACAAATCGCCAAGGTTGTAAGTTCCAACTGCTAGGAGCAGATGTGGATTCTTCTAAAATCTTTAATAAGGTTGCTTCATCAATTTTGACATTTGGGTCATATTCTCGAATCGATGTCCGAGATAAAACGGCTTTGAGTGTGTCCATATGCTTTCCTCTATCTCTTGGATTATAACGAATTCAAAAATAGGAATGTTAGTATAATACTTACAAAGCTTAAATCGGTTAAAATAAAGGTATGCCAAATAAAAAATCTGCGATTATCATCGGTGTGAAACTTCCAGGCTTTCACGACTTTGCCCAAGCCTTTGAAGAACTGGATAATTTAGCGCTTGCTTGCGACTATTACGTCTTGAGAAAAGTGACCCAAAATTTAGATGCTCCTACGAATAACTATTATCTGGGCGCTGGTAAAGTCTTTGAAATCAAAGCTATTCTAGAAGAAAGTGGTGCAGAGACTGCCATTTTTGATGCGGAATTATCACCCGTTCATATTCGAAATTTAGAAAAAGCTCTTGAAGTTAAAATTGTCGATCGAACGATGTTAATCTTACAAATCTTTGAAACTCGCGCGAAAACCAAAGAAGCTAAATTACAAGTGGCGGTAGCAAAGGCGACCTATATGCTGCCACGCTTGATTGATCATGATGCGAATTATGACCGCCAACGTTCCGGTGGTAAGGCGAATAAGGGAACGGGTGAAACCAAATTAGAACGAGATAAAAGAGCCCTTCGCAATAATGTCATTAAATATCGAAAAGAACTTGTATCCTTGACTGAAAAAAGAAGAGTTCAACGCTTACAACGTAAAGATAACCATTTATTCACGATTGCAATAGTAGGGTATACCAATGCTGGCAAATCGGCTTTGATGAACCAATTTCTTACATTAGCCCATCGATCACAAAATAAAAAAGTATTAGAAAAAGATATGGTGTTTGCAACTTTGGAAACTTCATCAAGATTGATAAGTTTGCCAAATTTAATCAAGTTCATCGCCGTTGACACGGTAGGATTTGTTCGTCGATTACCGCATCATTTAATTGAAGCTTTTAAATCAACGCTCGAAGAAGTTAAAGAAGCGGATTTAATTCTTCATGTCGTTGATATTTCCGATCCTGAATTTTTGACACTGATGAATGTTGCTGATGATGTTCTAGAATCTTTAGGCGTCAAAAATATTCCTGTCTTATATGTCTTAAATAAAATTGATATCATTCGCAAACCTCAAGGGGATTTACCAGTGAACCATGTGAAAATCTCAGCCTTAAGAGGATTAGGTATGCCTCAGTTGATGATGAAAATTTCAGAATATATCTTGCAAGATTATCATCCTTTAGAACTTAAAATTCCTTATGCGAATCAGGATTTACTAGAACAACTGAGAAAAGATGGCATTTTACTCGAAACAGAATATGAAGATGATGCGATTTATGTTTCGGTAGCCTTACCTGAACATCGAATTGCTACGTATGAGTCTTATATCAACCACCGAGATTTAAATTAGGCGACGATGACTTCGTTTACAGGCATATCAAATTCAGTAGCGTTAATCTTACTTTGCATTTGAAACGGATACGCCACACCGATCACATAGGTGGATGTTTGTTTAGATAAGAATCGATCAAAATAGCCTTTGCCAAAGCCAATGCGATTTCCTTTTGCATCAAAGGCAATGCCCGGAATGATAATCAGATCAAGTAACTTACTTTCATCTTTCATGCCTTTGGGTTCTAAAATGCCTAACTCACTTTTGATGAGGGATGCTTTTGAATCATGTCGTACATAGATAAGACTCATGCCCACAACCTTAGGAAGTAAAAATATTTTTTTATCATTGAGTAATGGAGATAAATCAGGTTCATTTTTAATCGCGGAAAATAAGCCCACCACCTTTGCTTTTTGATACAAAGGATGTTGTTGTATTTTTTGGATTAATGAACGTGAAAATGCTTCCACTTCACGAGGTTGAAGTGCCAGTCTTTGATTCAAGATGGTGTCTCTTAAGACATGTTTCATAACGTTAGTTTACCATACACCTTGTGTTTGCTTGATGGTTGCGATTATAGTGAATGTATGTGGTTAAACTTCATCTTTTTTAATATAGTAATCATAGTTATTTTAGTTTTAATCTTTGTTTTCAATGGATCGATGTTAAAGAAAGGGAAACAAACCCGCATGATGAAAGCTGTGATTGGAAGTACGTATTTTGCCAGAACCAATGAATTTAAAATTTATAATCGCCATGCAAAACCCGGTGGTGTTGTCTTTGTTGGAGATTCGTTAACGCAACGTTATCCCTTAAGTGATTTTTATCCAGGTATCCATTTGTATAACCGCGGTATCGATGGTGATACCACAGAAGGGTTAAGCAAGCGATTAAACCTTTCTATTTTTGATTTAAAACCAAAAGTCTTGGTGTTACAAATTGGCACCAATGATTTACAAGTCCTTGGTCTACCAAAAGAAAAAACGGTAGAGTCTATCCATTCGCTAATCAAAACGATTCATCAAGAGATGCCGAAGTTAAAGATTCTTTTACTTTCACTTTATCCAGTTAATCAATCCAGCGATAAGCTCGTCAATACGATCATTGTAGGTCCACGCAAGAATCAAGATATCCAATGGATCAATGATAAGATTCGTCATCTACCAGGTGTTCAATTTGTGGATGTTTATCCTTCACTTCTTGACGAAGAAGGTCAATTAAAAATGCAATATTCCAAAGAAGGTTTGCATTTATCGTTAGCAGGTTATGCTGTGGTGACGGATGTTGTCAAACCGATTGTAGAAACGTTACTTTAATTGTTGATTAGCAAAAGCAGTGGCAGCGGCAAATGGATCGATATGATCTTTTTTCGCCATTTGATAAATGCGGGTAAGGCGTAGACCAATGCGTTTAATTTCTTCTTTAACTTCGGCTTCTTGATAATCAGAATGATGTTCGTGATAGACGTTAATTAAACCACCAGCGTTGATAATGAAATCAGGGGCAATCAAGATCCCTTTTTCCATCGCTTTTGGTCCATGAATTTTATCATCTAATAAAATATTATTCGCGCTACCTGCAACGATCTTTGCTTTCATTTGATCAATCGAAACATCATTGATGATGCCACCTAACGCACATGGACTAAAGACATCCACAGGTAAGCTCATGATCAATTCTTGACTGACAACCTTTAGGTGAGGATATTTCTTTGTGATCAATTCGATATTCGTAGGGTTGATATCGGCAATGGTGATTTGAGTAACACCCGCGGCCACGAGTAATTCAATTAAATAACTTCCCGTTTGGCCAACCCCTTGAATCGCAAATGATAAGTCTTGTAGTTTCTTCTTAGGTAAAGCAAAGGCGACGGAAGCTTGAATACCATAAAATACACCTAATGCAGTAAATGGGGAAGGATTGCCTGACTTGCCAACACGACCGACCACGTGAGGGGTTTGTTTGGCAATATGCATCATATCCGCTGAACTCGTATTTACATCTTCAGCCGTGATGTATTGGCCTTTTAATAAGTGAACATAATGACCATAGGTTTCAAAATAGGCTGGTGATTTAATTGATTTTGCATCACCCATCAGAACAGCTTTACCACCACCTAAGGATAAATCCGCACCTGCAGCTTTAAAGGTCATCCCTTTTGCTAAGCGTAAAACATCGGTCAACGCTGATTCGCGATTATCATATTTCCAAATACGAGTCCCACCTAGAGCAGGTCCACGTTTGGTGTTATGAACGGCAATAAATCCATGTAATTTAACAGAGGGTTCAATGAACTCCATCACGATTTCATAACCGGGAACGGAGTGAAAAATGGGTTTAGGGTAAAGTTTCATCAAACTCATTATAAAGTAAAACCGCTGGGTTGAACCCAGCGGTTGAAATGATGAAAAGATAGTGCTTTATTTCGGAGGTATTTTGTAATTAATTGTCACTTGTGGGAATGGAATATCAATTTTATTGTTGTCACAGAAAATTTTAAATTCACGATTGAGTAAACGAATCACTTTAGGACGATTGAGTTCATTCACCTTGGCAGCGAATCTTAGATTGACTGAAGAGTCAGCGAGGGCCGTAACACCACCATACGAGACTTCACCTTCTAAAACAGCTTGATATTTCTTTGTAAAATTCGGAATAAAGACTTTCGCAATTAAATCTTCTAATTTTTCTAAATCCGTTTCATATGAAACGCCAACTTCAGTGACAGCAGTAGAGGTATTAATCGAAGCGTTAATGACATTTTTTACTTGAGAATTGTTAACAATTTTTAAATCAGCATTTGCTAAATCTAAAAACTTGGTGGTTCTTAAACCGATTTCCATGACTTTACCTCGGAAGCCATCGATAATAATAATGTCTCCAACCGAGAATTGTTTTTCAATGATTAAAAACAAACCTGAGATAATATCTTCGACAATACTTTGTGCACCGAATGAGACGACCAAACCAATTAAACCGATGGATGCTAGTAAGGTGACAGAATCAACACCCCAAGCCGTAAGGATGAACAGTAAACCCATAAAGTTAGTGCCATATCGAACCGCACTCTTTAATAACAACATCGTCGTTCCTACTTGTGCTTTCTTTGGCACAAACATCGCAACTGCAGCATCATATAAACGTTGCACGATCCAAATAAATAACAGAATGGTGAAGGTTTCTAAAATTCTTAAGTAGTTATTGGAAATCAAGGAACCAATATCAAAGAATTTTCCTAAGGTACGATTTATGATGTCTCCAAATTCACTATCCCCAAACAATAAATTTGAAAAGACTGCGAGGAATATCGCAGCAACAATAACCAAGCCTTGTAAGGAAATACCAATCCATTTTTGTATGGCTTGCTTTCTTAATCTAAGCTGTTCCTTGGTTAACGTAACTTTTGTCGACTTTTGATCATTCTTTTTCATTGTGATATACCTCCTTGAAAGTTGAATGAATAAAACGTAATCGGATAGTCATATGGTGACGCTTGCACAAGGGTCAGTGCGAGCGATGAACCTAAAGGAATCGCTGTTTCTAGAACTAATTCATAGAAACTGATGGCATCATTTTCATCCACACGTGTGAATGGTATTGCGGTTTCTTGATCAAAAGCACCGATGGATAGATATAGGTTAACTAAGTTTGGAATACGATCGATGGTAAGTTCAACTTTCATTCTGTTGATTAAAGGTTCAAGGTTCAAAACAAAGTAAGGCTGTGGGAGTGGGATGATGTCACGTTCCAATGCAACAAAGTTTCTGCCATCACTGGTGATAAAAATCCATCGCAATAGATATAGTTCTTGCGCTACTAAATTTTCGATGATTAAACCAGCTTCAGTAAGATCAAAGGATTCAATCGTTTGTTCAGCATCAATCCACTCAATTTTAAACTGACCATTTTGCGTTCCATTATTCAACAAAGGGCGGATTGATAAGGTTTCGGGATTGGTGAAGTGGAGATCAATCGTTGCGTCGAGGAATGGTGTTGTCAGTTGATTAACTTCTGTGATTAATTTTCGTTCTCCATTGATCGTTGCAAAAATTTGAAGTTGCATCGATGCATTTTGATGGGAGAGGTTATCCCAGATAAGTGTTTGTTCGCCAACGGACAATGTTTGGTTGTCTACATAAGTTCCATAAACCAGATCAAGTTCCCAACGTTCTGCTGCAGTAAAGCCATCCTGTGTGATCACCTTTGCTTCAAAGGATGTATAGGTTGATAGAGGAGAAGTGGTTTCGTTAATCGATGTGATGATCGCATTGGTTCTAGGGCGTGTTGAGAACGTATACGTATCCAAGGTTCTCCAACCTAAGGTGTCTTCTAATTCAATCGATAATGTATAAGATTGATTGGATCGTAAGGGTTCAATGGTTCCTTGATTGATACCATACGTTAAAGCGATGACATAATTGTCCCATTGATTTTCTACACGTAGTTGAACGGTCGCGGGCTCAGTTGGTTCTAATTCACTACTGGGTAAGGATCCTGATCCTTCAACGATGATATTTTCAATGACTTCCAATTCATAGAACGCTTGGTTTTCAAAAACATTCACGTTGATAAATCTTGCTTCGATGGCAATGGTCACGGAAGCAACCGCGGTGACAACTGCAACGGAGGCGGATGCTCCAATAAAATTAGTCATAAGTCGTTTTGCTTTGGATTGATTAAGCGCCATAATGTTCCTTATTTTTAAGATATGCAGTTAGAAAGAAGGATAATCCTAACGTTATCACAGCGGTAAAAATAATCATGGGTTTAATCCAATCTTGATTTTCTAATTGAATGGAATCAACCGTTGGATTTAATAGCGTGAGATTCGAGGATTGAATCCAAATTGGATAGAGTTTGAGGGTTTCGCTATTGGGTACGATATAGGTTTCATTAATGAGTTGATTCGTATCCAATGGTGCAAGTGACCAACCTAAAAATTGATAACCTTCCGGCATGTTTAAGGTAGGTAAGGTGCCAATCGCTACTCCACTCGTGCTGGTAATTTCAATCTCACTCGTGTTCGTGATGAAAGAAATTTGGGTGGTGTTTCCTTGCCAACGTGCTTCAAGCGTGACATCCTCACTCGGCATCACAAAATCATTTGAAATCAATTGATCTTGATAGGTCCATCCAACAAAGGTATATCCGGGTTTTTGATCAAGTATCGGTAGTGTTACATGACCTTGATAAACCAATGATATATTTTCAACAATTGCAGTTGAATCCAAATACTCCAAAGTCAAAACGTAGGTATTAATTTGCCATTTCGCATAAGCGGTAAATGACATGAATGGTAAGTTTGTGGTGTCAATTGGATTTACAAACGTATCTTCAAAATACCATCCTAAAAAAGTATGACCAGTTTTGCTTGGAATCGGTAAGTTAATGGATTCACCTGTTGTAAAACTCGATGGTAAGATCGTGTTGGTTTCACCGAGATTTAAGTCATAGCTTATGTTATACGTCATGGCGCTTGGTTTGCTATAAAGCGTAATCGATTGAGTTTGTGCCGGTATCGCAAGTAAGGGTTCACCATCGAATTGTGAATTGTCATACCAACTTGAATATCGATATCCATTCATATCAAAGGTTTGATTGATAACGTATGGTTCTTCTTCACTTGAGTGTAAGATACGTTCTTGAATTTGATTGGCTGCAACAAAGATTATTTCATAGATGACCATGGTTGATTCTTCAGAAAAATTACCTGCTTGATCAAACGCACGAGCTCGATACGTTGCAATCGTATTCGTAGAGATCGTAGTTTCATAAACTGCCCAAGGTTGATTGCCAATTTTGTATTGATAACCTGAAACAGAAGTCTCACTGTCTACTGATCCATTCAGTTGAAGTTCGTAATTTGAATCATTTCTGTTTACTTCAAATAAAGGAGCGGTAGGACCTTGACTATCTACCATATTGTTTGGAGAGTTTGGATCAATGCCACCTGCAATGTAACTATTCGATAAGTACCATGACTTTAGCGTCATTTGTTGGGCTAATCCACCCGTTGCAGCGGTAAATCCAGCATAAAAGTAATTACTTATTT
>JBBAWZ010000010.1:0-29947 GCA_040396875.1 Bacilli bacterium
AATGTATGAAAAATTTACTTTATTTTCAATCCGGTGGTCCCACATCTGTTATCAATACCTCATTATATGGAGTCATTAAAGAAGCAAAAAAGCATCCTGAAATTGGTGGAATCTATGCTTCACTTTATGGTATCGAAGGTGTTTTAAATGACAATTTAATCGATTTAAGAGCAGAATCCGAAGAAACCGTTGAGCTTTTACCCCAAACCCCTGGTGCGATTTTAGGTACCGCTCGTTATAAATTAAGCAGTGATGTGAATCACCCTGATTATCAAAAAATCCTAGCAACTTTAAAAAAATATAATATTGGTTACTTACTCGTCAACGGCGGAAATGACTCGATGGATACCTGCCATAAGTTATCGAAGTTAATGAAAGAAGTCGGTTATGATTGCAACGTCATCGGCATCCCAAAGACCATTGATAACGATTTAGCGAACACCGATCACTGTTTAGGATTTCCTTCTGCTGCCAAATTTGTTTTACAAACATTACAAGATGTGGCGATTGATAACCTTGTTTATAACAAAGGTAAGGTTGCCATTGTCGAAGTGATGGGTCGTAACGCTGGATGGTTAACTGCCGTTGCAGCATTACTTGAAGGTGACGTCAAAGCAGATCGCATTTACTTACCAGAAGATACCTTTAACTTAGAAACGTTCTTAGCAGAAGTGAAACAAGTTTATGAACAAAAGAAAAAAGCTTTGTTCGTGATTTCAGAAGGCATTCTTTCACAAATGCCTCACCAAGGTAAAGAAGTGGATGGCTTTGGCCACGTGCAAATGGGTGGCGTCGCCTATCAATTAGCGCAAATCGTCAAAGAACGTTTTGGTTATAGTACACGTCCCATTGAATTTTCATTAATGCAACGTGCTGCTGCGCAATACATCACCTTAGTCGATTCCAAAGAAGCAATTAAAGTATCTTCCATTGCCGTGAAAAAAGCTGTTAAAGGAAAAACCGACTCCATGGTGGTCATTTCCCGTAAGAGTGATGAACCCTATAAAGTAAGTTTTAAACTACAAAAATTAAATAAAATCGCCAACGTTGAAAAGAAACTCTCTCCAGAATGGGTGATGGATGTTCATGGTTCAGGAACCTTAATGAAACGTTATGTTCGTCCATTATTAAAGGGTAGTCCTAAGTTTGTTTATGAAAATGGCGTCATTAAACGCGCGATCTTAAAGAAAGCAAAAGTAAAATAGGTCATCATATTCAACCGAGGTCAACAACCTCGGTTTTTTATTTGTATAATAGAATTAATGTCCTCAACTCAACTCATCCCGCTATCTCGCATCCATTATTATCGAGCATTTTTGAAAAGCTCAATCCATGTTTTATTATGGAAATTATTTCGCATCAAGCCTCCCACCAATCGGTTTTTAAGCCATCAACGTATCAACTTAGAAAAAGGTAATCAGGTTTTAAAGACCATGATTGAAAAGGGTGAACCCTTCGCCGCCGTACGTATTGGTGCAGTTGAAATGGGTGCGATTCACAATTATGAAAAAATGCTGCTTGGACTGAAAAAAACATTTAAACCCATCGTTCGTTGGAGTATGAAAAATAATGCCGGATTTTTCCCCACGGATGACAAATCTCTAACTTATTACGCGAAACATTTTATGAAGGAAGCTAAAAAAACCGATGTCTTTGGTGTCTCTGGCATTCATATGGAATCGTATATGTATCAACGATATTTTCAATCTCCAGACGTGATTCAATATGAATCATTTGAACCCTTAAGAGGAAATTGGATTCAAAGCTTAGAAGGTAAACGCGTTCTGGTTGTCTCCCCTTTTGCAAAAGATATCGAGCGGCAATACAAACGAAAAGATAAACTATTTCCCAAGGGTGTGATTCCCCATTTTGAATTAATCACCGTGAAGGCAGTTCAAACCATTGGTGATCAAATCGATGAACGTTATGCAAATTGGTTTGAAGCATTGGATGCGATGAAGGTTGAAATTATGAAACATGATTTTGATATTGCCCTGATTGGTGCGGGAGCTTATGGATCACATTTATGCTGGTTTGTAAAAACGATGGGTCGCCAAGCGATTCAAACAGGTGGGGCAACACAAACAATGTTTGGTATGATGGGAAGACGATGGGAAAAACGTATTCACGTTAATCGTTATCTTAACGATGCATGGATTCGTCCCAGTGAAAAGCCACGAGGGGCAGAAAAGGTGGAACATGGCGCGTACTGGTAAAACAGACTTGATCCAATTCGATTGGCAAAAGCTTTTTCCACTTTTACTCACACAAATGTTAGTCCTGGTGGGGTTTCAATTTTTAGGTATTCCCTCAGTCTATTTATTAATAGGACTTGTAGCGGGGTTGTTTTTATTTATTTTCAATTACCGGCAATTATCTGATAATCAACGAACCGACCTTGGTTTAATGCTGACGAGTATGACCATTTTTACTTTGTTTATGGGCATTTCACCTCTTTATTTGGAATCTGGAACGTGGTTAAGAAATGGATTACTTTCGATAGGGTTTTCAGGAGTTTACTTACTAGGTTTTTTTGCGGTTAAGTATTATCGATTTAGCTATGCTTCGATATTCAAACCAATCCTGATTGGTTTAGCTGCATTCGTTGCTATGAATCTTCTTTATACACTGTATCGATATTTACCGTTCTATCGATTTTTGTTTGCCGGGCAAGTGATTTATGTTGATGGTGAAGTTTATGTTGTTAGTGAAGAAGTGAAATGGCTGATTGGTCTTCAATTTGTAGAGTTCAATGTTGCATACATGGAATTTTATTTGACCTTATTATGTATGCCTTTGCTAGCGCATGCGAGATTACTTTTGAAACCTAGAGATATTTTAAAACAATGGAAAACCCATCTTTGGTGGATTTTTCCTTCAACGGTTGCCGTTCTTGGTATTGTTTTATTACCGACCTTTACACCCCTGATTGTTTCGATTTTGATTGGGTTTGCATGGTGGATCATCGTGAACTTGCCAACTTGGTGGAAACAAAGACCGACACTTGTTCGACCAATCCTCTATGGTGGTCTAGCGTTTTTTAGTTTGATGGTGTTGCTATTCTTTATCGATGCATTTGATATCTTCGGCTTAGGGACCTTGGTTAAACAATTTGGTCCTCTTGAACGAATCTTAGATTTTCCCATCATTGAAGGTTATCAAATTGTCTTAAGAAGTATGTTTGATAATCCCTTTGGCGGCTTTGCACCGATCATTATCAATGGACAATATCAAACCACCACCTATTCGATGATCTTTGACACCTTACATCAAGGTGGAATCTTTGCCTTGGTAGGATTGATCTTAATTGGAACATTTTACCTGAATCAACTGATAGAATTCAGTCAAAACAAACAAGTCGACCATGCTTTAAAAATGACGATGGTTTTATTGATTGTCGCCTTTATCCTTTATCAAACCTTCAGTACCCAACTTTATCCGTGGGTCAGAGAACTTGAACGTGGAACGCCGCGACTCATGTTTGATGAACCGCTTTGGATAGTGATGTTTTTCTTCATGGGAACGATGATGATTGATCCCTTTGTTGGTTTCTTAAAAATCGAGAAAAAAACAAAGGTTGAAAAAGAAACAACCATAAAAGAAGAATTGAAAGCTCCGGTTAAAAAGTTGAAGAAGGGAACAGTACTTCGTAAAGGAAAATCCCGGTCAATGTTTCAAGATCGTTGGAAGGTATTGGACTAACAATCGAGTAGCGAAATCCAAAACCAATCGTTCCTTCTAAGGTATTCGCTGGTAAGGTGATTTGATAATATCCTGGATAAAAGGTCGCCACTAAATCAGTGATTTCTATATTCAATTCAATCGCAATAATGCCGTTTTCTGTTGATTTAAATAAGGTGAATTGAACATTCAAGTCACGAATATGTTCGGCTCCAGCATCTGTATCTGCACCGGCTTTCATAAATAAGCCAATGGTTTGATCATCTGAACTTTGTAACGGAGAAGGGAAAACATAACCCATCCCAGAAGGACGAAGTTGAAGTCTAGATTTTGATAAACGTTGAGCATCCGTACAATAAAGAATGCCATCAAATAACTTTGATTCAATCCCATAATCAACAGCAGGTAATGCAAGACTTAATTTTTGATTGAGGGCGAATTGATCGCCGTTAGGATCATCGTTTGTCGTAGGAATGGTTTGATTCACTTGGTTAGCATTGAAGGAGTAGGTCGCTTGAATTTCTTCAATCTGATTCGCTGAAAATGTACCGGTTAACACTTCATCGACGTAAAAATTATTTTCAAAAATATTGGTGTGATAAAGGTTGCGATCGTACACTGCAGCGACATCAGCACCACACGCGGTTAAAACAACACTAGATGCCATCAATGGCAAGAGTCTATTGAATGATTTCTTCATCAAGGGTTAACCATCCTCCCATCAACGTATCAATTGTATGATCTGCTAGTTTCAATGTACCTTTTGCAGGGGTAAAGGTCAACTCAGAGAAATATATTTTTCCGTCGATATTGTATAGATCAACACGAACAAAAGGATATGGTGCTGCTAATTTTTCTGCTAATTGCAGCATCGCTTGAAATTGGGGAGGTTCAATGATGGGATAATCAGCACTACGCCATCCATTAAATTGGGCTCCTGGAAACGGCGTCCAATTGGAGAGTAAATGGGTGTAGCGAATGTCTGCACCACGTCCGGTCACCACATAAAGGTACTTCGCTTGACCATGGAACACATGAATTTTATATTCAATCGGCAGGCTCGTTTGAACGCCTAAATATTTCTCAATGATAATTTTCCTAGGAATAGGGGAATAATGTCTTTCTAAGGTTTTCAATCCATAATCGGTTTTCAGCCAACGTTTGAATTGTCTTTTGAGTTGCTCATAATTTGCATTTTTTTTATCCAAGATAATCCGATTAAAACCTGAAGCATGACTGCACTTGAGGACAAATTGTTTTGGCAATCGTTTCCAAGGAATATCTTCAAAACGATCATAGACACCATAGGTTGGAATTAAATAAGTTTTTAATCCTTTTTCTTTGAGCATTTCTCTCACGGCAACTCGATCACTTCCTCGGATGACCAATGGATCTCTAGGGAAGACAAAATGCCGTAAAATTTGTAATTTTTCTGTGTAAGTGGTTGGGGTTTGTAGGTTTAATGGCTTACCCGTGATGTAGCGATATTGCCATTTTAAATAGGTCGTAGGTAAAAAACGAATCATCCACCAGCGAAGGGGGTTAAAGAAGAACCGTAAGGTTTTGGGTAGTGCACGTTTGGTCGTCATTAACTCTATTATACCGAATCGTTTATAATGGCGTTAAGATGAGAATTTTAGTTGTCACCCAATATTACTATCCAGAAAGCTTTGCCATCACCAATATATGTGAAGGTTTGGTCAAATTAGGGCATCATGTCCAGGTTTTAACGAGTAAACCACAATATGGTTTTGGCGAAGTCCCCAAAGATTATCAAAAAATCACCGATGAAATCATCAGTGGGGTCAATATCCACCGGGTCCATACTTTTGCAAGAAAACGTTCAAAATTAAGCGTTTTAAGGAATTATGCTACTTTTTATCAAGCCGCGATGCAAGATATTGATGGTCTTCCAGGTCGTTATGATGTGGTGATGTCGGTATCGTTATCACCTTTGATGTCGATTGCTCCTGCGATTCGATATGCAAGAAAGCACCACATTCCTCACTTACTTTATGCTGTAGATGTTTGGCCAGAATCCTTACTCGTCACCCCCATCTTGAGTCCAAAGGGAATCCTGTATGGATGGTTAAAGCGATGGAGTCTTGCCCTTTATCATCAAGTTCATCGAATTGTGGTTGGTTCACCAAGTTATCTCGGTCACTTTATTCCGATGGTTGGCAAAGAGAAAGTTGCACCAAAAGCACTTGTTCAACCTGCACTGATTGAAACGATCGGAAATGAAAAAATAGACTATGGTCAGGGGTTTCATCTTGTTTATGCCGGTAACGTTGGGACGATTCAACAACTGCTCCCGTTGGTCCAAGCTTGGAAACGAACCGGACCTCAAGATCATCTTCATATCATTGGTGAAGGTCGCCAACTTCAAGTCTTAAAAAACTTAGTCAAATCACTTCAATTACAAACGCGTATTCATTTTTATGCGCATCAAACACCTGAAAATCTTGGTAAATTTTTAATTGATGCAGATGCATTTTATGTAGGTTTACAAACCCCAGGTATTGTTGGTAAAACCATTCCTCATAAATTAATTCAATATCTCCCCTTTGGTCAACCGATTATTGGTTACTTGCAAGGAGATGGTTTATCGATTCTTAAACAATTCAAACCCAATTTTATTCTTCAACCGAAATTTGCAAATTTAACCAGCATCATTAAAAAAATTAAAGTGTTGGATGCGCGAAAGAAAGAATCCATTCGTTTACAACATCAACAACATTATGCAAATACGTATTCCGTTGATAAGGCCTGTGAAACGCTCGTCAATCATTTTAAAGAATTAATCCAACTCCATAAACGTTGACCGGTTGTTTCAATACCAAATTCCTGGATTGCGATGTTTTTTGCTTTGATCGCCTTCGCTTGGACTAAACTATAATCCAAGTTTAAAAATTGTTGTAAACTAACGCGAATCCCATCTTCTGAAGCATCCTCAATCCATTGTAATGTTTGGTCAAAGTGGCTTTCAAAAAATGGATGTCTTGTTGTAAGGGTTGGAGCGCCAGAAGCAATGTAATCAAGGACTTTAGAAGGGATGGCGACAGCATCTAAAGTTTTATCCAATGGTCGGGGATTGACGTTAACATAGGCTCCTGCTTGATATTTTCTTACTTGAGTCGGTGATAATAATCCAAGAAATTTGATATGACGATGTTGTTGACTTAATTGTTCAATCATACTGGCTTCAGGACCAAAACCCGATACGAGTAAATCTAATTTTTGATTGTTGAGTTGTAAAAATCCATTGATGAATGAATCGATTCCATAACGACTATAAAGTGCACCTGAAAAAAATACATAAGGGCGAGGATGATGTTTTGCTCCTATTGCAGATTCCACGATACCTGGTATCACCAATTGTGGTTTTTGTTTTGGATTAAACAATGCAAGTAAAGGTTCTGTGATGCCGATGTAAGCAAAATGATGCTGATGTAAGGTTACCCATTGTTTTGCTTTGCTTTTGCTAATGCCTGTTAGTTGCGCAGGACTATCCGTGAATATACCGATCGTTCGGATACGAGGATGACGGCGATATCGTTTTGCAATTTGTCCTGCGATGGCGCTATTTCCATCAATGAAAAGATAGATTAAATCGGTTTTTGAATGTAACAATTTCTGGATATAGCGATGCGACGACCAAGATAACCATAATGCTTTCAAGTAGCGGTGATTAGGATGCCCAAATTGAAGATAAACTTGTTGATTATCTCGATGAATTGATTCTTTATTCCAAAGATGTTTATTCGCTTTTCGAAGAGGAGGAAGACAAATAATTTGGACCGGCGTCAGTTTTGAAAGGGATTGTATCCATCGAGAAAAATACAATTGATGACTAGGATTGATCACTTCACCAGCGTCGATCCTTTGTTGAAAGATAAAAGGTGGAATGACTGAACTAAGCAACACATATTTATTCATGATGAAATTCCAAAGAAACTTAAATGCGTTTTAACCATTTTTTCAATCGTGTGCTCTTTAGCAATTCGTAATGATGCTTCTGGGTTTTGAATCAAAATTAATTGATGAACTTTTTTAGGAAAAGACGCCATTGAATTGAGTGATATACGGTAACCATTAATGCCTTGTTGAATTAAAACTTTACTTGAAATCACTTGGTCAGAACTTAATACAGGGATGCCTTGTGATAATGCTTCATTGACAACATGGCCATAAATATCTTCTTTACTTAAAAGAATAAAACCATCACTTGCGCGTAACATTGAAAGTAATAAATTTTTAGGTTGAAAAGGTTTGATGGTGACATTTGAAAGTCTGTTTTGACGAATCAATCGCTGAAAGGTATGTTTTAACGGTCCATTGCCGACGATGATTAGGTGGTAATGTTTAGGCATTTTTTTCCAAGCTTGGATTAAGGTCGTGAAATTTTTTCTTGGAATAAACTGACCAATTGAAATGAATACGTTGTCTTCTTGAGGTAAACCGATGGTTTTTCTTAATTCCTTTTTTTCTGCAGTACTGAGATATTTTTTTAGAATTTCTTCTTGAAAAATCGTGCTGTAAGGGTAGTGCATAATCTTTTCTTTGGTAGCACCATAATGGACTAAATAATCATCCACGATTGGCGTAGGAGAAAAGTAACCCTTGGCTCCAGAAATGAGTTTCTTCTTGAAGGCGAATTTCCAAGGAGAATCCTTACGAATCACGCCTCCATTCACATAGAGGTAGTAAGGAATTTTATATTTTTGTAAAAAGAGAATGGTGATGATTTCAGTCCAAGAGGAATAACCATTCATCACAATATAGTCATAACGATGTTCGCTTAAATGTTTTTTTACTTCAAATGAAAGGTGATTCTCTTTGCCAATCTTCACCCCTTTTAACATTCGATAGTTAAACTTCCAATGATCTTTGGAAACATATTGTTCTTTAGCGTAACCCGATAATTCACGTTCAAAAAAAACGGTTAAACGAAGATGTTTTGCCAATCCATTAAAGAGATTAACTTTGTAAGGAGCGGGGTGACTAAATAAAAAGAAACAGGTTTTCATTAAAATCATTATACAAAAATCCCATCTCTTCTTGGATTTTAGTAAGATAGACGTAAGATGAATTCAACTTGGCAAACATTCTTTAATCAAGAAAAGACCTTACCATATGCTCAAACCATCAAGCAATTCTTGGATCAAGCTTATCAAGACAAGGTCGTTTATCCACCTCGCCATCAAATCTATCGAGCCTTCGAATTATGCCCAATTGACCAACTCAAAGTTGTGATCATTGGTCAAGACCCTTATCATCAACCAGGCCAGGCAAATGGCTTAGCGTTCTCTGTGAATCCGGGGATCAAACTACCCCCTAGTCTGATGAATATTTATAAAGAAATGTCGGAAGATTTAAATGTCCAGATGAATTTTCAATCGGGTGATTTAAGTTATCTTGCAAAACAAGGGGTTCTCCTTCTCAATAGTTTGTTATCGGTTGAAGATAGTAAACCCTTGTCTCATCAAAAGATTGGATATGATGTTTTTTTTGAACACGTTTTTCAGTTTTTGGAAAAGTTAAACCAACCCATTCTTTATTTACTTTGGGGAGGACAAGCAAAAACATATCAATCTTGGATCACCAATCCAAGTCATGGTTGTATGCTCGCCCATCATCCTTCCCCATTGTCAGCAAATCGAGGCGGATGGTTCGGAAGTAAACACTTTTCAAAAACAAACACATGGTTAGAACAAAAAGGACTTAAGCCGATTCATTGGTCTAACACTTAAATTTTATATTTGATATATTAACGATAACGGGAGCTAAGATAGCTTGGCTGAGAGGGTATGCGTTTCATACCGACCGGACCTGATCTAGGTAATGCTAGCGTAGGAAAGTAACAACGTTTTGTTATCCTTGCTAGCCAAGGATTTTTTATTGAAGGAGGAAATCAAATGAAAAATCTAAGGCTGAGTATTCGTCAAATTGTTTTGATGGGGATGTTAGTTGGTATCACCATTGTCTTGGATGTTGTATTTAAATTTTACCAACAAGCGAATGGCGGATCGATCAATCTCGCCATGGTAGGGCTTCTTTTGATTGCGTTATCTTTTTCTTGGTGGAAAACTTGGTTTGCAATTTCAATTGTCTTCGGTATCTTAAGTTCGATTTTAGATGGATATTTCGTTTATTACGTATTCGATTATGGATTGGCACTTAGTGGATTCATCATCGTATCTATCTTTCGAGAAACCATTTTAAATCGCAAAGGATTCAAGAGTTTTGGCTTGTTATTGATGACATTTACCACTGCATTTTTATGGCGTTTAAGCATGCATGTCATTTCTGGTGTGCTTTATTTCGAGGTCGATTGGCTTGGATCCTTGATTTATAACATCGCCTATTTATTACCCTCTTTTTTAATCAGCTTGATTGTCATCATCACCCTATATTTTTCAAATTTACCATTGGTCATCCGCAATTTAACCACTCAAAAAATGCTATAATTTACCTTATTAAAAGGTAAATATGTCAGTTAAAGGTAGTTGGTTAAAAATCCAAAGTTATAAACATGATGGTTCCCTACACCGTTGTTGGGAACGTAATTACGTCTTACTTGATGATGAAGATTTTTTTGTCACGGCTAATCATAAAACGAAAGTAACTGAAGCCAATGGCAGACGGTGGTTTTCAAAAGAACCTGCGATTTCTTTTTTTAGCAAGCATGATTGGTTTAATGTCATTGGCATGATCAAAGATCGAGGTGTTGTTTTTTATGTCAATATTGCCTCTCCAACACTTGTTGATCGCGGTATTTTAAAATACATTGATTATGATTTGGATTACAAATTATTTCCCGATGGTTACATCATGAGTTTAGATGAACGAGAATTTGAAAAACATAGTTTGCGATATCAATATTCATCCGAACTGAAAGATGTGTTGATTCGTTCAGCTGCTTTATTATTTAAGAAATTACAAGATCGTGATTATCCTTTTCAAATGCATCGCATTCAAGAATTGTTTCAACAATTTATCAAAGAAAAGAAATTTTTATTCTAATGAAAAAGTCTTTTGAAATC
Source organism: Bacilli bacterium (assembly GCA_040396875.1). Classification (GTDB taxonomy): domain Bacteria; phylum Bacillota_I; class Bacilli_A; order RFN20; family CAG-826; genus UBA970. Next base: position 10,728 of record JBBAWZ010000010.1, read on the forward strand.
CATCGCCTTGAAGATATAAAACCCTTTGTCGCTTCTCTATTACCTTTTCTAAAATTAGGTACCTTGGTGACATTAAAAGGTCCTTTAGGTGTAGGTAAAACCACCCTTGTTCAAGAAATGGCGAGACAATTGGGTGTTCAAAATCGGGTGATTTCTCCTACCTTTACCATTATGAAAGTTTATCCTCTTGAACGCTTGAAAGGTCGATTGCTCCACGTGGATGCATATCGATTAGACAAACGTTCTGCATTTGGTTTGGAAGATGAAATGGGTGACGACACGATAACCATGATTGAGTGGCCTGAAAAACTAAACGCATTACCGCATGCCAATCAAATCATTCACCTTAGTATTCGTTTGATTGATGATCAAAGTCGATCCATTGAGATGGAGTTGGTGAGAAGATGAAATCCTCTATCATTCTTGTTTTGGATTCCAGTACTCCCACATTATTTTTGGGATTAATGAAGGACAAAAACGTTCTAGGGCATCATGTTGAAGTACTTGATCGGCGCCATGCTGAGTTGATGCTTCCACGTATCCTTGAATTTTTAAAACGATTTAAGTTTGAACTTAACGATGTCACAGATGTGATTGTGGGTCATGGTCCTGGTTCATTTACGGGTGTTCGTCTGGCATTAACACTGATTAAAACCCTTGCTTTAATGCAACCCTTAAAGGTCTTTCCAATCAGTACCTTACAAATGTTCGCGTATCAACCCGATGTGATGATATCGCTCGATGCTAGAGGTGGTCGGCGTTATGTTGGGGTTTATCAAGGAACGAAGGTATTAGCAACGCCACAGATTGTGGCGGAGCAAGCCATATCGTCTTTTAAACTTCAATTTCCACAAAGCACATCTTTAACGGTTGAAGAAGCGATTAAAAAACCTGAAGCCATTCTTCAACATATCAATGTGATATTTTCTGCTTTATCACCACTCGTTGATATTCAAACCTTAAATCCACTTTATTTAAAGGATCTTGTATGACCATTCGACCTGCAACCATTCAAGATTTATCAACCATTCTCAAGATTGAAAATCTTTCATTTTCTTCACCTTGGACCGAAAACCATTTTCGTTATGAACTGAAAGACAATCCTTATGCCTTTGTCTTGGTTGCAGAAGCTGAGGGTTATGTAATCGGATATATCGATTTTTGGATTACGTTCCAGCAAGCTCAAATCAATAATCTAGCTGTGATTCCAACCCTTCGTCGTCAAGGCATCGGAAACGTGATCTTAAGGGATGCCATTAACCGAATCATTCAATCAGGTTGTGAATCCATCACTTTAGAAGTGAGGGTCAGTAATCTCATTGCCCAAAAACTTTACGGCAAATATGGATTCAAAGCGTTAATTAAAAAACCTCATTATTATGCCGATGGAGAAGATGCGTTATTGATGGAGAAACGTTTATGAACGCTGCATATATTCTAGGTATTGAAACAAGTTGTGATGAAACATCGATTGCGATTGTTTCGCAAACCAAGGTTCTAAGTCATGTAACGGCTTCCCAAATTAAACAACATGAAGCATTTGGGGGTGTCTTTCCTGAGCTTGCTTCAAGATTGCATACCGAAAATATTGGCTATGTTTTACAAACGGCACTTAAAGAATCGAAGTTGTCCTTTAAGGATTTATCTGGTATTGCCGTGACGCGAGGTCCTGGATTAATTGGCGCATTACACATTGGTTTACAAAGTGCCAAAATGCTTGCCGCTCGATTACATATTCCCTTACTTGGCGTCCATCATCATGCTGCGCATTTAGAGGCTGCACGATTTGTTCAACCTATTTTATATCCTGCATTAGGACTGATTGTCAGTGGAGGTCATACGGAACTTGTCTATATGCCTAGACCTTTAAGTTATGAATTGATTGGGCAAACACAAGATGATGCGGTTGGTGAATCCTACGATAAGGTTGCGCGAATGATGGGTTTAGCTTATCCAGGTGGTCCTATCATCGATCAATTGGCACAAACCGGAAAGACGCAGTACACACTACCTTTACCCAAAGCAATTGGCACTTTTGATTTTTCGTATTCTGGTTTAAAAACCGCAGTCCAAAGTTTAATTCAAAAAGAACAACAAGCTAAACGGGTGGTCAATCCTAATAATCTAGCCTTTGATTTTCAACGTTTGGTGATTCAAACGTTAATCGATAAACTTCAATTAGCGTTAAAAACCCATCACGTTAAATCTGTGATTATCGGTGGAGGCGTTTCCTTGAACCGTGAATTACGTAAACAGGCTTCTAGGTTATCAGAACAAACAAACATCCCCTTTATTTTTCCTCCAACTTGGGCTTGTACCGACAATGGCGCGATGATTGCTTTATTGGGTGCGGAGATGCTCAAGGCTGGCATGATTGCCCCACTTGATATTGGCGTCGATCCTTCTTGGGAGATACAAGCAAGCAGTCAAAAGTAAATACGCTATAATATCATTACCAAATAAGTAGGGTATCAATATGAAACAAACACATAACATTCGCGCGCTCTATCGCCACGCACAAGGTCAAACTTTAAAGGACCAATTGTCTGTGGTCTTATCAGGATGGATTCGAACAAATCGACAAAATGGTGCGATTGGCTTTATTGAATTAAACGACGGTAGTTTTTTTAGAAATGTTCAATTGGTTTACCATCAAGCTTTAGGTACCTTGTTTGATACTTTATCGAAATGTGGAACAGGTGTGGCGATTTCCATCAAAGGTTCTATTCACTTAACCCCAACCAATAAACAACCTTTTGAAGTGGTAGTAGAATCCTTTGTCATTGTTGGTCATGCTCCAGAAGATTATCCATTACAAAAGAAAAGACATGGTTTTGATTTCTTAAGAGAAATCGCCCATTTAAGACCTCGAACGAATACATTCACGGCGATGTTTCGCTTGCGTTCCGTGATGTCGATGGCCATCCATCAATTTTTCCAAGATCGTGATTTTGTCTATGTTCATACACCGATCATTACAGGTAATGATGCAGAAGGAGCAGGACAAGTCTTCCAAGCGATTGTTGATCAAAAGAAACCGAATGAATTCTTTAATAAGCCAGCATCGTTAACGGTCTCAGGTCAGTTACACGTTGAAGCCTTTGCATTAGCGTTTAAAGATGTGTATACCTTTGGTCCTACCTTCCGAGCAGAACCTAGTAACACCTCACGTCATGCTTCGGAATTTTGGATGATTGAACCAGAAATTTCCTTTGCCGATTTGAATGATGACATGAATTTAATCGAAGACTGTGTCAAATATTGTTTAGACTATGCATTTAAACATGCACCCGAAGAAATGGCTTTCTTTAATCAATTTATTGATACGACACTTGTACAACGTTTACAAGCGATTCGCCAAAAACCATTTCAACGCATGACCTATACAGAAGCGATTACAGCTTTACAAAAAGCTGTAAAGAACGGTGTTGAATTTGCCTATAAAAATATTCAATGGGGTATGGATTTACAAACCGAACACGAACGTTATTTGTCTGAAACGATCGCCAAAGGACCTGTTTTCATCATCAATTATCCTAAAGAAATTAAAGCCTTTTATATGCGTTTAAATGACGATGGTAAAACAGTTGCCGCCTGTGATTTACTCGTTCCACAAGTTGGTGAACTTGTTGGTGGGTCGCAACGTGAAGAACGACTTGATTTACTTGAAAAGAAAATGATCGAACATGGTAACAAAGAAGGTTTAGAGTGGTATTTAGATTTACGTAAATATGGTGGCGTGCCTCATGCTGGATTCGGCATTGGATTTGATCGGTTGTTAATGTATCTTACAGGCGTTAATAACATCCGCGATACTCAACCTTATCCCCGCACACCAGGATCCTTGTTATACTAAATGTAGATTATGTTTGAAGAACCGTTAGAAGAAAACATTCAACAAGACCTTGAAAAAGAGGCCTATGAAAGAAAAAAAACATCCTTACGAAGGATGACAATTTCGATTTGGATCGTGAATATCGTCTTGGCAATTTATGTGATTACACAAATTATTGCTTACGTTGAACGACTATTGAATACCTAAAGTTTTTTAGCAACTTCATCTAAATTCTTCATAAAGATTTGGTTACGTTTATTTTGAATTCTTAAAGTTCGACCAATTAAAGCGAGGGTTGCGCGTGTTAATAATAGTCCACCCAATAAACTTAATAAAAAGATCACATAAGAGATGGTGGCTTCCGGTACAAATCTTGGGACATTCAATAACGTTGGCCAGTCTGAAATGATATTCAAACCAAAGAAATTACTTGTGGGAATATTAGCCCAATCGAAAATTGGAAAAATGGTATTAAATCCGCGAGTTTCATAGTTAAAGAGATCTTGGATAAGGGTAGGATCATTCATCAACGCCATATATCCATACAGCACTCCTAACATGAATCCAATTGTTAATAAAGCCCAAAAATAATCTTTAAATGCTTGACGATGACTTTTTTTAAAGGCAATCTTGGCAAATTCTTTTGGGGTGTTGACGGTGCGAGTTTCGTATATTTTCCATGTTTCTGCATCGACTTGGTCGCCATATTTTTTGATTAAGGTTTCAAATAACCAACCAATGCCACCGACTAAAGCTAAGACTAATAACACTAACGCAATCAATAAATAAAGGAGTTCTAATCGTTGATTGATCGTCGGGGTTGGTGTGGTTAAAAGCATCATCATTTGGTTCCTGCTGGTGTGGAAGGTAATGAGGCAACGACTGGTTCAGCCTTATGTGTATTGGGTGTTTGTTTCATCATAAATTGATAACGTTTGTGGGCGACTAAATCTTCTGGGAAAGGAGTAAAAACACCACGACCAGAAAAAAATAAATAGATGGATTTAAGGGATACGCCTAAAAAGATAAGCAAACCGTAAATTAAAAATAAGCCAAAACCAAATGCAATCAGAGGTGAGGCAATAATATAGAGTGCGCCTAATGCAATACGTTTAAATAATTTAACTAATAGGTCCATGCATTTATATTAAAGCATTTTCTTGCTTTTGGGTGAATGAATTGAATAAGACGATAAGAAGCGGAAAAATAGAAAGAAATAAAACAGAAAAAATTCGGTAAGGACCTTCTAAAACTGAACTTAAAATGGCATTGATAAATGGATACAGAACGAGTCCCAATAATAGTACATATACTGCAAATCGTGCTGGTTTCATAAAAAAGTAAACATAACTATAAATGGTGAAAAGAGCCAAGGGACCAAGAGCAAAAAAAGCAACAGAAGGCATCAAAAATAATGTTAAAAGGGTGATGATAAATAGTCCATTAAAGAACATGAGTTCCTGTTTTGAAAAGTAAAGTTGATAGTGCATCGGTAAATGAAACCGTTCTATGAGTGGAAAGATTAATAACAAACCAACTAAGACTTGGAGTAAGGCAATGGTGTAAATTAAGATCGGATCTAACACCACGACCAATGTGTTTCGATCTAGATTTAAGATCTGATAAATAAAATCTAGTAAATCAAGTTGATAGAGTTGTAAAGTAAAAACTTGTATCAAATATAGAATGCCAAATTGAATGATCGATAAGATAACCAATAAAGACAATAAAGTTGCTTTTTTTTTGAGGGCGATACCATATCCGATGCCTAATAACCATGAAGGCAAAGCATAAAACAAGGTCATTTCAACGAAGGGTTGAATGAGAATGATCACGAGTAAAATGGATGTTAAAGAGTAAATGAGAAACCCTCTCCATTGCGTGAGCAAATAGACCATTAATGTAATAAAAGGTAAAAAGTACGTCAACCAATAACCGACAATTGGAAGCGTTGCATTGAGCCACAAGATGATCACTTGTAAACCACACATTAACGCAATCCAAGCAAGGACTTGGTTTGGTTTGTTAAATTCTAATCTATTCATAAATGGTCATGATAAAGAAGCTTTTAGTTTTCACGTACTTATGGTATTTGGTTGAGTGTTTCACGGGTGCTTTTTATATTAACTCAAGTTTAGCATTTTCAGAACCTGAAGGGCGTATTTTAAGTATTAAATTATACTTACTTCCAAATTGTCCACACGCCTTAGACGTTTTACCTAGTCTTGAACTATGGATACAATCTCAAGGCATCCATGATTGGCAAGCGTTACCACCAACACCATTTTATCCTTCTCCTACATTAAGGATTGAATATCAAGATTATGGGGTGAATTATATTGGTAAAAGCGAGATTTTAAATGTAATTTAAACAATTTTTTATTTCGGTGTTTACATAGTATTCATCAAGGCAATTTGGTAAAATTTAATGAGCTAAAAATGATGAATATTCAATCTCAACTTAATGACAAACAATGGCAAGCTGTTTCCACACTTTCCCCTTACGTTAGAATTATCGCGGGCGCAGGTAGTGGTAAAACTAGAGTTCTCACGTTTCGCATTGCCCATTTAATTAATCAACATCATATTTATCCTGAAAAAATTCTTGCGATTACCTTTACCAATAAAGTTGCCAAAGAAATGCTTCAGCGGACGGCTCAACTTGTTCCCGATTTAGGAACTCGCTTAAAAATCATGACATACCATAGTTTTGCTGCAAGATTTTTAAGGCGAGAAATTCATCATTTAGGTTATCCAAGTGCTTTTACCATTCTCGATGACGATGACCAAGAAAAATTAATCAAATCTATTGCAGAAGAAAAAGGTTTTCGCCGTGGTGATGACATTGTGAAACAAGCACGAAAATATATTGCAGAGCAAAAGTCACAAGGCCTGCTCCCCGATCAGATTCGTATTGAATATGAACGTTTCCCTACCGAAAAACTTTGTTTAACCTTTTATGAAACGTATGAAATAAAAATGAAGGCGATGGCCAATTTAGATTTTGATGATTTGTTAATGAAATCAATTGAAGTTCTTGAACGATTTCCAGAAGTTAAAACCAAATGGCAACAGTACTTTCAACATATTCTCGTTGATGAATTTCAAGACACGAATGACGTGCAATATCATTTACTTCGCTTATTAATGAATGCGAATACCAATCTTTATGTGGTGGGTGATCCTGATCAAACCATTTATTCTTGGCGAGGTGCAAATCCTAAAATCATTCTAGATTTAACCCAATCATTTCCAATTGAAACCATCATTTTAAATCAAAACTATCGTTCGACAAAACCGATTTTAGATGTGGCCAATAAATTAATTGATCACAATCAACATCGTGTAAAAAAAGACTTATTTACCGAAATTCTAGAAGGCAAAGACGTTTCTTATCAACGGTATTTTAATCGTGAAGAAGAAGCACATGCGGTTGTCAATTCAATTAAAAAAATGATTCAACAAGGTCAGCAACCTCGACATATGGCGATTTTATATCGCGCTAACTATTTAACCTTACCTTTTGAAAAAGCGTTAACAAGAGAACAAATTTCCTTCAGGATTTTTGGTGGGATGCGTTTCTATCAACGCCAAGAAATTAAAGATGCCATTGCCTACTTCAAACTCACAATTAATGCCAAAGATGATTTATCTTTTGAACGCATTATCAATGTTCCCCGTCGTGGGATTGGAGATGTGACATTTCAGCAATTAAAAAACATTGCCAATCTTAGAAAATTATCGCTTTATGAGGCTGCAGAAGGTATCGATATGTTTGCCGATGTTTCTGCTAAATTAAAAACCCAATTGAAACCGATGATTGCGACAATTGAAAAATATAAAGTACGCTTGATGACGGATGGTTTAGACCTTCGATTCGAAGTTGAACAATATTTACAAGAACTCGGTTACATGAAAAGTCTTCAAGAAAGTGATGAAGAAGATCGGATTGAAAACATCTATACCTTGCTGGATGATCTAGAAGAATATTTGGATCGAAATGAAGATGCAACTTTTTTACAGTATTTAGAAAATATATCTCTGATGTCGAGTCAAGATGAAATTCTTGAAGATAACTTTGTTTCCTTAATGACGGTGCATACTGCCAAAGGTCTTGAATTTGATCACGTGTTTGTGATTGGATTGAATGAAGGTGTATTTCCCTCCATCAGGACTTTGGATGATGATGCCTACCTTGGCTTAGAAGAAGAACGAAGGCTTTGTTATGTTGCTTTCACACGCGCTAAACAAACCTTATCTTTAAGTTGTGCGAGTGATTTTTCATTTGTGATTGGTGGTAACTTAATTCCTTCTCGCTTTTTTAAGGAAGCTGGATTAGTGTTTAAGAACCCTTATCAATCTTCTACCAATGCTACTGGTAATCAACCTACACCTTCTTTTACTTCTATTAGTTCACCTTCCCGTTTAGGCGTGGTTCGTCCATCCTCTGGAGATTCGCCTTCTTCAAGTTCATCTCGAACCAGTATTCAATGGCAAATTGGGGATATGTGTCACCATGATAGTTTTGGCAAGGGTTCCGTCACTGGTATTATTTCAAACGACATTATTGAAATAACCTTTGAAAACCCTGCTCAAGTTAAAAAATTAATAGCCCAACATCCAAAGTTAAACAAGGTAAAATAGTGATATGGATATCGCAAAACGCATCCAAACTTTAAGAACGTTACTCAACCAATATAACCATGAGTACTATGTGTTGAATCAATCAACGGTGGATGATGCTACTTATGATCAATTAATGAAAGAATTAATTGAACTCGAAACCAATCATCCAATTTATTTTTCTCCACACTCTCCATCGCAACGCGTGGGTGGTTCCGTTCAGTCTAGTTTTAAAAAAATCAAACATACTCGGATGATGCTGTCGTTAGCGAACGCTTATAGCAAAGAAGAAATCCAAGCCTTTGACAAGCGCATCAAAGATTTACTGTCTGAAAATAAATCAATGGAATATGTGTGTGAGTTAAAAATTGATGGACTGGCCATTAGTATTGAGTACCGCAATGGTTTAATGGTCTATGCTGCCACCCGTGGTGATGGCGAAATAGGTGAAGATGTTACGGCCAATATTAAAACCATCAAATCGATTCCGTTAACAATTCCAGATCAACGGACGATTGAAGTTCGTGGTGAAATTTACATGACGAGAAACGTCTTTAAAACATTGAATGAGCAACGCCTTGCGAAAGGTGAAGTTTTACTAGCGAATCCACGTAACGCCGCGGCAGGTTCCATACGACAATTGGATTCTAGTATCACGGCTAATCGTCAACTAGATGCGTATCTATATTACGTGGTTAATGCTCATGAACTAGGCATCCATACTCACCAAGATTCCTTACAATTTTTAAAATCACTTGGGTTTAAAGTGAATCCAGAAACGAAAACGGTTCAAGGAATCGATAATGTTTGGAAATTTATTCAGCAATATGAACCCAAACGCTCCTCTTTAGCCTATGATACCGACGGTATTGTAATCAAAGTCAATCCATTATCAGACCATCCTCGTTTAGGTTATACAGCTAAAACACCAAGGTGGGCAGTCGCTTATAAATATCCCCCAGAACTTGTTGAAACGACTTTAGAGAATGTTATTTTTACCGTTGGAAGAACAGGTAAAATTACGCCCAACGCTGTGTTAACGCCGGTACGCGTTTCAGGCAGCATGATCGCCCGAGCAACCTTGCATAATGAAGATTTTATTCAATTAAAAGATCTTTATCTTGGAGATAAGGTTCTCATTCGAAAGGCTGGAGAAGTGATTCCAGAAGTTGTTCAAGTGGTTGGACATAAACGCAAAATAGATGCAATCAAAGTCGTGATGGCACAACAATGCCCCGCTTGTCGAGAACCGCTCGTGAAAATTGAGGCGATGCATTATTGTCAAAATCTTTCTTGCCCGGCTAGAAACGTTGAATCTGTCATTCATTTTGCTTCAAAATCTGCGATGGATATTAAAGGTTTGGGTGATAAGATCATTCAAGATTTGTTTGAGTTGGGCTTCATTCAATCGAGTGCAGATTTATATCAATTAAAACAACGACGATCTGATCTTTTACAAGTGGATGGCTATTCCGATAAATCGGTGGATTTGATTTTAGAAGCGATTGAAGCGAGTAAACAACGGAGTTTAGAAAAATTAATTGTCGGATTAGGTATCAAAGAAATTGGGGAGAAGACTGCTAAGCAATTGGCAAAACGTTTTTTAAACTTATCCTCACTCTCCCAAGCAACATATCAAGATTTAATTTCGCTTGAAGACACTGGACCTGTGGTTGCGCAAGCTATTCTTGATTATTTCCAAAAGCCAAATAACCAATCACTGATTCAACGATTCATTGATTTTGGATTGAATACACAATACTTAGGACCGATTACCAATAAATCGAGTTTTTTCTCTGGAAAAACGGTTGTGATTACGGGTTCATTCTCTCAACGCTCAAGAGAATCCTTAACCGAAACATTAGAAAATTTAGGAGCTAAGGTAGCAGGTAGTGTTTCCAAAAACACGCATATTTTGATTCACGGAAGCGATGCCGGAAGTAAGCTTATCAAGGCACAAGCGTTAGGTGTTTCACTCATGGATGAAGCGAGTCTATTGAGCATCTTTACAGAAGAAAAGGTATAATCATAGCGATGAAAAAAATAGACAAATCATTGTTGTTGGATGCAAGTACTCGTCTCCTTTTTGTGATGACGGATACGCAATATGACGTCTTAATTAATGAATTCGATATCCTTTTAAAACAAATGGCACTCATAGGTAAGATTGAAGGCGTTGATCACGTTTTACCGATGACGTTTCCGATTGTTACTCATACCTCTCAGCTTAGAGACGATGTTCCGACTATCACTTTAAAACAATCAGAAGCGACTCAAAACGCAAAGTTTGTCAGTGAAGGTCAAATCAAGTTACCGAAGGTGGTTGGTTAATCATGCATTGGTTAGATCGCACCATTCTAGACATCCACCAAGCGCTTGTGAAGCGTGAAGTAACGCCTTTGCAATTGGTTGAAGAAGCCTTAAAACGTGCAAAAGCAGACACGTGGAATACCTTTGAAAAAATAACCGAAGCAATCGCAATCCAACAAGCAAAAGCCTTAACGACCCCTGAGGTTAATAATCCATTTTGGGGCATTCCATTTGTCATCAAAGATAATTTTTCGACCAAAGGCATTGAAACCACTGCTGGCAGTAATATCCTCAATGGTTATATTCCTCTTTATGATGCAACCGTTTATGACAAACTTCTCAAAGCAAAAGCTATTTTAATTGGTAAAACAACCCTTGATGAATTAGCAATGGGTGGTACTGGCATGACGGGACATAAGGGGTATCAATACAATCCCTTTGATCCAAGTAAAACAAGACAAATTGGTGGAAGTAGTTCAGGATCTGCTGCTGCTGTCAGTAGCGGGATGGTTCCGTTTTCTTTAGGCAGTGATACAGGAGACTCTGTTAGAAAACCTGCAAGTTATGCAGGTCTTGTTGGATTTAAACCAACGTGGGGAAGAATTTCTCGCTTTGGATTATTTCCTTTTGCACCTTCTTTAGACCACGTTGCCTACTTTACAAGATCCGTTGAGGATGCAGCGGTTTTAACAAATATCTTGAGTGGAGAAGATGGAAATGATGCCACAAGTTCCAAGCAACCACTTCCTGTTTATCAATTTTCAAAAACCATCAAAGGTAAAAAAATAGCAGTCATTCAAGAAGTGATGGATTCTATTCAAAATCCTTTGATTAAAGAACGCTTTCAACAAACATTACAAGCCTTAAAGCAAGCTGGTGCACAAGTGGATTTTGTTCACTATCCGCTACCGTTACTTCAAGCAATTTATCCTACATATATGACCATATCTTGTGCTGAGGCAACCAGTAACAATGCGAATCTTGATGGTTTAAAATTTGGTCCTGGATATCAAGGAAAAACATATCAAGATGTGATGATGCAAGCAAGAACAGAAGGATTTTCGGAATTAATCAAGCGACGCTTTGTGATTGGAAGTTTTGTGTTGATGAAAGAAAACCAACAAGATTTATTTTTAAGAGCGCAACGTGTTCGCCGGATGATGGTTGAAGCCTTAGAAAAGATTTATCGAGCTTATGATGTCATTTACTTGCCAGCTGCGCCCACGATTGCCCCTAAATTTACCGACTCAAGCGATCGCCTTTCAAGTCAATACCTCATTGCAGATTCTCATCTTGCTTTGGGTAATTTTGCCGGTTTACCATCGGTGACAATTCCATTAGGCTTTGAACAAGGCATGCCATTTGGTGGCAATATTATGGGTCGCGCATTTGAAGAATCCACCACATTAGAAGTTGCCTATGTGATTGAGCAATTCACCGGCTTAAAAAATCTATCGATCAACACGAGGAAACAAGGATGAACGTCGAAGCAGTTATTGGTTTAGAAATTCACGTAGAAATGCAAACCAAGTCCAAGATGTTTTCTGCTGCTCCCGTCACCTATAAAGCGGATCCCAATACTGCCGTCGTTCCTTTAGATTTAGGACATCCTGGCACGATGCCAGTGGTGAATCGCCAAGCGATTATCAACGCAATTCAAGTCTGCCATGCACTTCACTTAAACATTGATTCACAATTATGGTTTGATCGAAAAAATTATTTTTATCCTGATTTACCCAAAGGTTATCAAATTACGCAAAATGTTCGTCCAATCGGTTCAGAAGGTTGGATAGAAGTGATGGTCGAGAATCAACCTTTTAAAATCAATATCGAAAGATTACATGTTGAAGAAGATACGGCGATGCAACATCACTACGAAGGATTCACACTGGTCGATTATAATCGCGCCGGTATTCCATTAATGGAAATTGTCACCAAGCCCGATATACGTAATGGTGCTCAAGCTGCAGCCTTTGTGGATGCCATTCGACAAATTGTTTCCTTCTTAAAAGTTTCCAGTGGCAAAATGGAAGAAGGTTCGCTTCGTTGCGATGTGAATATTTCTGTTCGCCCAGTGGGAACTGAAAAATTCGGTACCAAAGTTGAAATTAAAAATTTAAATTCAATTGCCAATGTCCAACGGGCAATTGATGTGGAAATGATTCGTCAAGAACGATCTTTAATTGCCGGAATCCCCGTTCAACAAGAAACCAGACGATATGATGAATTAAAAAAAGAAACGATCATGATGAGAAAAAAGACGGATGCTGTTGATTATAAATATTTCACAGAACCTAATATCCTTCCGATTGATTTATCAAAAGACTTTATTGCCAATGCTATTTCTAATTCCTTACCATTAGCAACTTCCAAAAGATCCAAATATCAAACCCAATTCGCTTTAAGTGAGTATGACGCGATGCAATTAACCCAAGATGTCTATGTATCCGAATATTTTGATCAATTAACCAGCATAGGAAATCACTATAAACTTTATGCAAATTGGTTGTTGGGTGACATCGCCTCTTATTTAAATAAACAAAATTTAACCATGATCCAATTTCCAATTCAAGCCCATGCAATCGCTGAGTTAATGTCGATGATTGCCAAGGGTGATCTTTCCAATAAACAAGCGAAAGAATTATTTGAATTGATGCTCAAGAATTCTGGTCATCCTCGCCAGTTAGCAGAAAAAATGAATATGCTTCAGATTTCAGATGAAGCGTATATTACCCAACAAGTTCAAGAAGTGCTTACCGCAAATCCACAATCGATTATCGATTTTCAACAAGGCAAAGATCGGGCTGTTGGTTTTTTAATCGGACAGATCATGAAAAAAACCGGTGGTAAAGTTAATCCATCGTTAACCAATCAAATCTTGATGAAACTTCTTAAGGCAAAATAAAAAAGGACAGCGTGCTGTCCTTTTTTTAATCTGAGTGAATAATTTTTTATTCTACGTCTTTTGTTTTGCCAACAAACATGATACCAATCGTGCCGAGACCACCATGGGCAGCAATAACTGGTCCCATTTGTGCATTGACGATTGTTTTAATGCTTGGACGCATTTTCTTTAATTCTTCAGTTAAATATTTTGCATCTTCTGGGCAGTCGTTTTGAACAATAAACACGGTGTCATCTTGTTCGACGTATTTCTTAAATGTTTCCAATAAGAAATTTAAAGCGTTCTTTCTTCCGCGAGCTTTGACTTTTGGAACTGGAACGATTCGTCCTTCTGAACTGCACATTAAGATTGGCTTAATGCCTAAGAATGAACCTAATGCAAACTTGGCTGCATTGATACGACCACCGCGATATAAGTGCGATAAGTCGTCAAAGGCAACAACGGTCGTAACTTTGTTACGAATCGCGTTTAAAGCTTTGAGAGTTTCTTCTAATGTTTTTTCTTCTTTTCTTAATAATAATGCTTTGTGAACGAGTAAACCTTCACCAGTCGAAGCATTAAGGGTGTCAAATAATTCAATCTTTTGTTTTGGGTACTTTTCTTTTAATTCTGTCTTTGCAAGATTCATGGAATTAAAGGTTTGTGAAAGATTGCTTGAAATACTCATTAATAAGACATCTTTTCCTGCCTTTAGTAACGGTTCAACAACGTCCATAACTTCTTGTGGAGCAGGTTGAGAAGTTTTAGGTTTGGCTTTGTTTCTCAAAAATTCATTAAACTTAACCGCAGTGATTTCTCTTTCGTCTGGAAAATTACGATAGGTCTTATCGTCAATCGTGACGATCATCGGGACCACATTGAGTTCTAAACTTTGGACAACCTTGAGTGGTAAATCCATGCATGAGTCTGAGACAACTGCAAACTTTGGCATACGTTTCTCCTTGTTTGGGGGATTCCCAAGTGTGTAACCTTGAACAATGAAAGAAGGTTATTAATTGGATTTTATCATAATTTAGGTATTTATCTCCCTTGAATAAAATATTCTCGTGATATGATTATTTGGATAAAATGATGAAATCCCAAATAATGACACGAAACGCTATTATCGCAAGTATTTATGTGGTTTTAACGCTAACTCCACCTCTTAATGCACTTAGTTTTTATGCCATCCAATTTCGTGTTTCAGAAGCATTGCTCATTCTAGTTTGGTTTCGTAAGGAATATGCAATTGGCATTTTAATTGGTACGTTTTTTGCAAACATATTTGGTCCATTAGGTGCAGGTTTTGCATTGATGGATGCGATCTTTGGGACTTTGATAACGTTAATTTCACTCTGGATGATGGTTAAAATTAAATCTCATCTTATCGGTTTATTCGCACCTATTGTATTCAATGGAATTTACCTTGCCATCTTTTTACCTTTAACCTTAGCTTTGCCTTATTCACTTGAATTGTTTCTTTTAACTATGCTGACCGTCAGTCTAGGAGAAGCCGTGGTTGTTTATGGTTTAGGCATGCCGCTAAATTTACTCATTGAAAAGCAGCCATATCTATTAAAATTATTAAGGAACACGGATTTATGACATCACCGATTTCATTTAAAATTCATCATCAATCTAAGGATTCTCTAGCAAGAACCGCCACTTTAAAAACCCATCATGGTGAAGTGAAAACTCCCATGTTTATGCCTGTTGGTACACTAGCAACGGTTAAAAGTTTGTCACCTGAAGAAATTACAGAGATTGGTTCTGGCGTCATTTTAAGTAACACCTATCATCTTGCATTAAGGCCTGGAACCGATGTTATTCAATTAGCAGGTGGGATTCACCGATTTATGCAATATCCAGGTCCTATCCTCACGGACTCTGGTGGTTTTCAAGTTTTTTCTCTGGCCAAAAATCGTGTTATCACTGAAGAAGGCGTAACCTTTCGTAACCATTTAAATGGTGACTTAATGACGCTTACTCCAGAAATCGCGATTACAAAACAAAAAGAAATTGGCGCAGATATTATGATGGCATTTGATGAATGTATTCCATTTCCTGCTGAATACGCTTATGCCAAATCAAGCACAGAAAGAACATTACGTTGGGCTGCTCGTTGTATCGCAACTCCTCGAGATCCTCATCAAGCTCTATTTGGTATCGTTCAAGGTGGAGAATTCCCCGACTTAAGAGCGATGTCTGCCAAAGGTACGACCGCATTACCGTTTGATGGTTTTGCGATTGGTGGCACATCGATTGGCGAACCAAAAGCTGTTTTTTCAAGCATGCTACAATCCGCGATCCCTCATTTACCATTGGATAAACCAAGATACGTTATGGGTATTGGCTCGCTTGATTACATCTTGGAAGCGATTGGTCAAGGTGTCGATATGTTTGATTGTGTCTTACCGACTCGGTTAGCCCGACATGGCGCGTTAATGACAACGCAAGGTCGCATCAACATTAAAGATAGTGAGTATGAAAAGGATTTTTCTCCCATCGATTCAACATGTGACTGTACCACTTGTAAGCGATACACACGAGCTTATCTAAGACACCTTTATCGAAGCGATGAACTTTTAGGAAAGCGGTTAATGTCGATTCATAATTTGAGATTTTTAATTAAAATTGTTGAAGGCGCTCGTATCGCCATCGAAGAAGATCGTTTTCAAAACTATGCTAAAAAAGTTTTAGACTCGTATGGCGATGATCGAGGTTTCTAATGGATATTCGTCTGTTTGATTTTCATTTACCACCAGAACTGATTGCCCAATCACCGTCTGAAAAACGTGATCATAGTCGATTGCTAGTATACAACCGTCGTACAAAAACCATCACCCATAAGACTTTTTTTCAAATCAATGAATTTTTACAGCCAACGGATATTTTAGTTCGCAATAATACCAAAGTGATTCCGGCAAGATTGTTTGGAACTAAACTTTTAACGAAGGCATCCGTTGAATTATTACTTTTGGATGATTTAGGTCAAGGAAAGTACCGTTGTTTGGTTGGTAATGCCAAAGTCGTTAAAGTTGGAACTGAGTTAATCTTTGGTGATGGGGCATTAAAAGCGACTTGCTTAATCATCGAAGCGGATGGTGCTAGAGTTTTCCAATTTCATTTCCAAGGAATTTTTTTAGAAGTCCTCTCTCATTTGGGAACCGTGCCACTTCCACCCTACATAAAGCAACAATTACAAGATCCTGAACGGTATCAAACTGTCTATGCAAAGATACCGGGGTCGGCCGCTGCGCCTACAGCAGGTTTTCATTTTACCGAAGCATTAATTCAAGATTTAGTTAAAAAAGGAATTAGTTTTGTCGATGTTACACTCCAAATTGGATTAGGAACCTTTAAACCCGTCAAGGTGGATAACACCGAAGACCATGTCATGCATGAAGAACGTTACGAAATGACTGAAAAAGCCTCAGAATTGTTAAATTTAGGAAAAACAAAGGGTCAACGGCTTATTGCCGTTGGGACGACCGCAACTCGAACATTAGAAGCAAATTGGCAAAAATATCAAAGATTTCAAGCAGAAAAAGCCAAAACAAACATTTTTATTACGCCCGGATACACATTTCAAACCATTGATGGTTTAATTACTAACTTTCACCTTCCTAAATCTACGCTTGTCATGATGGTATCTGCTTTAGTAGGCCGAGAAGAATTAATGCGAATTTATACAGAAGCGATCAAACAAAAATACCGGTTTTTTAGTTTTGGCGATGCGATGTTGATTCTTTAAAAATTTCAAGTGGTAAAAAGTGTTGACATATCCGATAACCAAGGGTAAAATCTTTTTTGTGTCTTGGCGTTGAAGTGCGAGGTTGCTGACACACCCACAGGCGTTGTCATGAATGGGTGTCAGGGAATTCGCATGGAGCTTAAGAAATACACTGTGAAGATTCATCAAAAGGAGGAAAGAATTCATGGCTAAATCAAAGAAGATACGCGTTCGGCTAAAAGCTTATGAACACAAGATGTTAGATCTTAGTGTGCAAAAGTTAGTCGCAGCTGTTCGCAAAACTGGAGCAACTGTTGTTGGTCCAATCCCGTTACCAACGGAAAAAGAAGTCTATACCGTTTTACGAGCGGTTCATAAATATAAGGATGCTCGTGAACAGTTTGAAATTCGCACGCACAAGCGCTTAATCGATATTACTGATCACAACAAAGCAACGGTCGATACGTTACGTCAATTGGACTTACCAAATGGTGTTGACATCGACATTAAGCTTTAAGATAGGAGGCCAACATGAAAGCATTATTCGGAAGAAAAATGGGCATGACGCAAGTGTTTGCTGAAGATGGCACGACCTATCCAGTCACGGTTATTGAAGTGTTACCAAACACCATCACCGCGATTAAGACCAAAGAAAAAGACGGTTATGTATCGGTTCAAATTGGATATTTAGATGCAACTGAAAAGCGTTTAAATAAACCAGCACTTGGTGTTTACAAAAAAGCTAATGTCGCACCCAAAAAACAATTAGCGGAATTATTAATCTCAGATGTTAGCAACTTAAAGATTGGTGACAATCTTGATGTCACGCAATTTAAGATCGGCGATGTTGTGGATGTGATTGGAACGTCTAAAGGTAAAGGCTTCTCCGGAACCATTAAACGTTATCACCACACAATCTCTCCAAAGTCTCACGGGGCATCATACCCACACCGTGGTCCCGGTTCAATGGCAACGGTTGGTCGTACCAATAACCGTGTTCACCCTGGAAAAACGATGGCAGGTCATCATGGTAAAAAACAAGCCACCATTATCAATTTATTAGTTGTTGGCGTAGACAAAGCCAAGAATGCATTACTCGTCAGAGGTGGCATTCCAGGTCCTAACTTAGGTTATGTGACCATTCGTACTGCTGTCAAAACACAATTAGGTCAACCATTAGTTGCTAAACCCTTGATTAATCGTCAAGCGGTCGCTAAGTAAAGGAGGCACGAATATATGGCAAAGAAAAAAGAACAAAGCTTAACCATTCAAGTGCTTTCATTAGCAGGCAGCAAAGTTACTGATCTCACTTTAAATGGCGAAGTATTCTCGATTGCTCCTCATACACAAACGATGTTTGATGCAATGCAAGTTGCACTTGCAAATGCTCGGCAAAGTAATGCCAAAACAAAAACAAAAGGCGAAGTCGCTGGTTCTGGTATTAAGCCCTGGAGACAAAAAGGTACAGGTCGCGCTCGTGCAGGGATGAAACGTTCACCACTCTGGGTTGGTGGTGGTATTTCCTTTGGTCCTACGGGAAAAGAAAATCACGCCATTGGTCAAAACAAAAAACAATATCGTTTAGCTTTCCGCTCTGCATTATCTGAAAAATTTTTAGAAAAGAAATTGTTAGTTGTAGAAGATCTTGCATTTAAAAATGCAAAAACTAAAAATGCATTAGATGCAATGAAGGCTTTAAACGTGGCTGGTAAGGTCTTACTCGTTGGAGAAACATCCAATGAAAATGTGGCATTAGCAGTGAGAAATTTATCCAAAGTAAATTACGTCATCCGTCAACAACTTTCTGCTGTTGATGTGATGAATGCTGATTTTGT
>JBBAWZ010000010.1:30047-31554 GCA_040396875.1 Bacilli bacterium
CAGTTAAAACTGAAAAGGTCGTTCAACCTGTTGCGGTTACGTCCAAGGCAGCTTTATCCAGTTTCTCCGCGATTCTTCGTCCACTCATCACTGAAAAGTCGATGAAGGGCATTGAAAAACAACAAAAGGTTACGGTTGAAGTTGATGGCCGTGCTAACAAAACGCAAGTCAAGTTAGCATTTGAAGCCACCTATAAAGTTAAGGTCAAGAAAGTGAACATCGTCAATGTTCGCCCAAAATATACACGCCGTGGTCAATATCCTGGAACGATTTCTGGTTACAAAAAAGCCATCGTTACCTTAGTCAGTGGCCAAGGCTTGGATTTATTTAAGGAATAGGGAGGTAACAACACATGGCTATTCGCTCTTATCGTCCTTATACACCTTCGCGTCGTGAAATGACAAACACGACTTTTGAAGAAATCACTACACGCACTCCGTTAAAGAGTCTTTTAACCAAAAAGATGAATACGGGTGGTCGCAACAATCAAGGTGTTATTACAACTCGCCATATTGGTGGTGGTAATAAACGTCGCTACCGTCTTATTGATTTCCGTCGTGATAAAGATGGCGTTGTTGGAACCATTGCCACGATTGAATACGATCCATTCCGTAATGCATATATCTCTTTAGTTAATTATCTCGATGGTGAAAAACGATATATCTTATCACCTAAAGAATTACCTGTTGGAAGCAAAATCATTTCCGGTGAACAAGTTGATATTAAAACTGGAAATGCCATGCCTTTAGCAAAAATTCCTGAAGGTACCTTTGTTCATAACGTTGAACTTACTCCTGGTCGTGGCGGTCAAATGGCACGTGCTGCTGGAAGCTCAGTTCAAATTTTAGGTCAAGAAGGTAAATACGTTACCTTACGTTTAACCAGTGGTGAAGTTCGTAAAGTGCTTGGCACTTGCCGCGCTACCGTTGGCGTTGTGGGTAATGAAGAATATAACCTCATTAACTTTGGTAAAGCTGGTAAATCTCGTTGGTTAAATATTCGTCCAGCCGTTGCTGGTTCACGCATGAACCCAACCGATCACCCTCACGGTGGTGGTAGTGGTAAGACGCCAATCGGTCGCGATGCACCAAGAACCCCTTGGGGCAAACGGTCTCAAGGTGTGAAGACGCGTAAAATTAAAAAAGCATCTTCCAGATTGATCATCCGTCGCATTAACGATAAATAAAGGGAGGCAACATCATGTCACGAAGCATTAAAAAAGGTCCATTCTATGATGAATTCTTGATGAAACGTATCAAGAAATTAAATTTAGCTAAGAAAAAAGAAATCATCAAGACTTGGTCACGTCGTTCCACGATTATGCCAGACTTTATTGAACACACCTTTGCAGTTTATAACGGCAAAGAACATATCACGGTTTATGTAACTGAAGATATGGTGGGACATAAGTTAGGTGAATTTTCACCAACGCGTCAATTTAAAGGTCATACAGGTCATACTGCAGAAGATAAAGCTGCCTCAACAGGTGGTGCTGCTCCTGCCGCCG
>JBBAWZ010000011.1:0-1725 GCA_040396875.1 Bacilli bacterium
TCCTATTCCAGTCGACCTAAAACCTCGCAGTCATCGCGCAAGCGAATTTTAAAAACTGCGGGGTTTTAATTTATCCAAACGAAAGAGTAAAATAAGGCTATGAATTTAAATATAGTTAAGTCTTTAGTTATGAAGCAACTTGGTCAAGATAAAACCGGTCATAGCATGGATCATATTGATCGTGTTCTACGTCTTTCTTTAGATTTTGCTCAGTCATTAAAAGCGGATAAAGACTTGGTCTCACTGATTGTTTTACTCCATGATGTTGATGACTATAAATTAGTGGGTATCGAAAAAGCATCTTTATATGAAAACAGCTTGAACATTATGCATCAAGCATCCATTCCAGAAACCATACAAAGAATTGTTATCGACCATATTAAACGACTTGGATATAGTCGTTACTTGGAAGGCATTAGACCAACAACGTTAGAAGGTAAGATTGTCTCCGATGCAGATATGTGTGATGCGATTGGTGCAAATGGTTTATTAAGGGTTTATGCGTATGGTCGCTCTAAAGGACAACCTTTTTTTAATCGAGATGTCTTTCCTACATTTATCAAAGATGCCACATCTTATCGCAAAAGTGGATCCGATTACACGATCCACCACTTTTTCGATAAGTTGCTTAACTTAAAAGATCTGATGATGACTAAACCTGGAAAAAAAGAAGCGCAAATTCGACACCAATACATGGTCGACTTTTTAATGCAATTCTTTGAAGAAGAAAATGCACCAGCATGGCAATCTTATTTAACTAAGTTTCTCAAAAAGTAAAATAATATCGAATTTTAAAGGTTAATATTGATGATCATTCGCTTCATATTTTCCTTTGATAACCAGGATTGAAGTTGAGTCACATTTTCAATGTTTGTATACTCATTAATTCGATGGATTTCTGATAACACTCTATCTTCAATGGTTTTTGGGGATTGATAGCTTTCGTTCTTTAAGCCTTGTAATTGTTCTTCAAGATAAATCATTAAATAGCGTCTAAATAAACCCAAAATAGAGTTCTCAAGCCAATAGTGCCACTTCATACCTTTAAACTTATTTTCTAGTTTTTTGAATGCCGTATACAAAGGCAATCCATCTTGAGCGGTTCGATAGATATCGACAAACATATGATCTGCTTGAACCTTTTGATTTAAAAACTCAAACGCATCTTGATGAACAATTGTGATTTTGTTTTGATGGGGAAGTAATGGTTGAATGTGTTTGCTGAAAAGGTCAATAACACGTTTATCTTTTTCAACGACGATGACTTTATTAACATTATTTTTTAATGCCGCCATCGAGGCAAAATAACCCAAACCTAAGCCTAATGAGACAACGGTACCACTCACAATTGATAGTGATGCCGCCATGGTTTCGATTTCAAAGGGAGTTACGCTCATCCATGTCACATCACGCTCTTTAAGTGCAAGAAAGGAAAATGGTTCTTTGAAATATCCAATCGGTGTAATATCAAGGTAATCAAAATTCTCAAGGGTTACCACATCACCACAAATCACAGGTTGAAAAGGCTTGTATGAATCTTGAACTAACTTCCATTTTCCAGATGAATGTAAGTTGCCTTTCATGTGCTGATAAAATTGATTAGCAGCGTAGTCCTTCAATTGCAGTTCTTTGATGCTTTCATTCATAACCTTATGGAGAAGCTCTTTTTGATTCGTATTGGAAAGACCTTTAGAAAGCTTTGTCTTGATTAAATCTTGCATCATC
>JBBAWZ010000011.1:1825-8222 GCA_040396875.1 Bacilli bacterium
TTGCCTACACCAAATGCGGCTTCGATTTGATCTTCAGCAGCCCATAAACCGCGATAGAATGCTTGAGTACCAGGTCCTAATTGGTTCAAAGAGGTAAGTGGGACTGAGAAAGTTGGAGCTTCATAAAATCCAGGTGCCTCATGCCATGTATGGAGATCATCTAAACCGTATGCGAAGGCAAATAATCCTTCATAAAGCTTTTGATCATTACCCGTTAAGATTTGATCTGCAAAGTCTCCTAAGTAATCATAAAAACTTTCGATTTGTTTGAATTCCTTTAAGCCATAAAAATAATCGAACGCTAATGCAAGGAAGTGGAATGTTAATTGTTTTACATCTTTTGGCATCGATTGCGTATTGAAACTACTGGTTCTCATTTGCCCAATCACAGGACTGGCGCTGTCTAGTGCAGTAAACGTATCGAATCCATAGAGCGTATCGCCGTTATAATAAACGTCATAATAGAGAGAATGTAAGAAGAATAAATTAAGAATTGATAATGGTGCTAAATAAAGATCGTTGTAACGAACCAAATCGATACGATAATCATCTAAATCAATAACCACTTGAACTGCATCGACACCAATACCACCTAAAAAGACAAGCCCATCAGAGAAATTTGTTTCGGTGGATTTGACATAGTTTCCAAAAAAACTGAAATCATCGACTGTTAAAGTGTTTGTTGAAAAATTTAAACTCGCTTCATAATCCCAAAAGATGGGTTGGTTGTTATCATCCACATCTTCTAATCGATAACTGATCACCATTAAATCTCCATCTTCAACAAATTGAAGAATTGGAAAATCAACGGCACCTTCCACCATGCCCATAAAGGTTTCGATATTCATATATGGAACAGAACCCGTTTCAGTAAAGAACACATCCATTTCAGGTTTATCGGTCACCAAATATTCTTCTGATGTGTTAACAAATGGTAATTTGACCGATCTTGAAAGGGTTGGCAAAGACATTGGTGAAACTTGAACTTCAATTGTTCTTGTGCCGGTTAAACCACCATGCGCTGCGGTTGCAGTTAATGAGACAGTTTGTGCTTGACCACCAACTGGAATCTCAATATGTGCGCCTCCTGGGGAAATAATATGAGGATGACTAGAGGTCCATGTTAATGTGGATCGATTAGGTCCACGATTTGGTAAGGTTCCACCCAACGTATAGGTTAAAGAAGCGAGATCTAAATTAATTCGATCTAAACTCGTTAATGCGGTGCTACTTGAACTTGTACTTGCACTACTAGAAGAATTGGTTTCTGAACTAGAGGACGTTTCTTCGCTAGAGGATTCAATGCTTGTGCTTAACTCCTCACTTAAAGAAGTTGATGATTCTAACTCACTAGAATCAACTGAAGGAGTTTCCCCTCCACATGCAACAAGCACAAGAGTTAAAAAGATAGATAGATTAAAATAATTTGATTTCATAAGGCCTCCAATTTGATTTGATAGTTATTATCATTTAATGAAAGATAAATTGCAAATTATATGTGTGAGGCAAGAATTCGTTATATAAAATAGCTCAAATCTTGCTATGCTTGCTAACAAAAAAATGAATTTTCATAAAAACTTAACATCTTTGAAAGCGTTTTCATAAGATTTTGTTTAAACTTGAAAAAAATCGATAAATACGAAACAATATGACTGTAAACGGTCATAGAATGGTCTGTCTAGAAGGCGTTGTAATTTTTTTATTTACAATTTTTTACTTTTATATGTATAATTATTTTCAATTCATATGGAGGTGCTATATGCATTCAAAAGTAAAGTCTAGTTTTTTCCTAACTTTATTTGCCATTGTTCTCTCCGCATGTGGGGTGACACCATCATCGTCAACCACATCGCAAACGACTAGTACGACTACTAGTTCACAACCATCGAGTCAAGAAACCGTCTTGGTTACCTTTGACGCAAGAGGTGGATCTGCGGTTGCTCCAGCAACAGTTGCCAAAAACGGAAACTTAGTTGCTCCAGCCACTCCTACTCGCGCTGGCTATCGCTTTATGGGTTGGTTTAGAGGTAAACCTGGTTTAACTTGGTTAGAGCCAGCATCTCAACAATTCCCATTAACAGTAGCAAATGACTTAACCTTATTTGCCTATTGGGAACCATTAGATTCCGGTGCTGCCAACTATTCAACGGATGAAACTTATTTCTCCACCATCAGTTCAACTGCTCAACGGTTTATTTTAAACCCAATGACATATGAAACTGCTACTGAAAATGACATCATGTCATCTTTATCAACCAGTTTATATTCTTCCGAAGTTGACTGGGGTAAGGCAATCGAACAAGGCGTCGCTGATTTTATCGGTGACTTCTCAAAGATTGAAGCCAGAGAATTCAGTATCGAAGCATTAGACTTCATTACGATTCTTCAAGGCGCAACCTCTTTCCCTAAAGATGCTTTAGGAAACGACTATACCATCGATGGTAAATATGACCGTGATAACGCGACGAAAATAAATTCAACCGAATGGACTTTTGAAATTCGCGATGATATTTTCTTCGAAGATGGTACTCAAGTTACCGCTTATACCTTCGAATATACACTCAAGCAATTCTTAGATCCAGTTCAAAACAACTTCCGTTCTACCGGATACTATAAGGATGCAGACAACCGTTCAGGTTTACCAATCCTTAATGGTTCTGAATATCGTAAACAACTTACAACCGGTACTCCAGTTGCTTGGGAAGATGTTGGTTTTGATGTTATTGACGCAACCACATTCAAATTAACAACCTTTGAAGCAATCCCACAATCGTCTGCCGTTGGTTTTGGTAGTATTCAATTGGTTCAACCAACCGTCTTTGCAGCATCTTTAGATGGAGCTAACTCAACTTATGGTACTCCAGCAAACCCATTCCGTTCTTATGGTCCTTATGTCATCAAGAGCTGGAACGAAAACCAAAGCTTCGTTTTAAATAAGAACTTTGACTTCGTTCGTAAAGACACCATCACTTATAAGTCTATCTCTTATGCTTTCACCGCAACGGTTGAAGAAAACATGAACTTATTTGAAGCTGGTTCCTTATCCTCGGTCGGATTAATTGGTCAATACTACACACAATATGCAGAAAACGAAAACGTTAAGACTTCATGGGCTGGTTATCCATCCTATATTATTGTCAATACCGCCCCATCGTCCTTAGCTTCGAATCCACACGTCAAGCACCCAATAGTGCAAGACGAAAGATTCCGTCAAGCCTTATTCTTTGGATTCAACCGCGGCGCTTATAACAGCACGGTGTATGCACCAAATGCTCCATCGGTCTTACCAGTACCAGTTGATACCAAAGCTTATATTCAAGATCCACTCTACTATTCTGAATCCCCATACCACTTAGAAAACCTTGAAGATTTAAATATCCCAACAGGTTCTAATGGTTATATTCCAGAAAGAGCGCTTCAATTATTCAACGCCGCATATAATGACTACCTCACCTCTCCAGGTGCGGTTCAAGGTCCAGTCACTTTAAAGTACTTAACTTCAAACTCATCGCTCAACGTTTCTTTAGCCAACTATATCAAATCGATGTATGAAACTTTATTCAACACCGATCCAGCCAACCCAGACAAGTTAATCATTAACGTTGTTGCTGTTGCCTCCGCTTCTGTTGCACCACTTCGCTCCGCATGGGATTTCGACCTATTACCAATTAACCTTGGTTTCGGTGTCTCTTATGGTGTCTGGTGGCAATATGCCGCCTTCGGTTTAATCGGCGGTACAGTTGTTCCTCAATTCGGTTTATCAATTCCATACACTGGCGCATTAGATGAAAATGGCAACACCATTGAAGTCGACTTACGTGAAGATCCAACTTCTTGGATTATGGAAAATGTCGATGTTGATTTAACTGGCACATATGACTACTTAGTTGAATTAGGCGAAGATTTCATCTTTGAAGAAGAAATCGATGAAGAAACCAACGAACCTACCGGTGATTTATTACGCCCAGGATTTGCATGGTTATATGAACAATTACAAGCTTCAGAAGGTAAAGCTGCTGGTATCTATCGTGGATCCATCTATGCTTTAGCAGAGTATGTTTATAACGAATCTACTCCATGGGATGCATCTGCTGCAGAACCATTCCCAGGTGCAACTGAAGAAGTTTGGAAGATTACGGCAGTTTTCGAAAAAGCGTTCTTAGAACAAATGCCACTCGTTCCAATGTCCACACTTCAATCCGCTGTCTTATATGCGGACAACGTTGAAATCGTATGGCCATTATACTCAACCGCATTTGGTTGGGGAGCTGCTAGATACCGTTATCTCAATACGGATGCTGACTTTGCTGATGGTTTCTACAACGCGTATGAAGCTGCCTTCTTAGCCAGCCAACCAGCTTAGTTCTAAGTTGTATTAAGTCTTGATCAATGCGCCTGGATAGAGCAATCTTCCAGGCGCGTTATTCTATAAAGAAAATCATTTACATACCGAAGCAGATTAACCTATAATTTAAATACGCATATTTTTTAGTAAAAGGTAAAGAAATGACCCAATATCTGTTAAAAAGATTCTTCTTAATGTTAATCACATTTGTGATTACCGTTTTTTTATTTTTTACCTTTATTAAACTCATGCCCGACCAATATTTAGATCCATTTGGTGATCCGGCTTGGTATGAAGCGTTAAAAGCAAGAGAAGGTTGGGATCAACCTATCCCCGTACAATTCTGGATATGGATAAGAAATATCATTACGGATGGTTCATTTGGTTTTTCTCGTAATAAGGCTACAGACGTTGGTGCCTATTACTTCTCGAAAATTCCAGCATCCATTCAAATCAATATCATTCCATATTTTTTATCCATACCCATTGGTATCGGTATCGGTGTCCTTGCAGCTTTATATAAAAACAAATGGATCGATAACGTGATTTCTGTTGGAATCATGGTGTTTATTTCCATTCCTTATTTTGTCATTATTGTTTTAGCGCAGTACTTTTTCTTTTTCCAATTAAAATGGGTTCCCAGTCACGTTGTTGCGACCGCTAGTCAATTTACTGAAGATTTTTGGTGGAGTTTATCCACGTATATCATGCCTATTACACTTCTCACAATTGTCGGTGTTCCAGGATTGGCTCGAAGTGTTCGCGCAGAATTAACCGAACAATTAACACAAGACTATATGTTATTAGCCAGATCAAAAGGTTTAACCCAACGACAAGCGACATTCCGACATGCATTAAAAAACGCTATTGTCCCATTTTTACCAGGTATCTTTATCGGTATCATCGGCATTATTAATGGTGGTTTGATAACCGAACGATTATTTAGAGTGGATGGTACGGGTCGAATTTATTTAGATGCATTCAATTCAGTCCCACCGGATTACGCGATGTTAATGCTCATTAACGCTTTTGGACAATTTGTAGGCCTTCTCTCTTCAATCGTTGGTGATATTTCCTATACGTTATTTGATCCAAGAATACGGGTTGGAAGTGGGAAAATCATGTCATGATGGTTGATAAGAAAAAACTTGTTTTAGTTCACACAAAAAACACCTACTTAGCGGATAAACCTTTAAAGACCAAAGAAATTGGTTATTATCGAGATTCTTGGAATCGCTTTAAGAAAAACAAAGGTGCCTTAAGTGCTTTTTATATTATTTTAGGTATTTTATTTTTTGTGATTGTTGGTCCACAAATGAAATCATATGATCTGGCTAAAACGCGTCCAGATGAAGCCTTTAGATTTGGTTATCTTGAACCTAAAATACCAGTGCTAGAAAACCTTGGCATCTTTGATGGCACAAGAACCATTACAGCAGGTAAGCGTTTCTTACACGCGGTTATCAATAGTTCCTTTGGAGAAGGTGTGATTATCTCAGGTTTCCCAGAAGAACTCATCGACGATGTCAACCACCCTAATTATGCCAATGTGACAGAATTAACCGTCAAAGTTGATTCCTATCGTTATACGAACTATACGCAAAGTTACATGCCTGCAACTTATTTTTCAGATCTTGATCAAGGTAAAAATCCATTAGCTGCAGTTACCCAAACCCTAACAAGAGTACAATTTGAAGAATATCTATCTCAAAACTATATCATCGATATTATTGAAATTATAGAAAGTCCCAACCCAACGAATCCAGAAGAACCATTCTTACAATATAAGGTTAGAGTCGATCGTTTTAAAATGTTTATTGGAACCTCTCCAGATGACACTTATTTCTGGTTTGGTACGACGCGAATTGGACAAGATTTATTCAGTGAACTCTGGTCTGGTGCCCGTATTTCATTAATCATGGCGTTACTCGTGGTTGTGATTAACGCGATCATTGGGCTAACCATTGGATCGGTTGTTGGTTATTATGGCGGTGTTTTAGATTTACTCTTTGACCGCTTTGTTGAAATTATCGCTTCCATTCCGTTCTTATC
>JBBAWZ010000011.1:8322-16292 GCA_040396875.1 Bacilli bacterium
GCATTCGTTTTTACAGAAGCATCGTTCTCATTCCTTGGTATTATCAATTATCAAAACGCAATCAGTGTTGGATTGTTAATCGATCAAGGGCAACAAGAAATGCAAACTTATCCTTATTTACTGCTGTTTCCAGCGCTATATATTGCGATTCTAATGATTTCCTTTAACTTGTTTGGTAACGGATTACGGGATGCATTTAATCCATCCTTAAGAGGGGTTGAATAAGATGACTGAAAAAATTCTTTCTGTCAAAGATTTAGCCATCTCGTTTAAAACCCAATATGGTATTTTACACGCGATTCGTGGGGTCTCTTTTGATCTACATCGTGGTGAAACGTTAGCCATCGTCGGTGAATCCGGCTCAGGTAAAAGTGTTACATCTAGAGCGATTATGGGATTACTTGCCGGTAACTCCATTTATGAAAATGGCGAAATTATGTATCAAGATCGTGACTTAACCAAGTTACCCGAAGAATTATTCCATGAGATTCGCGGATCAAGAATCTCAATGATTTTCCAAGACCCTATGAGTTCATTAAACCCTATCCAAACCGTTGGACAACAAATTTCAGAATCACTTATTTTTAAGAGTGGTATGCCTGAAGATTTGGCGAAAAAACGCGCAGTTGAACTGATGACACAAGTTGGTATTGCCGACGCAGAAAAGCGTTATTATCAATTCCCATTCCAATTCTCAGGCGGTATGAGACAACGTATTGTGATTTCAATTGCCTTAGCGAATAATGCAGAAATTTTAATTTGCGATGAACCAACCACTGCTCTTGATGTCACCATTCAAGGACAAATCCTTGAACTCATTAATCAACTTAAAGTTGAAAGAAATTTATCCGTCATTTTCATTACGCACGATTTAGGTGTGGTTGCCAATATGGCAGACCGAATTGCAGTTATGTACGCTGGTAAAATTGTTGAAATTGGTAAAGCTGAAGAAGTGTTTTACAATCCTAAACACCCTTATACATGGGCTTTATTGTCTTCCATGCCAAACTTAGCAACCTCCAATCGTCTTGATGCGATTCCTGGCACCCCACCCAACATGATTTTCCCTCCTAAAGGGGATCCATTTGCCGAAAGAAACAAATTCGCGATGGAAATTGATTTTGAACAAGAACCACCTTTATTTAAAGTTTCAGACACCCATTATGCTGCTACATGGTTGCTCCATCCAGATGCACCTAAAGTAACCTTACCTGAAGCGGTTATCACCCTCCAAAAAAATCGTGGGAAGATTAATAAATAATTATGGCAAACATGATTGATTACACCGAAAAGGTGTTACAAGTTAAGAATCTAAAGAAGTATTTTCGCGTTGGTTCAGGCCGTCGCAAATTAATGATCCCTGCAGTTGATGATGTGACGTTAGATGTTTATAAACGCGAAGTGTTTGGGGTTGTTGGTGAATCCGGATCTGGAAAAACCACCCTAGGCAGAACGATTATTAAACTTTATCAACCAACGGATGGAACCGTGATGCTTAACAACATCACGATTAGTGCTGGTATTCAAGGTTATCTTGAAAAGATTGCGAACATTAAGCGTCAGTTAAATGAAGATATTCTCAAACTAAATCCCGCTAAAATCAAGGGGATTGAACTTAAAAAAGAAGTCAAAACTAAAATAGAAAAACTACAGTTTGAAAAACAAGAACTGCTTAAACAAAAAGAACAAGAACTCAAAGTCATTTCAAAACTCTTTGATCAATATCGCGCTGACAAATATCAAATCACCGCGTTGATGCAAATTGAAATTCAAAAGGTAATTTTTGACTTTAATCAAAAAGTCATGAAGACAAAACAATCTCTGCAAAACGAAGCTCTTTTAAAGTTTAATAACGAAATTAAGATTGCAAATGAAAAACTATCACACAAATTAAACGGTTTAAAAGACTCTGCTGCGTTGGACGCAAAGACCATTGAAGAAAGAATTGCTAAATTAAAAGCAGACCATGAAACGCTTATTCAACAATTAAAAAATTCATATGAACCACAAATTCAAGCTAACGCATCAAAGCTTTTAACCAAAGCAAAAGTTGCACTGATGATAAGCCAATTCACCGCAGAAAAAACGAAAGCTTTATTGGTTATCAAAGAAAAGTTCCAAAAAGATATCGCCTCTTTAGTGGCCCCTGACAAGTCAAAATATGAAAAAGAACTGAAAGAAGTGACTAATCGTTTTGCCAAGAAAATTGATGATACAAATAAAAAAATCAACCAACTTAATGCAAAATTAAAATTAGATTTAACCAAACTACCTATTTCAAAAACCATCTCAGAAAACCAATCTAAGGTTAAAGAACAAGTTCAAAAACTCAAAACAGTTGCAAACCTTAACATTAAAGAACTCCAAGCAAAAATCGCTGATGCAAAGAGAATTAATGGATCGAAGGACACTTTAAAAGAATCCCAAAAAATGCAAATGATCTTCCAAGATCCAATTTCTTCACTCAATCCACGAATGACCGTTAAAGAAATTATCAGTGAAGGTTTAGTCATTCAAGGAAATACTAGTAAAAAAGATATCGAGAAGAAAGTAGCTGAAGTTTTAACCCTTGTTGGTTTATCTCCAGAATATGCTTCCCGTTATCCTCATGAATTTTCAGGTGGTCAACGTCAGCGAATTGGGGTTGCTCGTGCATTAATCATGGATCCTAATGTCATTATTGCCGACGAACCTATTTCTGCACTTGATGTTTCGATTCGCGCCCAGGTCATTAATTTACTATTTACCCTTAGAGAAAAACTTGGTTTAACGATTCTCTTTATCGCTCACGATCTTTCTGTCGTTCGGTTCTTTTGTGATCGAATTGCCGTTATGTATAACGGTAAAGTGGTGGAAATGGCAAGCTCTGAAGAATTATTCAAGAATCCTTTACACCCTTATACGGTTTCTCTTTTATCAGCTATTCCTCAACCCGATCCAGACTATGAAAAAAATCGTAAACGTATTCACTATAATCCAAGAATCCATCAATATAGTCCCTCCAATCTACCTAAACTTAGAGAAGTTTCAAAAGATCACTTTGTTCTTTTAAGTGACGCTGAACTTGCTCAATTAAACAAACCCGCGTTAGCCCAACCCAAACAAAAGAAAGGGGCCTAAATCATGAAATCAACACGTCTGATTACTGCCTCTCTTGCTGCATTAGTGTTATTAGCAAGTTGCAATGGCACATCCGAAACCCCAGCCTATAATGTTTATTTCTTTACTGCCAATACTGCCGCATCGACGGTTGACACTATTTTTGATCAAGAAGTTGGTACGCTCATTCAAAGACCAGAGGATCCCACACGAGATGGATTTGACTTTCTTTCTTGGTATTTAGACCTCGACCAAACGATTGAATGGGATTTTGATACAGATCTCATGCCAAGTGAATCAATCGTGCTTTATGCAAAGTGGGCACCAACCATACGCACCATTACGTATGATTTAAATGATGGTGAAATGATTACAGAAGACTATCCAACCACCTTTGTTCCCGGATCAACCTTTGTTCTACCCCAAGCTAGACGCACGGGTTATTTATTCCGTGGCTGGTATTTATATGATCAAGTCTTGGAAAATTTCCCTAATAACGAAGGTACGAAACCAGGTGACCCAGCATTAACGACCTTACCGATTACAGCATTTGAAAACATTGAATTATTTGCACACTGGCAATCGATTAAAGCGGTTGTCACCTTCCGTTCTAATCACCCAGGTGGTACCTCTGTTGTCCCCAACCCAGGTAATCGTGTCGTAGCCTACGGTACCGTGATTGACTATGGCACAACCTTCCCAAATGACTTTGGTACGGTTGCCGGCTATACCTTTATCGGTTGGAACTCACGCGCAGATGGAACAGGAACTTGGTATCCAGATGGTGGCATCTTCACTCGCACATTGGCGATTACCCTTTATGGTCAATGGCAAAGCGCTTAATTTCTAATCAAGCTAACTTAAAACAAAAAAGACGCTTCATTTTTCTATTCATCGGAACCTATTTACTTTTCATTAGCATCCTTTCGGTACTCTATTTTTTCGTTTACCAAGACGTTATTTTCTTGGAAACCGTTTTGTTATTGATGTTAATTGGTCTATCCATCGCCTTGATTTGGGCTAGACAAGCGATGATTCCGATTCAAATGTATCTGCATTATTACCGTATGATTGATGAGGACTTACCGCCCTTTCAAATCCAAACACCGATTCAATCCAAAGGATTTCAAGATAATTTAACGAAATATAAGTTTCAATTCGCATTCGAAAGTGATGCCTTTAGAATCTATGTACGCCAGGATGACAAACTACCCTGGGTTGTCAGAACGCAAGCGAGTTTGATTTTCGTTGTGATTGCTAAAGATCAAACGCTCTCTATAACGGATGAACTTCTTGAGCAAGCGATTATCAAAGTCAAAACATCTATTAAAACAAAAAAAGAAATTCAAAATGAATTAACATTGATCTTTTATCAAACCAAGCAGATGAACGCAAACCTAAAAGAAAAGATGCATCAAATCATCAATTTTGCTCTACAAAATCGAGCGATTATCACGATTCCATGCTTACAAGTTGATGAACAAAACATGTATGCATTGCGACCCAAAAAACTATTTCCGAACAAGTTTTATTATGTGGCGATTAAATTGTTATATTATTTAACTGACGCAAACGAAATGTTATGAAAAAAACCGAACTAACTCTTGAACAAAAGAAACAAAAATTAGAAACTAGAAAACAAGCGATCACCTTTTTAGTCTTTAATGGCGTATTACTTTTATTGGTGATGGCCTTTAGTCTTTGGTGGCAAGGTAAATTTAATCTTAAAGCATTTGCCGATGGGATTTGGCTTGTGTTTGCGATTCAATTAACCATGACGTGGGGTTTCTTTGTTTATAACCGGAATATTTTTACACCTTTGCTTCATGGTGGTAAAACATTTTTTATGTTGTTTGTTGGTAAGAAACCCAAAGATGACTATTACACCGCATATACCAAAGTCCAAGAAAACCAAGTTCCGAATTATGTCATCTGGATCGCTTCTATTTACACTCTTACCATTATCATCCTTGGTGTTGTTTTAACCCTAGAAGCTTATCAAGGTATTCTGTGAAATGGCTAAACAAAATCCATATGCAGCGAATGCTTCCTTTACCAATGGTCTTCGTTATGAAATTGGTGATGGTGTAAAAGTTAACCTTCAAAAAGCCTTTCAGTATTATCAAAAAGGCGCTAAAGAAGGTCATTACTTATCTCAATTAAAGATACATCAAACCAAGATTAGAATCTTTCCTACGCTGCTTTTTACAGTTTTATCTCTTTTGAGCATCTTTTATTTCTTGATTATTGGTTTTTTGTGGATTGGTTTTTTACTTTCATTTGTGTGTTCAATTGCGATCCTTTGGTTTGATCGTGATTATTACTGGTATCAACCTGGATTAGGCGCGATATGGTATCGATTGAATCTATATTTAGCATTCCTTGTTTATTTACCCATCGGTACACTCATTCCATACTTTGCTGGTAGCACCTATTTTCCTATTCTACTTTTACTAGTGATTGGTTTTTTTATTTTTGGTGCTGGTATCCTTTTATGGATTTCCAACAAAGACATTCGTCATGGATTGATGACAATATATGGTTTCACCCTTTTAGTTTTATCGATCACTGCATACTTTATTCCAAGTAACGGGGTTGCCTATTCCACCATTCAAGTAGAAGGTGGACTTAGAATTACAGGGTATCGCGTGAGTCAACCTGATGTTGTGATTCCTGAACGGATTAATAATCAACCTGTCATTGAAATTGGTGACCAAGCCTTTGCCAACACCAACATCAAAAGCGTCTACATTGGTTCTCACATTCAATCGATTGGTGTTGCGGCCTTTGCCAACAATGCATTGCTTGAAGAAGTGTTTATGGAAGATGGTGTTCCACTCGGCCAAGCGATGTTTGCGAATAATGAATCATTAACGTCACTACGCCTTCCATCTGATGCCACTTCTATCCCGCAATATTTCCTATATAACGTTCAAAGTCTTGAGACCTTAATCTTGCCTTCATCGATTGAAAGCTTAGGTCACTTTAGTTTCTATCAAACGAGAGCCTTAACGCCGATTCCATTAGTCGAACCTTTGTCTTTTATTGGTCACTATGCCTTATCAGGATTTGCAACTTTTGAATCGATTATCCTACCTGACACAGTAGAATTTATCGGTGTTGGTGCATTTTCCGATCTTCCTAATTTAAAAACGTTTGAATTTTCACCTGCGATTGATCTCATTCCCAACAACTTATTCGAAAACAATATTGGACTTGAAACCTTCACCGTCCCCAGCACCGTTCGTTACATTGGTGACTATGCTTTTTATAATGCGACCAACCTTACTGACATCAACTTACATCAAGATATTGTGTACATAGGTGAAAGTGCTTTTCGAAACAATTACGCCTTAACTTCCATAACCCTACCCGATCAAATGACTTCGATTAAAGACTATACATTTTTTAATAATTACGCTTTGTCTGAGGTTAACTTGCCAAACCAACTTGAAGAGATAGGGGTTGGTGCATTTCAAAATAACAGTCATTTAAACGCCATTGATATACCTTCAACGGTGACCTCCATTGGTGCGAGCGCCTTTAAAAACACCCCACTTTATCAAATCAACCTACCCACCAATTTACAGTATCTTGGCGAAGGTGTCTTTGCCCAAAATCAAGTTATTCAATCGATCATCATTCCCGAATCCATTACCACGATTCCCGATTTCTTATTCGATGGTGCAACCTCATTGGAAAGTGTGACGATGTTGGGTGTCATCGAAGACGTCGGTCGATATGCCTTTAGAGATAACACAGCTTTAACCTCCGTTGTATTTCAAGAAGGACTCATCAGCATTGGCGATTACGCATTTTATGGCGCAACCTCTCTCACCTCCGTTACATTACCCACAACCCTTACTTCGATTGGCAGTTATGCCTTTTACGGTAATGCGTTACTTACATCGATTAATCTATCTACCAGCTTAATCAGAATTGGTGATGGAGCCTTTGCAAATAATGCTTCCTTAACTTCTATCTGGCTCAGTATCAACGTTACGAACATCGGTCATTTTGCATTCTATGGTTGTGATCAACTAACCATTTCCTATCAAGGTACAACTCAACCAGCTTCGTGGATTGTTTCTTGGAATCCAGACGGTCGTCCTATCGTATATCAAGTCGAAATTTGATAAAATTAAGGCGATGAATTTTAAGCCTTGGTTAAAGAGAAATAAACTTAAATTAGAAGTATTTGCAGTTGTTTTATCATTGGTTTTGATGATTCTTGGCGGTCTAACCTCTGACCCGATGTTGAGTCCGCTTTTTTGGGGCTTAGCGTTTGCGATTGGTGGATTTGCCAAGGCAGTTGAAGGTTTCACCAAAACCATTCAAGAAAAGTCCTTAAACGTTGAATTTTTAATGATTGCTGCTTCACTTGCTGCATTCCTAACAGGAGAATATGCAGAAGGTGCTGTTTTAATCTTTATCTTCGCTGTTAGTGGTGTATTAGAAGAATTTGCCACCGCCCAAACCGAAAAAGCCTTAACGAGCTTACTTAAAATCGCTCCTAAGACCGCAATTAAATTGGTTAATGATGTAGAAGTGAATGTTGAAATTACCCAACTTGTCGTTGGTGATGTTGTCATTGTCAAACCTGGTCAGCAAGTTCCTGCAGACGGATTTGTCATCAAAGGCGGTGCCGCGGTTGATCAATCATCCATCACGGGTGAGTTTAATCCGAGTGAAAAATTAGTGGGCGATTCTGTTTTCGCCGGTTCAATTGTCATTAATGCACCAATCTTAGTGAAGGTTAATAAAGACCCAAATCAATCAGTCGTTCAAAAGATGATTCAACTGATCAAACGTGCCCAAGAAGAAAAAACGCATTCAGAAAAACGTGTTTCCCTTTTTGAGAAGATTTATGT
>JBBAWZ010000011.1:16392-21978 GCA_040396875.1 Bacilli bacterium
AAGTTGTTGCATTCGATAAAACCGGTACCCTCACCACAGGTAAACCGAAAGTTGTAGGTTATGCCTTTCTTTCACCAAAAGATGAACAATCCTTATTGCCGATTGTCGTTGCAGCAGAAAAACTATCCAACCACCCATTGGCAAAAGCCATCGCAAACCATTTTTCAGAAACCGCACTTATAACGGTCGATCTAAAAGAAATTCCAGGAAGAGGATTAGAGGTGAATGCGAAGGGTAACCTTGTCCAAATCGGTAACTTTCCTTTCGAAGCCGAAAAAACAATGAAAGATCAATATCTAAAAGTTACCAAAGAAGGTAAAACCACCGTTAATGTGATTCAAGAAGGTAAACTAAAAGGTTTTATTGCCTTGCAAGATACCATTCGCGAAGAAGCAAAAGTAGCGATTGATCAATTAAAACAATTGAATGTAGAACCTGTCATGTTAACGGGTGATAAGAAAGAAACTGCATTAGCGATTGCACAAAAAATGGGCATCACCAACGTTCACGCTGAGTGCCTTCCAGAAGGTAAGGTAACGGTTGTTAAAGACTATATTGCTAAACATAAAAGAATTCTCATGATTGGCGATGGTATTAATGATGCCCCTGCACTTGCGACGGCCACGATTGGTGTTTCTATGGGAGATGGCACGGATGTTTCACTTGAAACTGCCGACATTGTGATGATGAATAACCAACTCCAAAACATTCCATATCTTATTCGCCTTGCTAAGCGGTCACAAACGATCATTTATCAGAATGTTATCTTTTCCATTTCTGTGATTTTCATTTTACTCATTTCTAATTTATTAGGTATTGTCATCTTAAGATATGGCGTTCTTAGCCATGAATTATCTACCATACTTGTCATCTTAAATAGTTTAAGATTGCTATCAAGTAGAAAGAAAATGGTGAGGATTTGATATGAAAAAAGAAAATCAATTAACCTATACAAAACTTACTGAAAAAAAACGAGCATTGTTTTTAAATCGAGAAAAAGACTGGCGTAATGGCGGTATTGTCTATCAAATTTTCGTTGATCGATTTGTTCCTTCAGCAGATTTAAAATCAAAAGCCCATCTCTATCAAACTCCTCGAAGTCTTCAAGATTGGCAAACCCTTCCGCAAAGAGGTTTTAAAGATACTAAGACTCGGTATTGGACACACGAACTCGCGTTTTGGGGTGGAGACTTAAAAAGCACCACAACCAAAGTGGATTACTTAAAAACATTAGGCGTTCAAACCGTTTACTTGAATCCAATCTTTGACGCCTACTCTAATCACAAATATGATACCTATAATTACGAAGTAGTTTCACCAGAATATGGCAACCTCAATGATCTTTCCAAACTTATTCAACAACTCAAAGATAGAGGTATGCAATTGGTTTTAGATGGTGTTTTTAATCACATGGCGATTGAGTCTCCACGCTTTCTAGAAGCAAGCAAACCTAATAGTCCATATCGCGATTGGTTTGTCTTTGGTAATCAATTTCCCACCGGGGTTAGACTTTGGCACAACGCGCCTAGCTTACCTGAATTAAATTTACAAAATGATCAAGTACGTGAATATTTGTTTTCTGGTCCTAATTCGATTGTGAAGCGGTACATCAAGTTAGGGGTTGCTGGTTGGAGACTCGATACCGCGATTGAACTTGGGTACGATTATTTAACGGAATTAACCGAAGCGGCTCATGAAGTGAATCCACAATCTTTGGTTGTTGGTGAACTCAATAATTATCCTCAAGGTTGGTCACCGTCGATGGATGCCACCATGTTATTACCGTTGCGAGATTTAATCATTCAAACGATTCGTGGAAACGTTTCTTCCAGTGTGTTTTCGGCCAATGTTGAACAAATGATTCAAGAAACCGGTATGGACACCATGTTGAAATCCTGGGTACTTTTAGAAAATCACGACCTCGGTCGCATTGCAA
This sequence comes from Bacilli bacterium, assembly GCA_040396875.1. Lineage (GTDB taxonomy): Bacteria > Bacillota_I > Bacilli_A > RFN20 > CAG-826 > UBA970. The sequence continues at coordinate 18,329 of JBBAWZ010000011.1, forward strand.
CAGACCTCAAGAATTGGTCTGAGTATCAACTTGCTAAAACCCTCCAATTTACCTTACCTGGAACGATTAACCTCTATATGGGTGAAGAAATTGGCACTCAAGGTGGCGATGATCCTCTCAATCGAGCGACGATGAATTGGCAAGTCGTAGAAAAAGGTAATGAATACCTCACCCTACATCGAAACCTCATTCGCATTAGACAACAAGAAAGATCGTTAAGGATTGGTGACATCAAATTCCTTCACAGTAACAATTTAATTGCTTACCTAAGAACGACTGATCAAGTTGAAGAAACGCTTGTGGTTATCGTGAATCCACACGACAAACCGATCAAGGAAACCATTCTAGTCACAGAACCGATGTTAAAGAGCCACAATCACTTTTTTGATTTAATCACAGGAAAAGAAATTCTAACATCATATGGCATCTTGCTACCAATTGAAATACCGGCCAAAACAAGCTGGATCTTAAAACCAAATCTTAAACCAATTAACGGTTATACCCCGTATAAAAATATAAAGGGTTCCTTCTAATTAACAGCTTGAACGCTGGTTTCGAGTGTCGCTAACCAACCTGGAATCTTGGCAAAACTTAATTGTAATTGTCTATTTTTTTCTTCGACTTTAAAGGTTGCGATTGCTTCCGCATTATTTCCATCAACTTGACCCGAGGTTATCGCTGCATTGAGTGCGGTGATCACCTTGGCGTCAATGCCTTTGGCTTCATTGATAATTGCTTTTGCAAACGCATCTGCAGGAATCCAAAAATAAGACGAGACTGCTTTCGCTTGGGGTAAACCAAATTCTCCCTGGGCAGTCAACGCTTGAATCGGTCCAATTTCTTGGATTGTAGGATCTTCAATAGAGGCTAAGTTAGATGGTGTAATTTTTAAATCCATCGCTTTGATGGTTTGATTTTCTTCTGAGGTTAACCAATTCGCAAATGCATGCGCATGTGATGGTTGATTTGAAAAGGGATTAACCCCTACTAAACGTGCCCCAACCATGGAACCAAATTGATGGGTTTCACCAGCAGGATTGGTATAGGTTGGCATTTTAATGGTGCCCATATGTTCGCCTAAAATCTCGGTAATATCAGGCGCTTGCCAATAACCAGAGACTGCGGCAATAATGCCAGATTCCAGTCGGCCAGCGTTGTTTTCTAAAAACAAAGTTGGAATTAATGCATTCGTATCAATGATTAAATTTGTCGCATAATAATGCATCATTGCTTGAGCAGCTTCAATCCCATTTTGACTATTCCAGGTAATGGTTTGGGTTTCACCATCCCACGCCAATGTGTTTTCGGGAATAAACCACATCGTCATACCCCAACCACCCATTTGATCGATATTAATTTTAGTGTTTAAAGATGCTGCTTTTTCTAGAATGGTGTCGAGTGAGGTCATCTCTTCTGCGCTAATATATCGTTTATCATAGAACATATAAACCCCATTATCGGCAGTATATGGATAGGCATATAATTCATCTTCAAACGTTGCCACATCGACAGTCCAAGGAATATTTCGTTCTGTTACCGATTGCTTAAATTGTTGAACTTTAGCTAAACCACCCGCTCTGACTAATCCAGGGAGTTGGTCATCTAAAAATGAAAATACATCTGCACCCGATGGAATATCTAGTGTTAAAAAGCCTTTTAATTCAACTTCACTAACAGCGGCTATTTCAAACTCGATATTAAGATTTGGATTGGCTGTTAGATAACGTTCTGCTGCACCAAATAAAAAATTTTGTTCTTGTTGAGGACCCCAAACCTTTAACGTTATGGTTTGATTTGGCACGCTTGTACCACATGCAGTCAAAAGTAGGCCTGCAAGCAGAAACCTTTTTAAAATGACCATTGCGTTAGTCTCCTTTATTGAAGTATCAATGTTGAGAAAGCAGGAATCACGATTGAGTCTGAACTCACCGTTCCTTTAGTCGTGGTAGGATAAATACCTTCTAACAACGTTAAACCATCTCCATTGCTAACAGTAATATCGGCACCCGTCACATTGGTGATGATGGTGAGATCATCAACGCCATTATCATATGAAAGGGTATAGAGTCTTGTATCTAAATTAAGCGCGGTAATGTTGGCGCGTTCAATAACATCATTGTATTTATTGCGAATGGAAATAACTTTTTTATAATGGTTCCATAAACTATTTGGAACATTTTTTAAATCTTCTATACCTTGTGTGACTTGTAAACTCATATTGTAATCAGCGGCAGAAGCAGGATTGGTTTCACCGGTTTTATCGGTTTCAGACCAAATCAAAGGTAAGCGTTTATTTTCATCTCGTCCTGATCCCTTAAGACCGATTTCTTCACCATAATACATAAAGGGTCGACCCGGCATCAGTAAGTAAATCGAAGCGAGGAGTTTATGATAGAGTTCATTGTTTTCAACAAAGAGAATACCCGCGACACGACTTTGATCATGATTACTTAAGAAAGGTGTATCAATCGCGTCCGGTCTTAACGCAAATAGATTTTGGTTAAATAAAGCATTCACTCTAGCGAGGTCATACCCTTGTTGTAGGCGAACCCGGTCTACAATGCGATTGCCAGTCACGGAAACTGGAAAATTAAAATAAGAGTCAACTCGACCTGGATAATATTGTAAGAGTCCGCTCGACGTCATCGACCACGGTCCTTCTGCAACGATGAAACTGTCGGATTTAATGTCTTTTGCCGTATCACCAAGCCAAGATAAAAACTCAATATTGCGATTCACATCACCTGTAAAATAAGAGGTGACTGCATCAAGTCTAAAACCATCAACGCCTAAGTCAAACCAATATTGCATGATGGCTTCAATTTCATCTCTAACAAATGGGTTTTCAAGATTTAAATCAGGCATACCAGACCAAAATCTTGCTTCTGCATACACGCCACCACCATAAGGTTCATAACCTTCATTTCGTGTGCGAGAGAAGTTATAGTAATGACATTTGCTTGCAGGATTTCCACACGTATCGTTGACAAAATCGAGTAAACCTTCTTGAAACCAAGGATGTGAATTCGATGTATGGTTCACGACCAAATCAAGAATCGTTTTAATATTACGTGCTTTGGCTTCTTCTAAATAATATTGAAAATCGAATAAGGTTCCGTATTTAGGGGCAATCTCATAGTAGTCTGTCACATCATATAAATGATAGGAACTTCCTGGATGAATGGGCATAAACCAAATACCAGAGACCCCAAGATCTTGGAGATAATCTAACTTTTCAGTAACGCCGTTTACATCACCAATACCATCGCCATTTGCATCATAAAAAGATTGAATAAAGATTTCATACCACAATGATCCGCCTTCATTGCTAATCGCTTCTATATCATAGGAAAAACTTGGTGTAGGATTGACACACCCTGAAACGATTGTCGATAGGACAACCAGTAAGGAGAAACCAAAAGGTTTTTTCATCGTCAACCTTTGATGGATCCGCCGGTGACACCTTCAATGTAATAACGTTGCATGAAGACAAACAATAACGTAATCGGTAAGGCAACTAACACAGAGCCTGCAAGGAAGGTTGTAAAGTATTGGGTGATGTTTTCTCGTTGGGTAATCCACACTAAACCGACCGCTACGTTGTAACTTTCGGTATTATCCAAAAGAATGACGCGAGCGAAGATATAGTC
>JBBAWZ010000012.1:0-1162 GCA_040396875.1 Bacilli bacterium
GTGATGGGTCGACGTGATAATGATCTAGGGACCACGATTTCCGTTGGATTAGGAACATCAATGTTGCAGTTTAAAAACGCGATGAAAAAACCCATGCTATGGTTACCTGTGATTATCGTCAGTGCAGTACTAGGACCGGTTTCAACGATGGTGTTTCAAACCTTAACGGATGCAACTGGAGCAGGCATGGGCACGTCAGGATTGGTAGGTCAATTTGCAACCTTGTCTGCGATGGAAGGAAATTTAGTTGGTGCACTCTTATCCATTTTCATCTTACAAATTGCGTTACCCATTATCTTAGTTTGGCTTGTAGACGGCTATGCTAGAAAATTAAAATGGTATGGAGAAGGCGATTTAAAAATTTAATGCAAAATCTAAAGTCCCAAAATATGGGACTTTTTCATTTGTAAAAATAATGCTTTACATCTATAAAGTAATTTTGATAAGATAATCACATCTCTTAGATAGAGGCGCAGTCAACAAGAGTAGTGTGGTGAGAGGGAACTCTGTGATCCAGACGAAAGGGAAGATTGCCGAAACAAGATATTGTCAAATGTCTTGATTGGGCTAGGGAATAAGATTCCTCTAGACTCCTACCACCTACGTGGTAGAGGCGCTATCGATACAAGAAGACATTTTATTTGTCTCCTTAGGCATCGGTAGGGCGATGCTTATTTTATTTTAAGGAGGTAAAAAAAATGAAAAAGCAATCCGCCTTATTCGCAGTCATGCCAGCCCTTGCATTAGCAAGTTGTGGCACGCTCCCACCCGCATTGGAAGATGGGATTCTTACCGTTGGTCTAGAATGTGGTTATGCCCCATTCAACTGGTCAACGACAACGGCAACGGATACAACGGTTGCCATTCAAGACTCTTCTTTTTTATGCGATGGCTATGACGTTCGTGTTTCTTCCTATTTAGCTACAGAACTTGATGTTGAATTACGCATCATTAAAACCGATTGGGATGGTTTAATTCCTTCCTTAACGTCGGGAAACATTGATGCCATTATTGCTGGGATGACGGATACACCAGCTCGTCGTGAAACGATTAGTTTCTCACAACCCTATTTTGAAACCCGTTCGATTATGATCGTTTTACCTGGTTCAGATTATGCTGATGCCACAACGGTCGCAGATTTTGCAGGTGCCAATGTTGTTGC
>JBBAWZ010000012.1:1262-13041 GCA_040396875.1 Bacilli bacterium
ATTGATGCGATTCTTGCCGAAGAACCATTCGCGCAACAAATGGTGACCCAACACGGATCTGCCATTGAACTCATCACCATCTTGGATGATGAAGCGCAACCTAATGACGATTTCTTAATCACCGTTTCAGTAGGTTTAAGAAAAGCGGATACTTTCTTGTTAGAAGGAATTGAAGCAGCTCTTACTGCTTTAACAGAAGAAACGCGTTTATCTTGGATGGCTGAAGCAAGCGAACAAGCCAGTAATCTAGAATAAATTAATCGTATATGCCACAAGGGTTCTTTGAAGGGGTATGGTTTTTAATTACCAAGCATTGGTACGTCTTTGCAATCGGTGTGTTCACCACATTATTCATTGCAATCACCGGCACCTTGATTGGGATTGTGCTTTCCCTTCCCCTTGTGGCGTTACGGGTGTTACCAAAGCAACCGATGGATTCAAAAGTCTATCGGTTTTTTCGTAACATTGGTAATAGTTTTTCAAAGGTCTATATTCAAGTCTTTCGTGGCACACCGATGATCGTACAAGCCACCGTCATTTATTATGGCGTGATTTACTTTGCTGGATATTGGCCAGCCTTTATTGCAGGGATTACGGTGGTAGGTTTAAATACCACTGCCTATATCGCTGAAATACTAAGAGGAAGTGTTCAGGCGATTGAGAAGGGACAAACAGAAGCTGGTTTATCTCTCGGGATGACCTATGGTCAAATGATGATGCGTATTGTCTTTCCTCAAGCGATTAAGAATTCACTACCGGCATTTGGAAATGAAATTATCGTTAATATTAAAGATACGGCTGTGTTATCGGTCATCGCCGTCAGTGATTTATTTTATTCTTCAAGATTTTTAACCACGACGTATTACCGTCAGTTTGAAGTTTACTTTATTGTTTCGATCTTATATCTGATCATGACGATATCATTTAGTGCATTGTTAAAATGGATTGAAAGGAAACTTCATGTGGTCAATCGGGTGTCATTTCCCACCTCACAAACCACCTTGGAAGTCGTGGATGTAAGCGATGGCCCAGGACATCATTAAGTTAGAAAACGTTACCAAATTTTTTGGTAATGTGAAGGTCATTCAAGACTTAACGGTTGGTTTTCAGCCTGGACAAGTCACGTGTATTATTGGTCCTTCTGGTAGTGGTAAATCGACCTTATTAAGAATGTTAAATTTATTAGAATATCCGACATCTGGGCAGATGATCTATCAAGGCAAACCATTCAATGTCCGCGGAGCAAACCTACAAACCCTGCGCGCGGAAGTGACCATGGTATTTCAATCCTTTAATTTATTCCCCCATATGGATGTTTTAGAGAATTGTGTGATTGGTCCAACGACCGTATTGAAACGCCCTCGAGCGGAGGTGGCGACCCTTGCTCGTGAATATTTAAAGAAAGTAGGGATGATGGACTTTGTTCATGCCTCTCCGTTATCCTTATCTGGCGGACAAAAACAACGCGTTGCAATCGCGCGTGCTTTAACGATGAAACCGAACATTTTATTATTTGATGAACCCACTTCAGCGCTTGATCCTGAACTTGTCGGTGAAGTGTTAACCGTCATGAAAGATTTAGCGAACGAAGGGATGACCATGATTGTAGTAACCCACGAAATGTCATTTGCAAAAGAAGTCGCAGACCGGGTTATTTTTATTGATCAAGGTCAAATCATCGAAGATGGTACCCCAGAACAAATCTTTGATCATCCTCAACAAAAACGCACGATTGAATTTTTAAAACGCTTTCGCTAATTGCCACTTATTTGATTTATAATATCCAATAGTGCGCCGGTAGCTCAACTGGATAGAGTACTAGGCTTCGAACCTAGGGGTTGTGAGTTCGAGTCTTACCCGGCGCGCCATTCGCTTAAATTGCTTGTAAATTAAGTGAAAAAATAATAAGATTATGTCGCACGCTTGGTGCATATGGGGCCATAGCTCAGCTGGGAGAGCGCCTGGTTTGCAACCAGGAGGTCAGGGGTTCGATCCCCCTTGGCTCCACCAAGACATGGCTGCGTAGCTCAGTTGGCTAGAGCGTCCGGTTCATACCCGGTAGGTCGGGGGTTCGAATCCCTCCGCAGCTACCAAATCTAAAATAAAACACCTATCAAGGGTGTTTTTTTATTTATGGAGCTTTATACTTACTTTAAGGAATACATATGGAAATATTAAAAACCATGGATTTGACGAAAGTCTATCGGAAAACTCGCGCGTTAGATGGCGTGAATCTCACCATTCAACAAGGTGATATTTATGGCTTTATTGGTAAGAACGGGGCCGGGAAAACGACCTTGATTCGTGTGATTGCAGGTATTGCAGAGCCTACTAAAGGATCGTTTGCCTTATTCGGTGAAACCGAACCAATGAAAGTTGTTAGAGCCAGAAAGAAAATGGCTGCAGTCGTTGAATCCCCAGCATTACACTTAAATTTATCCGCATATGAAAATTTAAAACTTCAATGTATTTTATTAGGTATCAAAGAAAACCATAACCTGGTGATTCAAAACGTTTTAAAGAAAGTTGATTTAGAAAAGTTACTGATTGAAAAGAAGAAGAAAGCCAAGAATTTCTCCTTAGGGATGCGTCAACGATTAGGTATTGCGATGGCCTTAATCTCCAATCCTACCTTTCTCATTTTAGATGAACCGAATAATGGATTAGACCCTGAAGGGATTCGGGATTTACGAAACCTTCTTTTGAAATTAAATCAAGAAGAAGGTCTGACCATGCTGATTAGTTCGCATATGTTAACCGAACTTTCTAAACTTGCCACGCGTTACGGATTTATTGATCATGGCAAGTTATTAAGGGAAATTACTGCTGCGGAATTACAAAAGGAATCGAGACAAGCGACCGTTCTTTCATTAGCTTCTAACTCATTTAACCTTGAACCTTTAATCAAACAAGGTTTTAAGGATTTTGAGTTAAGTGGTCAACAACTTAAAATCTATGGTCAACAACCGATTCAACCTTATTTGAATGAATTGCTCAAACAAAATATTGAGTTGGTTCATATGAATAAAGAGAGCGATGATTTAGAAGCCTTCTTTATGAAAATGATCGGAGGTAAATAACCATGAAACGATTATTTGCCATTGAATTTGCTCGTTTAAGAAGACAAACCTCTGCAATTGTCATCGCTGTGATTATTTTTGTATTAGGTGGTCTAAATGTTCTCGTCGCGTGGATTACCAAAGTGGAAATCAACCCTGGTGAATTCAATTTTTTTCTAACCGCTAGAAGCATTCTTGAATCCAGCTTTCAATTAGGACAAATACAAATTTTATTGATTGGTGTTGTCACCAGTTTATTTATCGCTACAGATATAACCCAAGGGACGATTCGTAATAAAATTATTGCCGGCTATTCCAAATTTGAAATTTACATTGTTCAGATGATGATGTCTGTCATCATTACCATCATTGGTTTAATCTTGTTTCACGCTTTACCAAGCGCATTTTCGTGGCTTATCATGTTTCCGATTACCGTGGATGATGGTGGCACGTTTGCTAACTTTATGATTCATATGAGTTTTGGTTATTTATTAATGATCACTGGGGTTTTACTTACAACCTGGTTAGCATTAAAATCTAAAACGACGGCCGCGGCAATTATCTTTACCTTATTAATCTTTGTGCTCGGTCCGACCTTAACCACGATTATCAAGACGATTATCGAAGCGACCGTCTTACTCGATATTGATCAATTCACAGACCTTGCTGCATTTGAAAAAGCCCAAGCTAATATTAATGCTGCTTTTGAATGGGTTTATTTTTATCAATTACAACGCTTAGCGAATATAGGTAGTCTCTTCAACTTCTTTGTACCGTCCCGAATTAATTTCTTTAGTACGGATACACAAGGTTATATTTGGAAAACCCTTGGCAGTAACCTCACCTTAATTGGTTTATTGTTATATGTCGGTGGCAAAAATTTTGCCAAATCAGATTTACGTTAAGCTAGTCCACACGCTTGTCGCGTATTGAAAGACGTCATCCCATAAACGAGACAGATATAATTACGTTCATCAACATAAGGATTACGGTTACCTTGGTTTGTATAGACGCGGTTATTGCGTTGCATGTCCCGATTGGTCGGTGGGTATTGTAACGCCCAGAGAACGGCTAATTCATTGGATTGAAAATTACCATCTAATGTATATCCATAAAGGGTATTCATGTAAAGTGTTGCCCTAGCAACTTCACCTTTCGCAGCATCGTTTGGTTCAAAGAAACCACCAGCAACATAATTATCAGTCACCAGATTACTAGAGTCTTTGACTTGGGTCGTTGAATTCTTTGTTGCGATGATTCCAAAACGATAGTTACCGCGGGTGCTATTGGTTTTCCAATCATCGGCGAAAATATGGTGATTGTCATCAAGAGCTGCCCCACTAATCTTGGATTGGGGATACGTATGTTCACGATTCCATGTCGCTGCGGTGTTGCCACTGACATGAGAAGTCTTGAGATAGTTACGGCGAGGATAGATGGTGATGACTTTATTGGTTTCCGTTAAGGATTCATCTGCAGATTCATAACGGTACCAATTATAATCAACATCAATATTAGAGGATATTAGAATATCCAAGGCGTTTTTAAGTGCTTCGCCAGATAAAGAGGGTGATATATTTTGATAGTAATTTGGCGCGTTTGAAGGAATGGTGATCAATGAAACCGGTGAACTTGAGTTTACAACGGAAGTGGTCAAACTAGAAGAAGAGGAGCTGATGGAAGATTGACTAGAAGCGATTTCACTTGAAACCACACTACTTGAACTCGAATCGGAAGATGAAATGGAAGGATTTGAATTGGAAGAAGCGGTTACGCTTGTGTCATCCAAACTCGAATCCAAGGACGTGATTTGAGAACTCTCTAAACTTGAATTTTCGATGCTCAGGACGCTTGATAATGACTCGGAAGTCGAAGGAAACGGAATATCACATGCAGATAATAAAGTTGTGATTAAAATGAAAGACCTTAGATATTGTTTTTTCATATCACCATCATATCAATGCTTTGATCAATTTTATAGAGGATTATGCATTCAAATTACTGATAAAACGAAGGACTGGAATGGTTTCAATTCCATTGTTATCGACAAACATCCAAACGTTTTGAAAGTCCCAAACGTTTCCATAAAGGAATGAATTTGGATCAGTATAGTCTTCTCGATAAAGGTTAAATGCCACATCAACTTGATTGCCTACCCCAACACCTGGTAACGTCACATCGATAAAGTCTCCTGAGGCGACATAAATATTGTTGTCAAAATCAAAACTATACATTTCAATTTCTGATTCTTGTAAAAGGTAACTAACACCGTACATCAAGGTTAAGATGACCCGATTTCCCACAATGGCTCCGATTGCCAAATTGTTATAGGAACCGGCACCAGTTTTTCCAATTTCTAATGCAATGATCTCACCCATATTAAAGGAGTGATAAAGATGAACTTCACCCAAAAGAGGGAAATTAAAATCAAAATCAATTGGCCAGGTTGCACCAATTAACCCACCACCATCATAATTTTTGACGATCACATCACCATAGTTATAAGCATTTTTAATGGTTACTTTAACAGACATTGTCGGTGCTAAGACGCCAAATAATCCACCTACACGTTGTTCACCATAAACTTGATTATAATTCATGAGGTTTCTGGCAATTAAATTTGTGCGAACATCATTTAAACCCATAATACCGCCTACATTCAATACGCCACTTACAGTTCCTAAACTTGCAATTTCATTCATATAAATAAATTGTTGGAAATACCAAAGTGGAATACCTGTAGAACCAACAATGCCGCCCACATCCACAACCCCTTCAATTTCACCTGTATTCACAACTTGATAAAGATAACTTGAAGCATACACATATCCAATGATGCCGCCTAAATATTCGATTGGATAGTCTCCACCATATAAGTAAATTGATCCATCCAACGTATTTCGATCATAAATTAATCTGACATTGCCTTCATTCAGAACTTGATAAAGCGCGGCAAATTCAGTTGCCCCAGCTATCCCACCGATTGAAACAATACTTAAGTTTTGGATTGGAAATTGAAACAAAATCGCGATATCAATTCTGTTTACCACTTGATAAAACACTGTATTTGAGGCAAAACCAACTGTTCCACCTACTCTTTGAATGGAATAAGAAACTGGATCAAGGGTGGTGAATTCCATTAATCCTTGAGTTTCAATCATCACAAGGCGATCACCATTTGAACTTCCAATGAGTCCGCCAATACTACCTCTTTGTGTTGCTAAGACATTGCCTCCAAGCAAGATAGAGAGTTCACTTAATATCTTTACATAAACACTTTGTGATGAATAACCCGCTATACCACCATGAAATCCATATCGGCCATCGATGGAAACATCACTCGTGAGAACACTCGAAAATACAGATAAATTCGTTTCACCTGCTAGTCCACCTAGATAAGAATGTCCAGAAATACTGAGATAATTAATGTCAATAAAAGACACTGTGGAATGATTTAAAACGCCAGCAATCCCACCAATATAATCTCCATTTGCGCTTAGCCGATTGTTGATGAAATCAATATTTTCAAAGGTTGAATGACTTGCTCTTCCTGCAAGTAAACCCATGTAACTGATTATATCTTTAAAAAAATTAAAACCAGCAATCGTAAGGTTACGAATCGCGGCACCATCTAATTCATCAAACATGCCGTAATAATCATAGTATTGATCATTATCAATCGTGGTATATAACAAGGCATCAATTCTAAAACCTGCTCCATCTAATATCCCTGAAAAGGGAATTTTATTTAAACCATCAAAAAAGTTAATCGGAGACCATGCAGGTGCTACCACATTCGAAAAATCAATCGAATTTAATAAAACATATTTGCCAGCGGCATTACTGATGGCCATGAGTTCTGCTGGTGTACTGATGCCAATATAACCTTCATTGGTGATGAGATTATTGGCGTAAGCTTGTTGAAGTGATAAGGTTGTAAGTTCATCAATCCATGTTTCTTCAATGAGGTCTTCTTCTAATGGGGTAAGCCCAACATTGACTTGTGGGAAAAATTCTTGGGCTTGACCCGTTGCAGATGCGGAAACACCAGTGTCTTCATCATCAATCCACCAGTTACCATTTTCACCAATATATGGCGTTTGGCCATCTTCACCTGAAGGGCCAATTGGACCGGTATTTCCATTGTTATCAGATGGTCCAGGTACAACTAAACTAATTGTTAACGCTGCAATACCAGTTGCAAGTGCTAGAGACGAAAGAATGAGTGATGTTGATTTGTGCATAATTGCTCCTTTTTTAACGATAACATCTTATCATAATTCATACTTTTTCCCTAATTGAAAACGATTGGTTTTTAACCTTAGAATGAGTAAAATAATGAATGTTGCAAGCGTCGTATAATGGCAATACCCGACCTTCCCAAGGTCGTGCCGCGGGTTCGATTCCCGTCGCTTGCTCCAAATTGAATTTTTCAAAGTACTTCAAGCAAAGTTCCTTGTAATCGTGCATAAAATTTGTTAATCTAATCAAGCGCTATTGCGCCCATATCGCGGGGTAGAGCAGCCTGGTAGCTCGTCGGGCTCATAACCCGGAGGTCGAAGGTTCAAATCCTTCCCCCGCAACCAATGTATATAAAAAGGCATGTTGCCTTTTTTTATTTTATTTTAAAATTAATTCAGAAAATAAGCACAACTTTATTGCATCATTAGTAGATATTAACCATTCTAAAATAATACCTAATTACATTCATTTTTTATCTTGTTAAAATGACAAATATTGAGGGGATTAAGCATGATTAATTTAAATCCAAAAATAAGAAACATAATCTTTTTACTTTTAGTAATTTCATCGTCTTTTATGGAGTCAAAGCATCCTATAAAAGCGGAGGCATTCTCAAGCGATCTTTTCATTCGTAGTGTTTCGCATAATGCTTCTTCAGACAATATGTTGGAACTATTCAATGGAACCGGTGCAACTGTAAATTTAAATACTTATTATGTCAGTGCATTTCATAATGGGAGTGGAACACCTACGGCCACACACCAACTTCCTAATATCAACTTACCGAATGGTCAAGCATTCTTACTCGCAAAAGATAGTTCCACTGCACCCTATACAACAGAAGAACGAGCCTATGTTGCTGCATTTCCTTTAAAATTACTCCTTCCAAATGGTACTGGTTTCCAAAATGCTCAAGGGGCAAATGATGCTTATGCCTTAAGGAAGAATTCAAGTAATGGAACGATCATTGATGTGTTCGGCATGGTGGGCTTTAATCCAGTTTCTGGAACCGGATGGACAGAATATGGTTCTAACTTGAGGTATGGATTTATCGATCCTAATTACACACTCTCTCCAACAAAATTAGGCGCAACCAATTATTTATCAACTCTGGTGAGAAGACCGGATGTGATTAATCCACAAGTTTCATCATTAACCTATACTAGAGGAACAACGACTGGTACCTCTGCAACATCATTTAAACCATCTGAATGGGGTGTTTATAATGCTGGGACACTTGCTTCTACCGTTTATCGATTTAATTTATTTGACAATGTTAATGATGTAATTGCCCTGATCAATAATCTACCTAATCCAATCACCCAAAATGATGCAGCCGCAGTTGCTGCTGCGCGAACCGCGTACAATAATTTAACTACTGCTCAACAATCAACGGTCACCAATTATGCTGACTTATTAGCGGATGAAGCAGTGATTGCTGGATTTGCTGAAATCATTGAAGTCATCGATTTAATCAATGCCTTACCATCACCGATAACCCTAAGTGACGAAGCAAGTATCGTTGCAGCTAGAGCTTCCTTTAATGCATTAACTTTAAGTGAGCAAGCCCAAGTCACGAATGCAAATGTTTTAATTGCGGCAGAAACGACTCTTGCTAATTTAAAGGCTGTGCAAACCATTATCGCTGCCATTGCTGCATTACCAGTCCCCATTACCTTAGCGAATGAAAATGCCATCCTGTCGATTCGTAGTCAATACAACGCATTAACCTTAGACCAACAAGCGTTGATCACCAACGAAGCGGTGTATTTAAATGCTGAAATTGAACTAGCTCGATTAAAGCAAATTCAAAATGTAGAAGCTTTGATTGCCGCCTTACCTAATCCCATGACATTAGCGGCAGGAGATGATCTAACTGCAGCTCGCGCAGCCTACAATGCTTTATCGACTGCCAATCAAGCTGAAGTGGATAACATTAATATCCTAATCGCAGCAGAAAATCGATACTTAGATTTGCAAGCTGCTAAAGCGGTCACGGACACCATTGCCGCTTTACCGGAACCTGTTACCCTTGGCGATCAAGCAGACGTCACCTTAGCTCGTCAAGCTTATAACGGATTAACGTCAACTCAACAAGGATTTGTTACCAATTATCCAAAACTCCAAACTGCTGAAGCCTTGATTGCCTCATTACTTGGAGAAGTCGATGCAGTTGAAGCCAACATTGATGCTTTGCCTGTCACGATCACCATTGCTAACCAATTGGCGATTGAGCAAGCAAGAACTGATTTCAATGCTTTAAATGATGCGCAAGAAGATTTAGTCGTGAATGAGCAAAAACTTCTCGATGCCGAAGCAGCATTAGCAACAATTTTAAATCGCATTCAAACCGTGATTCAATTGATTCAAGCATTAAGTAGTCCAATCACGTTGGCAGATGATGCAGGTGTCACAGCAGCTCGGCTTGCCTTTGATGGACTAAGCCAAGATGAACAAGCGAAAGTCACCAATGCCAACACGTTGTTACTTGCCGAAGCCGTAATTTTAGATTTAAAGACACCACGATATGTTGTCTATTATGTTGTCTTCAATCAAATTTATACCGAAGTGGTGAAATCAGGAACAGGACTTCAAGCCATTCCTGCCACTCCTATTCGCTTAGGATTTACGTTTACTGGTTGGGCATTTGAAGGAACCTCCACCATTTTGAATTTAGCAACATTAATCATCACCACTGCTCAACGAATCGTTGCCGTTTTTGCAGTTGACAATCAAGCTACCGATAGCGAACTCATCGTCGATATTGTTGGATTGGATAACATTAATGTCTCCACACTTTATCCTAATCGTGATGTGGCGATGCAATTGGTGGTTGAATTACTACCAATCGTGGAAGTCCCACAACCAGACATCGATGATATTGAAACCTTATTAACAACACAAAGTCGATATTCTTTGGCCAATATGTTTGTCTTAGATTTATCCATTAAAGTTACGTACCAAAATAATGGTGTCCTGACTGAAGAAACGTTACCAGAAATTGAAGAGGCAATTGACATCACCGTCAATATTCCAACGCTTTATCGCCAATTTGCAACCTATCAAGTCGTACGAGTACACGAATCAGACGCTGAACTTTTAACCACTGATTATGATCCAGCATCACACACATTAACTTTTAGTACAGATAAATTTTCTACCTACGGTGTTTTATATAGTAATGCATTAACCGATGACTTAATGGGTTTAATCAATCAAATTAGTCAACCCACAACCCTTGCAGATTTAGATCTCGTTCTATCCATTCGTGATCAGTTTGATGCCTTAACTCCAACGCAACAAGCGATCATTACAAACGTTAATATCTTAACTTCTGCAGAAGCAAACCTTGCAACCTTAATTCAAGAAATTGCTGATGTCGAAGCGATGATTGATGCCTTAACTTCACCGATTACCATTAGTCAACGTCAAGCGATTGAAGACGCTAGAAACGCCTATCAAGCCTTATCCAATCTGCAAAAAGCTGAAGTAGAAAATCTTCAAGCACTCATTGACGCCGAAGCAGCTTTACTCGCTCGCCAAAATGAAGTTGATCAAATAATTCTCGATATTCAAGGATTATCCGTACCAACCTTAATGGGTGAGGCTACTGACATTGCCGACATACGTGCAGGTTACAACGCTCTCACAGCAGAACAAAAGAATTTAATCACCAACGTTGCCATCTTGACCAATGCAGAATCTGAACTAGCGACGTTGCAATCGGAAGTTGATGCCGTGATTGCCTTGATTGCAGGATTGAATCAACCGATCCGCCTTATGGATGAATCTGCCTTGGGCACTGCTCGCGAAGCTTTTGATAATTTGAATGCAGAGCAAAAAAACTTTGTGACAAATGCTGCTTTATTAACAAGTGGAGAAACAGACTATCAAACATTGGTGGATGAAGTTAATGCCGTGATTGCTTCGATCGCAGCGTTACCTAATGAAATTCAATTGGCAGATGATGCTGACATTTTAGAATCCCGTGATTTATTTGATGCATTAAACGAAGAACAACAAGCTCTGATTAACAATGCATCCAAACTGATTGACGCAGAAGCACAAATTGCCATTATCAAAGCAAACATCAACGCGGTTATTGCCTTGATTGAAGGTTTCCAAGATCCCATCAGACTTCAAGATGAAACTGCCATTGAAGCAGCCCGTGAGGCATATGAAGCATTATCAACTGAAGAAAAAGAATATGTAGATAACTTTCTCAATCTCGTCGATGCAGAAACGGATTTACAATTACTAAAAGATGAAATTGATGCTGTGATTGAACTTATTTTAGAATTACCATCTGATATCGATGTCGATGATGCATTAAATATAACCTCGGTTCGAGACGCCTATGATGCATTAACCTCTGAACAAAAAACATTCATTACTAACGTGAATGCATTAACCTCAGCCGAAGCAACGTTAGCGATAAAATTCCAAGAAATTGCCGACGTTCAAGCACTCATTGATGC
>JBBAWZ010000012.1:13141-19901 GCA_040396875.1 Bacilli bacterium
ATTGATGCACTACCCAATGCTGAAGATGTAGTCTTGGAAGATGAGGCTGCCATTGTGGCAGCTCGGGCTGCTTATGAAGAGTTAACGGAAGCTCAAGAAGCTCTAATTGATGAAGCAACCTTAAATCGCCTGATTGCAGATGAAGAAGCTCTCCTTCGTTTGATTTCACCTTCCATGTCGTATTGGTCAATCTTGCCTTTCCATTTAGCTAGCGGAGCGATCGTGATCTTATTGGCCTTCTTAAAGTCAAAGAAGAAGGAGGCTTAATTATGCTCATCATTAAAATTATTTTGATTGTCTTTTGGTTGATTGGTGGTTTGTTTTTCTTTGTCTACTTACCTCGCCCTCAACACGTTAGCAAACCAATTCCTGAGAAAGTGTTCGTTCAGGTAGAAAAGAAATCAGAACCAAACCCAGTGGTCATTGCTCAGGCTACACCTGCTCCTGTCATCAAAGTGGTTGAACCTACCCCTGAACCCGTCACCAAGGTGGTTGAACCAACCCCAGTCGTGAAGGAAATCATTCAAGAAGAAAAAGCAGATGCTGCAGAACCTCAAGAAAAAGAAGAGGAAGTTGATTTCACTAATGTTGAAATCTTTTCAAAAACATTAAATATCAACCTCAATTTCTATGAAAGTTTAACGCCAGTATTAAGAGAAGAATTTGATCGTTATTATGTGTTAGATCATGAACAACACTTGGTCAAAACCTTGGTGTATATTCCCAAAGGAGACAACCAAGCCTTCTTCAAATATGTCTTCAATCATTTATACACGTACCGTAAATTGATTTCCTCGGGACTCATTTCTGTCTTAACGGAAGAATTGATTCGTTTAGCCGAAGGTAATCCAAAGATTCAAACCATTCTTTATGAAATTGCGACCCGAACTTCTTACTTCAGAAGAAAAGATGTCGCCTATTTATCCTTAGCAGAAGACTATGCAACCCGAGACATTCAACTCCATCGCACGGTTTTCAAATCAAGTAATACGTATGTTTATTCCTATACTCGTTTAGCCATCATCCTTGAAAAGAAAAAACGATTCACGGATGCGTTAACGTTAGTGGATGAAGCATTACGCTTAAACTTGTCGGATAAAACCGTTAATGGATATGCTGGTCGACGTGTAAGAATTTTAGACAAACAAAGAAAGGCAAAGTAAACCCATATGTTAAAAATCTTTCGCAGTGTTTGGATTGTCTTCTTCTTTGTGATTGTTGCCATCATCATCTTTTTATAATTACCAGATTGATTATGTTACAAGCATGTTAACTTAGGTTAGCATGCTTTTCTTTTTGATGAGTTTGTCGATGAAAATGACTATAATAAATCCGTATGCATGACTTACTCATTATTGGTGCTGGACCCTCAGGAATATATGCTGCTTTTCAAGCAGGCTTAAGAGGGGTTAAGGCGATGGTGGTAGATTCCTTACCTTTACAAGGTGGATTGTTAACAACCTTTTATCCAGATAAACCCATTTACGATATCCCAGGATTTGCCAATATTCGTGCGGATCATTTCATTGAAGAACTGATGAAACAATATCGTCCATTTGCCAAGCAAGCCCCCATTCATTCTGGTGAAAAAATCACCCAACTCAAGTCCATCAAGGATGGATATGAGGTTATCAGTGAAACGGGAAAAACGTTTCAAACGAAGTTTGTGATGATTGCCAGTGGCGCTGGTTCCTTATCACCAAGAAAATTAGATTCGGTGAAAGATGAAGTCTTACCATTTGTTCATTACAGTGTCCAAGACTTAAAACGATTTGAACATAAACGCGTGGTCGTGTTAGGTGGTGGGGATTCGGCATTAGATTGGGCGAATACCTTATTACCGATTGCAAAATCAGTAACGATTATTCATCGTCGCCAAGAATTTAGAGCCTTACAACATTCCATTGATGCCTTTACCTTAAAGGGTAAGATCTTAACCCCTTTTGAAATTCTAACGATTGAAAAAAGAAGTGCATTAGAGATCAATCTTACCGAAGTCGAAACCCAAAAGAGATTAACTATTGAAGCAGATGAAATGGTGGTTTGCTATGGTTTTTTAGCTGCGATTGGTACGTATCAAACGTGGGGTCTAGAAACCAAACAAGATGGCATCATCGTGAATTCTAAAATGGAAACGAACTTACCCAATGTCTTTGCCGTTGGCAATGCCTCAACATATGATGGTAAATCTAAAAATATTGCCACTGCTTTTGGTGAAGTTGCCGCGGTGATGGAACAAATAAACCTACGATTATTCCCAGGAAAAAAACACGTTTATTCTTCGTTTTTAAAACGTTAATTTAACGTAACGGAGGAAAAACTATTCGCAGGCACGGTGAAACGCTTTTCACCTTCATCCGCGATGGCGAAGGTAATGGATTCGCTTGCATCACTACTGTTATAGACTAAGGCGACGAGTTGGTTATCATTATTCAAATAAATACTGCTACTGACTTTGGCATGAATTCTCATAAAGGCATCATCAGCTTTATATTGATAACTTTGCATGGCTTGAATCATGTAATAGGCCATGGATAGTTCTGCTGGATATTCATCACCTAAAATTTTGGCATCATCAAATAAACCTAAGGCAGTGGTAGGATTGACTAACGCTTGAACGGGCCACATATAGGCATACCAACGGTCAACCGCTCCACGTTTGGCATTTAAATACTTGTTATAGATGGCGGTGAATCTTGTTTTCTTGGCCTGTCCTAAAATATAACTCGATAAATATTCGCCAGTCGGAATCCATTGAATCCCATAAATGAAGGTTGGGTTCGCACCAAACCAAGTGGCATAATCATACTTACCACCCCAAATCATGCCTGCAACACCAGCATATTCTCGGTATTTTTGTGACCAAATATCTTGATCATAATCAAACCAATATTGTTGAGCAGCATACATTTCATTGGTGTATCCATAGATGGCAGCATCCATCATCCCGCGATTGTTTTCGAGTTGAGCAATGTGATACGCTGCAACCCAACTGTTAATGGCCTCACCCGTAGACTCTAAGTTATTGCCTTCGGCAAAACTACCAAAACCATGGGCCCAAGAGTGGCCTGCATATCGATCAAAACTTCGCATCACTGGAAAGCGTAAATCGCTTGCATCATGATTCATATAATCTTTCATCAAAAGAAGAATCATTTCACGATATTGTTGATAAAAAGCAGGATCTTTTCTTCCTACAATCGCGGACGCAAAAATCAAATATCCATGGGTAAAGCTATGGTCTGAAATTTCACTTGCCGTGTTAAATGCATTATCGGAATAATACGTTGTACCCCATCGGTCATTGTAATAAAGGTATCGTTCATCTTCGGTGGAGGTAAACGTAAACCAGTCCACTAAATGTTGTTTAAGTTTATCTAAGAAGGTTCCTTGTAAGGCTTCGTTACCTAATTGTTCGGCAATTAATAAACCTTGCGATAGCGGATAAGTGGCCTTTGAATTCCAATAAGGTGTTGGGGAGTTATAAAAGTTATCTGGATTCAAAGGATCAGTTTGTTGATCAAGATTGTTTAAATAATTGGCCATGGTTGCTTCTGAAAAGGAATCGCTCGAGGGCAGGGTGTAACTTGGTACCACACCATAAAAAGGTAAGAAGTACGTAAAACTATTTTTGGGTAACATCTTCAATAAACCCCGAACCGTCCGGGTTGAATATTCAGAAATAAAGTCTTGTCCGAAAATAATTTTATGTTGATGGGGGAGTAAGGCGAGCAAGGCTTCATCATTTAAATCCAAACGCGTTCTCATGGTCTGAACGTACATCTCGTTTTCAACTAAATTACTGTAGCGATTCACACTGTAAAATCCATGACCTCTTAAAGGTATGTTGTATGCATATTGATGATAGAACGTTGCTTCTTGAACGTTTTCAATGGACCCCAAAGACAATAAATTACCATCTCCTAATAAAATGGTGAGCTTATGATAAAGACCAAAGGGATGACCGGTATTACTTATTGTGATGTTTGAGTTTTGGGGAAGATTAAGTAAAAAGTATCGATCCGCATAAGTTGGTTGACCAACAGAAGCGGGAGGATTGGTTTGATATCCCACATGTCGTTGTTGGAATTTAATAATTAAACCATCACCTTGATAGGTGCGTTCGTTGAGTAAGTTACCATCTAAGGTGAAGTACTCATAGTTGGAGACACCATCGGTGCCTGCGGTAATGGTGATCGGATTTCGGTTACCCATTTCTGCAAAGATATAAGGTGAACCTTGGTTATAGGTGACGACCATGTGATCGAGAGGACTACCGCTATTGCGCATGGCCACTTTTATTGTGTTATCGGAATAATCAATCACCTTGGTTTGATAACTGCCACTTAAACTAGATGGTTTGATCATGAAGTCTTTTAAGGCAAGTGAGAATTGAGCAATCGTCTGATTGCCTTCTGGATTCCAAAATTGGGTAAAGCCTTCTCCAGATTGAGTCACTTCCACACCATCATTAGAAAAAGAAGAACGAAGGGGATTGTTGTAGATACCATTGCTATTGCCATAGTTTGACATGGCAAGCGATGTCCACCATTGGTTGGTGGGAACGGGTCGATCTAATAAATCCGCTTCGATAAAGTTGGGTTGAACTGGATGGGAAATGTCACTTGCGCTACCAGTACGATAAGAACCTTCTCCTAAACTTGCAAAGGGAGTGGTGATATAAGTCTTAGGATTCGTTGGCGCGACGTAAGTGCCCGCTGCAACGGTTATATTCCGAATATGTTGAAATTGTAAGGGTAATCGATTAATGCGGTAGGTCAGTGGATACGTGCCTGGTTGAGAGTAATCCACGGAACCTGTAATTTGTAGGCGATTGGCGTAATCCTCACCCGTGTCCGTTAAAACTTGGACACCTTTTAAAGGATTGAAATAATGGCCAACAACCGTCGTAGTATCTTCTAACCCGACCACTGAGGTCACTTCAGATGGCATTAGACTATTATCATAACTTTCTGTATTCGAAGGCGTGCATGACAAAAGGAGCGTTGCAAAGATGAGATATGTTAGTTTTTTCATATGTTTATTATAAAGTAGGTTGCTATTTTCCCCAAGATAAAGTTTTAAAAATGAAATCATCAGTTAATTCGTTTAAACTATGATTATGAAATTGCTTTGGTTACCCTTGGTCGTCCTTACGAATGTTCAAGCACCTTTGCAAACTGAATTCACCTTCAACTATGCACTTGGAACAGACATTCCACTTTATGTTGCTCCTTTTGAAAATGCAGCATTAGATCAAGCCATTCAAAATATCGATCCCTTTATTTTAGGTCAAACTCAAATTGGGGTAATTGAAGAAAATATTGAGTATACCTTTACGATTAACATCACAAATGAAGGTGCGATTCTAGATCCACTTGTTGGCCAAAAGCCTTTTATCAGTTCCTTTGCAGTCAATGAAAACCAATCCTTTGTTCGTTTATTTAACCCCACCCTTCAAACTATATCTTTGGATAATTATGGTTTCGTTATCAACGATACGTATTACGGATTTAAAGTAGGGGCAACGTTAGACGCCATGACTGAACGAAGTATCAATCTTGTCGATGGCATTGCCACGATTGATTTAATCGATTTAGAAGATCCCATTCTGACGCTTTTTCCAATCCGACATATCTATTTAAGAGAGGCGAGTACGTTCTTGTTTATTGATAAAGTAGATATCACGGACACCATCCAAACTAGAAACATCAGCGCACCCATCGATACACATGCCTTTCAACGATTGAACACTGTTACTGAACCTGAAGAAACCTTTGTAGGCGATTCATGGCTTGCTTATCCAAATGAAGCCGTCATTCAAACTCATGCCTTATGGGTTCCGAATGTGACCCCGTTAATTCAGGCAAAAGCCTGGGCGCACTATGTGATGTTTGGCACAGGCATGAATGCTGCAGGACGAGTTGAAGAAGCCTTCCGAGCGTTAGAAACGGAATATAACTTCATGGATTATCGCAGTCAGGCCTTACTATTTGAAGAACCCAATACCAGTTTTCAAGGGATTAACGAAAGAGGAAGACTTGATACCTCAACCTTCCGAGAAGCCGTAGGTCGTTATAACTACTTAGCAGCAAGAGTGCCTGGTGCCACTGGTTTAATCAATCCCAATCCTTCACCTTTTCCCATCAATACCTTGATCCTCATTTCTTTAGGTTTAGTGGGTTTATTTTCCATCTTTGCCTTCATCAAGTCTCGTTATCAACGGGTATAAATCTATCGCTACATGATGGATGTTCAATCGCTGTTTTTGTGCTATCATATTGTTATAACGAAAGTTATAACGGAGGATGTATGGAAACCACGATTAAACGCCTTGGGAATAGTAAAGCGATTATTCTCCCATCCCACATTTTAAAAATCTTTGGCTTAAAAGTTGCGGATCGATTAACCATCAAAGTGGTTGAACAACACATTGTGCTCGTGCCACTTCAACCCGTTGACTATGACTCGATGAAAGCCCTATTTAAAGGTTATAAGGGGTCTTATCGTCCTAAGCTTGAGGATGAAGATGATGCGAAAGGGCAAGAAGTATGGTAATTCGCCAAGGCAGTATCATGCTTGTCGATTTTAATCCTGCTTTAGGGCATGAACAAAAAGGGAAACGGCCCGCGCTTGTGATCAGTAACGACGATTATTTCCGGTTTACCAACGGGTTGGTCATCGCCTTGCCTATTACGTCAACATCCAGTCATGGGTACCCTCTTCATGTGCCCTTAGATGCGAAGACCAAAACCCAAGG
>JBBAWZ010000013.1:0-1600 GCA_040396875.1 Bacilli bacterium
GTTGCAAACCACATCGACATTGCCCATCCACCCATTGGATCAATGACGATACTCGAATCCAATTCTTCAGCTTTCGCTAAGATTGAATCTAAAGACGTCATTTCTTCTGCACTAATATAGCGTTTGTCATAGTACATGAAGACGCCGTTATCAGCAGTATTAGGATAAGCATAGAGTGTATCGCCAATCTTAGCGAGATCAACCGACCATTCAATATTTCGGGCTAAAACATCAGTCCGATATTGTTGGACGGGGGACAAAGCCCCCGCCGTAACTAGGTCTTGTAATTGATCGTCTGGGAAGGCAAATACGTCTGCACCACCAGCGATATCAAGGGTGAGAACACTCTTGAGTTCTGGTTCGCCCACTGCAGCAAATTCGAATTCAACATTTACATCCGGATTCGCTGTAATGAATTCTTGAGCTTTAGCTTGAAGGAAGTTTTGTTCTTGGTTAGGACCCCAGATCTTTAGTTTGACTGGGCCTTCACTAGGTGTGCCGCCGCAGGCAACAAGGAGAAGAGGTAAACCAAGCACTGAAATTTTCAGCTTTTTGTTCATTAAAAATACCTCTTTATTGAATTATTTTAGAATTAAGCGCCGTAAGACCAGCCGTGGACAACGATTGTACCTTCAACTGGATTGGTTGGAAGTGTGTGGAAGAAGACAAGGAGGTTAAATAATGCGCGTTGTTCAACAGTTTTACCTGAGATGTCGAGTGTGAAGGATTGTCTTTCGCCAGTAGCAACAACTCTACCTTCAACAGCATTTGGTTGACCTTGTTGTTCAACTTTGAACATATATTCGTGGCCTTCAACACCAGTAAAGTCATAGACTACTGAGGTTTTAGATCCATCAAAACCACCATAAATTCTCATTTGAGCATTTGCGTTCCAGAATTGTTCAGTAGTATTCAAATAACTAATGCTTGTTCCGGTTCCTGATTGATAAGACATAGTTGGGAAACCATAGTTACTCCATGCTGGAGTAATGACGACTCTCACTGAACCACCAACAATACGAGCTTCGATTAAGAAAGCGTGTGGGACTTGTTCTGTACCAACTAAAACTTTGATATTACCACCGGCATTTTCGAATGCGCCAGTTGGGAATGAAGCAACTTTATCAAAACCAGCATCAAAACCAACATCCCATGCAGTACCACTCTTTAATTTAAATTCTTTATTTAAACCTAAGGTGAATACGCCGTAGTATTTGGCATCGCCAGCAGTGTCAGCTAAAGCTAAGGAAACATCACTTGGAGTCCATTCTGGATTTGTAACTGTACCAACAAGGTGTAAACCACCTTCTGGACGAGCTAAGGAACCAGCGCGTTCAACAGTAGCGGTTTCACCATCAAATGCGACAGTATAGGAACCATCACGTACAACTTTGATGTTGCCACCTTGATCAAGTAAGTCTAATGGATTTGGGTTCGTTAAAGCTGCGAAACCTAAATCGCCGCCCCATGCGCCGTTCTTCACAAACTTGAATTCTTCGTTTGCATATAAGTTAACGGTTAAGGAGTAGGATTCGTTAGCATCATCTAAGTTAGCGAGTTTAAAGGATTGATCAGCAGCATTCCATCCGTTGATGGTGCC
>JBBAWZ010000013.1:1700-15370 GCA_040396875.1 Bacilli bacterium
GTGCCAGTAGCACGGGTCATGACAGGAGCGTCTCCTGGTTGCCAGCTACCGATATTGGCTTGTCCACCAATAAATCGATACTCATTTGTGTCTAAAGCGATTGAGGATGCTGGTGTGGACGAAGTTGTCCCACCACATGCGGCTAAAACAAATAACAATGCAGGTAATAGATGATTTTTGTTCATCAAAAAATCCTCCTTTTCTATTCCTATCTATCATATTAAAGCGCTTACATTTATTTGTAAAGAAGAAATCGTAAAAAATTTACAAATTAACAATTGTTGCTAAAAACTGATTTATGAATCAATAACCTTCGTGATAATATGAAATATGTTAAGGAGATTTTTATGAAAAAAACAACCACTTTGATGGTTTCGCTCATGTTTGTGATTGCCGCTTGTGGAGGAACCACATCGAGTTCGTCTTCAGGTAACACGATTTTAGATCCTTTAGATTTACCTGCAGAAAGCGAACCTACCATTATTTTTCACTATAATCGCCCCGACGCCGCATATGACAATTGGAATATGTGGATTTGGGCATTAGGTTATGAAGGTGGGGGTTATCAATTTGATGGCGAAACCACCTATGGGAAGTATTTAAGAGAACCACTCTCTCGATGGGCGGGTTCAGACGTCATCGGCTTTATTGTTCGTAAAAGTTTACCGAATGAAGATTGGAATTCTAAGGACACAGGTTCAGATCGATTTGTCAATTTAAGCGAATGGACTGCTAATGAAAATGGCGATTATCACGTATTTTTAAGATCGATGAATCCTGCTGTGTTTGTCGATACAACAGGAACCGTGTACAACGGTGTTCGTTCTGCGATGTTCCAAAACTCATCCATTATATTGGTGAGTACAACGGCTGCTGCAAACAGAATTGAAATCTATCAAAATGATGTATTAAAGAAAACCGTTAACGCATTAACGATTAATAATGCAGTCGATGTTTACGTCAATATTGCTACCGAAATCAGTCCAGTTGATTTCACCGCGCAATACACTGCAAAGGTTTATTTCTCAGAAAATGATCCTAAACCTAGAACAGTTCCAGTGCTTGTGAACAACTTATTCTCTTCATCAACGTTTAGTGAACAATTTAATTACACAGGTGAATTAGGACCGATTTATTCGCAACAATCTACAACTTTCAAAGTCTGGGCTCCAACATCATCTGATATGAAGTTGAGAATCTATCAAAACGGCACACCCGTTTCCATTTCTGCACAATTAGGTGATGATGAATATACCCAATCCACTATGACACGGGGCGATAGAGGTGTGTGGGAAACAACGATTATTGGAGACCTGCATGGTAAATACTATACCTATGTCGTTAACAACGCGAGTGGTATTCATGAAGTGGTTGACCCTTATGCAAAAGGTGCAGGTGTGAATGGTCGTCGTGGCATGATTGTTGATTTTGATCGAACCAATCCAACTGGTTGGGAATCCGTTAATGATGTAGACACCTATAATTCCAATACCGATGCGATTATTTATGAACTACACGTTCGTGATTTATCGATGGATAGTTCGTGGAATGGTACAGCTGCCAATCGCGGCAAATATGCTGCGATGCATGAAACTGGAACCACATTTACAGGTTCAGGTCGTACCGTCAGTACTGGATTTGATCACATCAAAGAATTAGGTGTGAATGCTGTTCATATTCTTCCTATGTATGATCATCACAACAACGAATTATCTGATGAATTTAACTGGGGATATAATCCATTAAACTATAACGTTCCTGAAGGTCAATATTCTTCCAATCCGCACGATGGATTGGTGAGAATTCGTGAAGTAAAAGATATGGTGAAAGCTTATGACAATGAGGGTATTAAGATTGTCCTTGACGTGGTTTATAACCACTTAGGCGACGCGAATGGCAGTAATTTCCAACGATTAGTTCCTGGATATTTCTTCCGTTATAACTTAGATGGTTCATTATCCAATGGTTCTGGTGTTGGTAACGACACTGCCTCAGAACGCTTTATGTTTTCAAAGTTTATTGTAGACTCAACCGCGTTCTGGGCTGAAGAATATAAGTTAGGTGGTTTCCGATTTGACTTAATGGGATTACATGACACGGCAACGATGAAAGCTGTTCGTGACCGCGTTGTTCAAATTGATCCAGACACTTTAATTTATGGTGAAGCTTGGACGATGTCTGGTACAAGACCATACTCTAACGTTCCAATGGCCAACCAATCGAATTTAGCATCCAGCAATATGGCGAATATTGGTGCCTTCTCTGATTTAATGCGTGACGCCATTCGTGGGGGTGTCTTTGATGGAGCTTCCAAAGGATGGGTACAAACATCATCACCAAACTCAAGTAATTTGTCTTCATTAAGACGAGCCTTTAAAGGACAATTGAACACCAACACCGATCCAAAACGTGTTGTGAATTATATCTCTGCACATGACAATCACACGTTATATGACAAACTCCTACTTTCTGGTGTCAGTGCTGCAAACGCACCAAAAGTGAATACACAAGCTTCCTCGATGATGATCTTTTCTCAAGGTATTCCTTTCTTCCACGCTGGGGATGAATTGATGAGACAAAAGATTAATGCAGATGGCAGTTATAACCATAACTCTTATAACGCTCCTGATTCAGTTAACGCGATTAAATGGGCAAATAAAGCCACGCATTTTGATTATTTTACCAAGTACCAAGACATGATTGCCTTAAGAAAATCGACTGAATCCATGAGATTATCGAGCAATCAAGAAATTGGTTTACAACAAACCGATTTAACCGAATTTGGTGGTTTAACGTTTGGTAACGCTACTGCCGCATACCGAATCACATCACATTTAAGCTCAACCGATATGTATGATGAATACGTCATTATCCATAATGGTAACAATGCTGGTGTAACATTTAATGGATCCGACTATACGGTTGTCTATGTCTCTTCTGGTTCGTTAACATCGAGTGCATCGATGAATCTTGGCGCAAATACCTCTGTTGTATTAGCAAAAACCAATTAATCCATTAGTATTCTTCAACAACATAACTCATATGTATAAAACGATTTTAATGCCGGAGTTAGAGCAGATGATGAAGCAAAAACCACTTCTTATTATTGATGTTCGAGAAGTGGATGAGTATACGATGGGCCACATCTCCGGCGCGATGTTATGTCCAGTTTCTGAATTTATGGAGCACCTTCCAAAGCTATCCAAAAATAAACCTTACTATATTGTTTGCCATTCGGGATCTCGATCCCAAGCAGTGTGTGATTACCTCGGCAAGCAAGGCTATCAAGTCACGAATGTAATGGGTGGTATGAGTACGTATCGCGGGATTAAAGTCACAGGTTTAAAGTAACAGTTGAAATAAAAAAGCGCCCGTCAGGACGCTTTTTATGTTGGATTAAGTTTTTAGGCTCTTAATGATTTTTCAATTTCATTCAGGAACGCTTCTAAGGGTTGATTACCAAGCAGTTCATATTTTTCGTTGATGATAATTTTGGGAACTCCAGAAACATTATATTGTTGTGAAATGCCTGGGAAGGTATTCGCTTCAATCATTTCCGCTTTAATGTTTGGGTTCAGCATCGCTAAACGGTGAGCGTTTTGCACAGCCCCTGGGCAATGTGGGCAACTCAGCGTTACAAAGACTTTGATATTAACAGGTTTGTTAATCTTGGCAATACGATCTAATGCCACTTGAGGGACTTTAAGCGGATGACCTGACATTTCGATTAAGGCGCTGATGAAGGAGTTAATTTCGTGACCAGCAGGAATACCATTAAACTTAACACCTTTGTATTCGCCCAAATCGTTTAGCATCACAAAGCTAGGAACTAAGGTGATACCATATTTTTCTGCTTCTTTTGGATTTTGATTTTTATCTAATATTTCAAGATTGATCTTGGTGCTCGTTTCCTTGAACTCACCTAACAATTGCTTGGTTTCGTTACACGTTTGGCAACCCTTTTCATCGATAAATAATTTGATGGTAATCGGTCTGACCATTTGTCCTAAAATCTGTGTGATTTGCTTACGAATATCGTCATTAAAGAATTTTTCCATATATACCTCCTTTAGGAATGATGGATTAAATATTGTTGAATTGCCAGAGCGGCTTTTGCGCCATCTCCAACGGCAATGACAATTTGTTTGAATGGGTGTTGGGTTACATCACCCGCTGCGAATAAACCAGGCATCGTCGTCATAAACTGGTCATCAACCCACACCTCACCTTTTTCATTGGTTTTCGTGATTGGTTGAATTAAAGATGAATTGGCTGTTAAACCAATTTGAATAAACAAACCATCTGCTTCAATAAAACGTTTGGTTTGTTTCACCTTGTCTAATACCCAAACCCCTCGCATGTTATCTTTTCCTTCAATTGATAATAGTTGAGTTTCTAAAAATGTTGTTAAGTTGGGAATCGTTTTAAATTTATTGAGGATAATTTGGTCTGCTCGCCATTGACTACGATGAACCACCGTTATGTTTTTTGCCCATGCCGCAAGATCAAGAACTGCTTCTGCCGCGCTATTTCCGCCGCCCGCAACGATGACGTTCTTTCCTTTAAAAAAGGGTGCATCACATGTTGTACAATAGGAAACACCTTTATTTGCAAAGGTTGCTTCTCCTGGAATATTTAACTTTTTAGGTTGACCACCTGTTGCAAATAAGATGGTTTTACTTTTTAAAACGGTGCCGTTATCCATGGTGACAAAAAATACATCATTACTTTTTTGAATACTCGCCACCCAATAATCCAAATATAAAGGCACTTCAAGGGCTTCAAGATGTTTCAAAAAAACAGTAGACAAGTCTTTACCTTCAATCATTGGAATGCCTAAATAGTTGTCGACTGTTGAAGTATTGTGTAATTGGCCACCAATTTCTTTAGCGATAACCCCAACTTTTAATCCTTTTCGTTGTGTATACAGCGCAGCATTTAATCCAGCAGGCCCTCCACCGATGACTAAAAGATCCCATAAAGGGGTTGTTTCAAATATAGACGGAATGGGACGTTGTTGAATTTGCAAATCAAACATAATTATCGACTCTTTACAATTAAGTCCATCGCATCTTGAATTGCTTTTTTATTCTCGGGGTTATCTAACATAATTTGCTGAAGATTTTCGGTTGTAACAATCGAGATCGTTTTATCTAAATTGACGCGTATCGCCTTTAATTGGGTAACCAAATCTTGACACGAGTCTTGCTTTTCCATCATGTTTAAAATACCGTTCATTTGGCCATGAAGTCTTTTCATACGATGTAATAGATCTTGATTGCATTTCATAAAACTCAATATACCCACATGGGTATAAAATGTCAAACGATATGATTCACAACAAATGTGTTTCTAATTGTGTAAAGAACATATTGAAGATTAATTCGAGTTCAGCGGGGTCATTGTCGAGTGCGTGACCACTGTTTGGAAATAAAATAGCTTCAACAGGTGCATTGAATTCAATTACCTTTTCGAGAAATCGAGAATAATTACTTTGTGGAATTAATTCGTCCAATGCACCATAACCAAGTAAAGTAGGAACTGCACGATCTAAATAATAAATCGGTGAAGCATCTCGCCAACTTTCTGGATAACCATTCATTAAAAGTTCATTTGCATCGATGATAGAGGTTTGCATTAATTGATTAGCCAAAAACAATTGGTTGGTAGGATTGCCAAAGTTAACATAGTTAGGGTCTGTAAAATCAACCGGTGGAACCAATGCTAATAAGAATTTAATCGGGATTGGACTGTTATCTCGATAACTATAAAGCATCGCAAGGTGTGCGCCAGCACTTTCCCCAGCCAAGACAATTTGGGTTGTATCAATCGGCATCCCATCCGTTTGAGTTTTAATATATTCAATTGCTAAATCGATATCCTCTAACATATCAACATAGGTAGCCTGACCCGTAATCAGGCGATAATTCATACTAATGTACACATAACCCTCATTGATGACAGATGTTCGGTACTTTAACATACTAGATTTATCGCCACTAATCCAACTTCCTCCGTGGATAAATAACACTGCAGGTACAGAAGAAGTTAGGTCATTGGCGTAACTTATATCCAGCATGTGTCTTTCGTTAAATCCATAGATAAGGTTATTTTCAGTAATGATCGACGTAGAAGAGCTTGATAAAGTAGAAGATGGCGATTGAGATGATACCAAAACGCTCGTTGAATTGAGGGAATTGGAAACCTGACAAGCAGATAACATCAATGTCAGAAACGGAATAAAAAACTTAGTGAGATTCATAAGATGATTATGAAGGTAGGATTACCTTCGATTCAATCAATAAGCATTTATCTTGCATCAACGTCAGAAAAAAAGATAAGATAGATGTACCCCCCTATAGGAGGGGTAAGGAGACTATATGAAATTAGGGATTATCGTTGGCTCGACGCGAATTGGCAATGTAGGTCAAAACATAGGTAAATGGGTATTGAACCAAAGCAAAACAAGAAAAGTTGCTTATGAACTCGTAAACCTTGCAGATTATGCCTTGCCATTATTTGGTGAAAAAGAAGCGAAGGAAGCGATTCAAAAGTGGAATGACAAAATTAATAGTCTAGATGGTTTTATTTTTATCACCGCCGAATATAACCATTCGATTACAGGTTCTTTAAAGAATGCATTAGACTCTGCAGGTATTCCTACCTGGATTCATAAACCAGCAGGTATTGTCAGTTATGGATTTGCAGGTGGTGCTAGAGCTGCAGAACATTTAAGAACGATTTTAGGTGCATTAGGTGTTGCAGATGTTCAACAACACGTCTTGTTTAACTTAAACACAGAAATGAGCCAAACGGAAGGCTTTAAACCTGCCAATTACCAAGTTGGACTCTTAACAAAATTATTTGATCAAGTTGAATCGTGGGGAACCGCTTTAAAATCAACAAGAGGTTAATTAACGCTTTTTAGCTGTACCATATCCACCTTGGACAGGTCTGACATCTAAAAAGGTAACAACCGCTTTAGGAAAATGCGTTGCCAATTGGGCAACCATTTTTCTTTTCTTGCGAGGAATATAAGAAACAATCATCGCATTACGATGATTAGCTTTCCCTACCGATTCAAGAATCGTTGCAGCAAATCCATTACTTCTTAATTCTTCAGCAAAGGCAAGAGCATCATCTTTTTCGGCGATAATTTCCGCTTTGATATTGCCAAGTCCAACTCGACCTTCTAACCAAGAACCAAAATACAATCCAAAAGCAAAACCACTCGCATAAGCGAGGACACGAAGGGGATCTTCAGTAATACGCGTGACAACCAAGGAGACATTAACGACCCAAATCATTTGTTCAAAGAACACGATTAAGGCAGCTTGTTTCCGAAATCCTTTTGTCATTAACAGTAAACGAAAAACACCAATGCTTACTTCTGTCATTTTTGCTAAAAAAATCGCTATATAAATAAGGATATTCATAACTTTATTTGATAAAAAGTTGGAGAATTTGCACTGCATTGGTTGCAGCACCTTTTCGTAAATTGTCTCCAACCACAAACATATTTAATCCGTTTTCAATGGATTCATCTCTTCTAATTCTACCGACATAAACGTCATCTTTGCCATCGACCAATAAAGGCATCGGATACTCTTTCTTTTCTGGTTTGTCGTAAACCACAACCCCTGGAGCCTTGGACAATAAGGCATACACCTTTGCTAATTCAAATGGCTTTGCAAACTCTAAATTGATCACTTCACTGTGACCATTTTTGACTGGAACCCTGACAGCGCTACTACTGATTTTAAGACCAGGTAATCCCATGATTTTCCGAGATTCCTTGATAATTTTTTCTTCTTCCTTGGTATTACCGTTTTCCATAAAGATATCAATATGAGGGATGACGTTTTCGTAGATTTGATAAGGGAACTTGGTGGTCTTACCGGTTGGTAGTTTTTCTGATAAATCGTGTAAACCTTTACTACCGGCACCGCTCACGGCTTGATAGGTTGCAATGACCATCCGTTGAATGGTAAAGGCGTCGTGTAAAGGTTTCATCACCACAACAGCCTGAATAGTGGAACAGTTGGGATTAGCAATGATGTATTGGTGTTTGAATGCATCTTTGGGATTAACTTCTGGAACGACTAATGGGACGCTTGGATCCATTCTCCATGCAGCTGAATTATCAATCACCAAGGTTTTTTGTTTTGCAAAGATGGGTGCAAATTGAAGTGAAACATCGCTTCCAGCGCTAAACAAAGCATATTCAACTGGATTCTTTTTGATATTTGCTTCATTAAGTGTAATGACAGGATGATTTTTTCCTTGAAAAGGTATCATCATGCCATGACTACGTTCAGAGGCAAAAAGCACCAAGGTGCTGATCTTGATTTTTCGTTCTTCCAAGACTTCTAAAAATTTTCGACCAACGACTCCAGTTGCACCGACAATGGCGAGTGAGATTGCTTTCATTTTGTGGTTCCTCCTAGTACAAACTCGTTATACAAAGCATTAATTGCAAACTTATAGTCTATATCTTCTACACCAATGACCAAGTGTAAACCATTACTACCATAATCTATCATTTTTAAATTCACATTTGCGTTCACTAAGGCAGAGAAGACTTTAAGAACATTCATTTTATTTTGTAGCAAATTTCGACCGACCACATAGATTAACGAGATACCTTCTGTAACTTCAATGACATCGGGTCTTAAATCTTTTTTGAGTTTTGATAACAAGGCCTCTTTTTTACCATCTTGCAAATATTTTGATTCAATCATCATCGAGAAAGTATCTGTCCCGGATGGGAAGTGTTCAACGTTGATACCAAGTTTTTCACATACTCTGAGAATTTTTCTATCAAAACCAAGGGTTTCCGACATCATTTCTTTTTCAAGGACGATCAGGTTAAAGCCTTTAACACCGGTAATGCCAGTAATCGCACTTTGATAACGGTCAGGAGGAAGTTTACTAAAAATCATCGTTCCTTCGCCTGTTGGATTAAAGGTGTTTTTAATTTGGGTTGGTATGCCTTTTTTAATTAAAGGAAACATCGTTTCAGCTTGGATGACACTTGCACCCATAAATGAAAGAACTCTAAGTTCTCGATAGGTTAACGCTTCAATTCGTTGTGGTTTATCAACGATTCGTGGATCGCAGGTTAGGAATCCATCCACATCAGTCCAGTTCTCATAGAGTTTTGCATCAACCGCATCTGCGATTAACGCTCCACTGATGTCTGAACCACCACGCGGTAAAATTTGAATTTGGTCGTTTTCATCACTGCCATAAAAACCACCAATCACAACATAAGGGTGTTTTTTAAGAAGCAAGCTTGCATCATTTCGGGTCTTGGTGCGATTTAATTGGTTTCCCTTAAAACGAACAATATCTGCGGCATCAAGAAAGGCAAAATCAAGATAGTTGGAAAGGATCAATGCCGATAAATATTCCCCTCTAGAAACAATGTAAGGAAGGGATTTTGATATCTTCATTTTTTGTAAGATATCTTGAAGAATCGATTTGATTGGCAAATCTAACTTTAATTCTTCTGTAATCTCTACAAATCGTTCACGGATGATTTTAAAAGCGACTGGATCTTTACCTTGTTGAATATCTTTCGCTACTTGATAGAGTAAATCGGTAACTTTCGTATCCTTATCATCACGTTTACCAGGCGCAGACACAACAATAAATTTTCGCAAAGAATCTTGTTTGATAATCTTTGCAACTTGTTTAATGGTCGTGGCAGACGCCATCGATGTTCCGCCAAATTTGGCGACAATTGCTTTCATAACCTAGGATAATTTTCCTTTAAAATGGCCATAATCAAAAGCTTTTACCAAGACATCTTTCCCATCGAGTTTCCTCGCATAAATACTGGGTAAAGGAATACCGTTAAAGGTGTTGTTTTTGACAATCGTGTATAAAGCCATATCTTCAAAGACAATGGTATCGCCAACTTTTAAAGGATTGGCAAAGCGATAGATTCCAATATCATCACCAGTCAAACATGTCGCACCCGACAAACGAATGATATGAGACCCTTTTGGATCTGCACTTGTCACAGGTGGAATAAACTTCGCTTCTAAAACATCAGGCATATGGCACGTTGCAGATGCATCCAAGATGGCAATTTCTACATCATTCTTGGTCACATCAAGAACTTTGCTTACTAAAAAACCAGCGTTTAAGACGACTGCTTCACCGGGTTCTAGATAGACATCCAATTGATATTTGTCTTTGAAGTAGCGAATGATCTTAACCAGCTTTGGAATATCATAATTCGCTCTTGTTAAGTGATGTCCGCCACCAAAGTTAATCCATTTTAGTTTGGAAAAATACTTGCTGAATTTTTTTTCAACTTCTTTTACCGTGGTTTCAAGCGCGTCTGCATTTTGTTGACAAAGCGTGTGGAAATGGAATCCTGACACACCATCTAATAATTTAGCGTCGATATCTTGTACTTTGATACCCATTCTGGAGGTAGGTGAACAAGGATCATACATCGAGTTTCCAGTTTGTGTTGAAACTTCTGGATTGATGCGAATCCCAATGGTCTTCTTTGCTTTTAGCGCTCTTTCTTTAAATCTTGCCAATTGTGAATTTGAATTGAAGACAATATGATCGCTATACTTTAGAACATCATTAAATTCTTCTTCTTTAAATCCAGGTGTAAACACATGCACTTCTTTTCCAAAGTGTTCGTGCGCCAAGCGTGCTTCAAATAGACCGCTCGATGCGGTGCCATCTAAGTATTGACTCAACAACGGATAAAAGTAAAAACTTGAAAATGCTTTTTGAGCAAGTATTACTTTGCATCCGCTTAAATCCTTTATTTTTTTAATAATTTGCAGGTTTTTAAGGATTAAAGTTTCATCAATCAAGTAATAAGGCGTAGGTAACCCTGGGGTAAGTTTCATATCAACCATCCTTTACTTAATGATCAGAGGCTTAAAGGTTTCTTTCCAAGGCAATCCCCATTTATTCAATAAATCCATGTAAGGATCTGGATTAAATTGTTCCATGTTAAAGACACCTTGGCCTGACCATTTTTTGGTAAGAATTAAAGCAGCACCAATCATCGCAGGAACACCAGTGGTATAACTTATCGCTTGTGAACCAACTTCCGCGTAAGCTTTTTCGTGATCGGAAATATTGAATACACGATATTGAACCGGCTTACCATTTTTGTGTCCTTGCAAGATAACACCAATATTGGTTTTACCTTTGGTACGAGGTCCAAGTGAAGAAGGATCTGGTAATACGGCTTTTAAAAATTGTAATGGGACGATGGGTTTGCCTTCATACATGATTGGTTTGACAGACGTCATACCAATATTCACGAGCACGCGAAGGTGCGTTAAATATTTTTCTGAAAAACTCATATAAAATCTCGCTCTTTTAACTTCTGGAATAAACTTAACGATCGATTCTAATTCTTCGTGATACATCAAATACATATCTTTAGGACCGATTTCATCCAAAGGATACGTTTCTTTAACGGTTAAGGCTGGTATTTCTTTCCATTGTCCTTGTTCGTAATAACGACCAGGCATCGTAATTTCTCTAATGTTGATTTCGGGATTAAAGTTGGTGGCAAAAGGATAACCATGGTCTCCGCCATTGGCGTCTAAGATATCAATATAATCAATCGTGTCAAAATAATGTTTTTTACCATACATGCAAAAAACACTGGTAACGCCAGGATCAAAACCACTTCCAAGTAACGCCATCACACCAGCTTTTTTGAAGCGGTCATGGTAAACCCATTGCGTACTGTATTCAAAACCAGCTTTTTCTCTAACTTCAGCCGCCGCCGTATCTAAGTAATGTGTTTTGGTTTCAATGCATGCTTCCATGATTGGAATATTTTGATAAGGCAACGCTAAGTTCATCACTAAAACAGGTTTGTATTTTTTGATAAGGGCAACAACGTTCTCTTTGACTTCTGCATCCACTTGTTCGGCGATGGAAATAACCGGGTATTTCTTGAGTCGTTGAACAATCGCTTCACATTTTGATTTGGTTCGACTGGCAACAATAATAGTTTTAAAAACTTCGTTATTTTGGGCACATTTTTGAGCACCAACCGAAGCAACTCCGCCACTACCAATGATTAATACCGTTGACATAAGAAACCTCCATTTTATTTTTTGATTGGGTGGTTTATCAAGTGAAAATAAATGACAAACCATTTCTCTGGCTGTCATAGGAAGGTTCCTTT
This sequence comes from Bacilli bacterium, assembly GCA_040396875.1. GTDB lineage: Bacteria > Bacillota_I > Bacilli_A > RFN20 > CAG-826 > UBA970. The sequence goes on from JBBAWZ010000013.1 coordinate 13,888, forward strand.
AGACCCTAATAGTTCCAACGACCTTACATTTCTATAAGTGTGTTCAATCAAATTTTACGTAATTTATTTCATAAGTCAATCAAATCACAAGCAAAACTAAATTGATGTTTTTTATTCTTTAAATTACAATAATATTGTTAACGCAATTTAAATTGCGATAAGAAAAGGTGACATAACATGCTGGCTCAAGTTTTTGGAGAAAAACATTTGTTTGGAACGGGATTTTTATTCATTATCATTTTTTGTTTTTTGTTGACAGTTAAGAAAAATTCAAATGCAAAAACTCAAAAAAAATATCTCAATACATTCACGATTCTTTTTTTAGTGATTGAATTAATCAGATTGATTTTACTTGTCAATCGAGATGGAAGACTTGCGATTTATCAATTGCCACTCAATCTTTGTTCAGTACCTTTGTATCTTTACCCAGCCATATCACTGGATCAAAAAGATGGCTTACTAAAAAAATGGTTGATGCCAGCGGCATTTTCTACTGTTATGCTTGCAGGTCTCATCGCATTGTTAATTCCAAGCAATATACTCGGTGCAGAGTTATCTTGGATACCGATTGAAAACAACTTAGTTGAAATCACAAGTTTTGTATTCCACGCACTGATGATAGCTGCACCCCTAGCATTAATTAAATTAGGTTATTATAAACCCAGCATAAAAGACATTCCAAAAGCTTTTCTTTTTACAGGGACATTCGCCGGATTAGCAATGATCGTCAATGCTTTTACAAACCAAGATTTTCTGTTGTTAAATTATGGAACAGGTAGTCCTTTTCAATTTCTAATTTCTACGTCTAAATTACTGTATCAAGTGACGATGATAGGTTTAGGAGCTTTTTTGATCAGTTTGTTTTTTATTGTCGGAGAGCTACTTCAAAAAAAGACGATATAATCGGTACTTTGTTTTTTTAAATGTTTTCACAGGTTAGAAAATGCAACAAATCTCTAGGTTGAGAGTATAAATAAAGTAATAGGAGGAATGTAACATGGCCACTCCAACAAAACCAGCGGCAAAACCAGCACCAGCCCCAGCTAAAGCTCCTGCTGCTCCCGCAAAACCAGGTAAGAAGTAAATTCTTAGAAGTCACATTGGAATACGATGTGACTTTTTTTATTGGGTTTAATACTTGTTACAATAAAGACATGAAATTAAATATACAATCCGTGATTCAACATCCTGGGTTTATTCTTGCATCTTGGTTTGTATTTGTATTCTTTATGGTGGTGATTCTGCCAGCAGTTTCCATGGCTACCGTTGAACAAGGCCTAACAGAATCCATTGATACAAACTTTTCTTTTGATCCTGCTGCCATCTATCGAATTGTCGAGGCTTACGGACCATCAGGTCGCGCTTACTATATTTGGCAACGCTGGACCTTTGATTTAATTTGGCCACTTGTGTATGGTCTACCTTTATTCTCAACCTTGAATCGTTTTATTCCCAATCTATTTAGATTTAGAAATGTGATTGT
>JBBAWZ010000014.1:0-12737 GCA_040396875.1 Bacilli bacterium
TAAGATAATGTTACCCCCCTATAGGAGGGGTATTGATGCAAAAACAACAATTTCAAATTGAAGGCATGACCTGTGCCACGTGCCAAGTCACGGTGCAACGTGCAGTTGCCCAACTTCAAGGCGTGAAAAACGTCAATGTGAATTTAATAACCCATGCGATGCAGGTTGAATTTGAGCCTACAGTCAAAATTCAAACCATCATCAAAGAAGTAGAAGAAGCGGGTTACGGTGCTAAGGTTGTCTCTAAAGATCAACCAGAACAGTTTCGTAAGCAACAAAAAATTTCCCGCAGTCTCATGAAACGTCGATTAATCATTTCTTTTTCCTTATTGATTCCGCTTATGTATATTTCGATGGGAATGATGATTGGCTTACCAACCTTCACATTTTTAATGACGACCTTAGGAAATCTATTAACCCAATGGGTTTTAACCATTCCCATCATTGTGGTGAATTATCGTTATTTCTCAGTTGGGATGAAACGATTATTCAAAGGTGATCCCAATATGGATACCTTGGTAGCATTAGGAACCGGTGCGGCCATAATTTATGGTATTTACATTACAATTCTTTCGTTTTATGGACTAGCCATTAACGATATGGACTTAAGTATGACGTGGATGGATCAGTTATATCTGGAATCTGCTGCAACCATTCTTTCTTTGGTTACGCTTGGAAAATATCTTGAAGAAATCTCTAAACAAAAAACGTTAGGTGCTTTAGAAAAATTAATGGATTTAAAACCTAAAAAAGCTTGGAAGAAAATCAATGGTGATACAACCGAAGTGTTGGTGAGTGAATTAAGTGTCGGTGATATTGTCTTGGTTAAACCGGGTGAATTAATTCCCGTCGATGGTTTAATTCGAGTAGGCGATACCATGATTGATCAAGCTTCAATTACCGGAGAATCCTTACCTGTCCATAAACAAGTGGGTGATCAAGTGATTGCGGCCACACTTAATCAACTTGGTGTGATTGAAGTAGAAGTGAAATTTTTAGGCGACGATACCACGATTGCAAAAATTATTCGTCTTGTTGAAGAAGCTAGTCAAACGAAAGCCCCGCTTGCAAAGTTAGCAGATGAAATTTCAAGAATCTTTGTGCCCATTGTGTTATTCATTTCGATATCAGCTTTCATCATTTGGATTTTGGTAGGTCAACCAATTGATTTTGCTTTACAGATTATGATTGCGATTTTGGTGATATCTTGCCCATGTGCATTAGGTCTTGCCACCCCTGTAACGATGATGGTGGGAACTGGCAAAGGCGCAGAGTTAGGTATTTTAATTAAATCAGCAGAAGCGATGGAAAAATTACATACGATTGACACCGTCGTGATGGATAAGACTGGAACGATTACCCAGGGTAAACCTGTCGTTGTTCAAATCCTTTGCCAACCCAATCAATCACTTGAATTAGTTAAACAAATTGCTGCTTCGATTGAATATAATTCTGAGCACCCCTTAGCGAAAGCCATCGTTGATCAATACGAAGGACCTTTACTTGTTGTTTCGAATTTCGTCTATGTTCCAGGGATGGGCGTGCGTGGAAGCATTCAAGATCAAACGTATCGCCTTACCAAAATTACAACGATGAATGAAGAACTATCCAAGATTTTATCAACCGGTAAAACCATCATCGAAATGAATGGACCCCAAGGATTGATGGCGCATTTTGTGATTGCGGATGCAGTCAAGTCTTCCAGCATCGAAGCCATACAAGCATTGAAGAAACTCGGAAAAAAATTAGTGATGTTGACAGGAGATTTAAAACCCGTTGCAGAAAGTATCGCTAAAGAAGTAGGTATTACTGAAGTCATCGCTGAAGTGTTACCTCAAGATAAAGACGAAGTGATTGCTAACCTACAACAACAAGGAAGAAAAGTGGTGATGGTCGGTGATGGGATTAATGACGCACCTTCTTTGATGCGGGCGGATGTGGGGATGGCGATTGGTGCCGGAACAGACATTGCGATTGAAGCTGCCGACATTGTCTTATTACAATCCGATTTACGGCAAGTGGTTTATGCCTTCGATCTTTCTAAAAGTGTTGTAAAAAACATGAAAACGAATCTATTTTGGGCCTTTTTCTATAATTTAATCGCGATTCCTTTAGCTGCCGGGATCTTATTCCCATTCTTTGGTTGGTTATTATCTCCGATGATCGCAGCTTTAGCGATGGCCTTCTCCTCGGTATCAGTAGTTCTGAACGCACTTCGATTGCGAAGCTTTAAAGCAAATATAGTAAAATAAGAAAGGAGTATCGAATATGGCACAAATTAAAACCTTAAAAGTTGGTGGGATGACTTGCATGCACTGCGCTGCAAAAGTCACCACCGCACTGAAGCAAGTTCCAGGTGTGAGTAACGTTAAAGTGAATCTCATGGCGGAAGAAGCAGAAGTGATGTTACAAGGTGCTGTCACGGAAGATGCTTTTAAAAAAGCGGTTGTCGGTGCTGGTTACCAGTTTCGCGGCAGCAAATAGAAAGTAGGGTTCCGTATGGAACAACCTCTCATCTCCTTGCGAGCAGACAATTATCCTGCCTCGCCCATTCGTAAATTATTACCTTATGCAAAAGCTGCAGAAGCAGCAGGTCATAAGGTTTTTTATTTGAATATTGGTGAACCTGATTTACCAACCCCATCTGTTTTTATTGATGCAATGCGAACCTATCAAGCGCATCATATCGCCTATGCTCCTTCTCAAGGGCACCCAACATTACTAAAGGCCATTCAACAATATTTTGCAAAAGATGGTTATCATTTTGATGTCCAAGATTTGCAAGTGACCCAAGGGGCCACGGATGCATTGTTATTTTCTTTTTATGTGATTTGTAATCCAGGGGATGAGATTCTCACACCAGAACCTTTCTATCCAAATTATTTAGCGTTTACCAAACAATTAGACATTAAGCTTGTAGGCATTCCTACCTTTGCGGAAACGGGTTATGCCATTCCTTCTATCGAAGTGATTGAAAAACGAATCACACCTAAAACCAAAGCCATCCTCATTGCCAACCCGAGTAACCCCTCTGGTCGCGTGTATCGCGATGAAGAATTACAACGATTGATCACATTAGCGAAAAAACATAACCTTTGGCTCATTGGTGATGAGTTATATCGCAAGTTAACATTTGCAAAGCATCAAGCCATTTCCTTCGCTCAATATCCTGACATTCAAGATCGAACCATTATTGTCGATAGTGTCTCCAAACGTTATTCAGCATGTGGAGCCCGCATCGGTTGTTTACTCAGTAAAAATAAATTATTCATGCAAAAAATTCATCGCCTTGGTCAATCTCGTTTAGGTGTTTCATTACTTGATCAAATTGGGGCGAGTGAACTTTACAAGCTTCCTGAAAGCCATATTCAATGGACCAGAGATCAATATTTTGCTCGCATTGCCACTGTGGTTGAAAAGTTAAAGACCAATCCATCCATTCAATATGTTGTTCCAGAAGGTGCCTTTTATATGATGTTACAAGTTCCTGTGAAGGATGCAGAAGCCTTTGCATTATGGTTAATTCAAGATTTTGTTTATCAAGGTCAACGTTTGTTAGTGACGCCTGGTAAAGATTTTTATGTCGATCCAACAAGAGGTAAGCAAGAAATTCGTATTGCTTTTGTTTTAGAACCTCAAGCCATGGCATTCGCGATGGATATTCTCCTAGCAGGAATAAAAGCCTACCAATCCCTTGGTCGATAAATCGATTCAATCCCCTTATAAGTGGTCGTATAGTATAATTTTTTAAGCGGGATTTCGAAATGAAAAAAACCACAGGTGAAAAAATCATCGTTCAAAATCGTCGTGCAAACTACGATTATTTTTTGTCTGATTTTTTAGAAACCGGTATTACCTTAACTGGCACTGAAGTGAAAAGTTTACGCGCTGGTGGTGGATCGCTTTCCGATAGTTATGTCGTCAGTCGTAACCAAGAATTATTTTTACTGAATATGAATATAGCGCCTTATAAACAAGGAACCTTATTTAACCACGAACCTCTTCGCACACGAAAACTATTAGCACACAAGCAAGAAATATTTAAAATCACCAAAGCCATTCAAGAAAAAGGCTTAACCATCATTCCAGTTAAAATTTATTTAAAGCATGGTTTAATCAAAGTGCTGATTGCAGTTGCCAAAGGTAAGCAACATTACGATAAACGTGAGTCGATTAAAAAGAAAGATACAGAAAGAAAAATGCGCGCTGCAAGCCAAGGAGATTTCCATGATTGAAAACATGATTGATTTAATTTCTTATTTTTCTAAAAAGGTTTCCCCCATTTATTCACGTGACAAGTATGACCTCTTTTTAAAAGATCATCCTTTTCAATTTAAGGTACCTGCAATCCATATCACCGGGACCAATGGAAAAGGTTCTACTGCCACTTTTCTAAAGAATATTTATCAAACCCATTTCCGTAAAGTGGGTTTATTTACATCCCCTTCACTCGCGCGTTTCCAAGAAATGATTTATATCAACCAAGAAGAAATTAGAGAAGATTACATCCTTTCTTTCTTTAAAAAGTGGCAACCATTATTTGATCGTTATGAATTGACGGCGTTTGAAATGCAAACGCTTTTGGCTTTTCATTATTTCCAAGACCAAGGTTGTGATTTCGCGATTATTGAAGTTGGGATGGGTGGCAAAATTGACGCAACCAATATCTTTACACCCGTCTTAAGTATCATTACCAACATTTCTTTAGAACACAAAGTTTATCTAGGTGATACGGTTGAAAAAATTGCCGATCATAAATCAGGGATCATCAAACCCAATGTTCCCGTCCTTGTTGGACCTTTACAAACTGGCGCGATGAAAGTGGTAGAAGATGTTGCTTCTAAACTCAAAGCACCTTTATTTAAACGTGAGCCCTACCAAATCATTCAAGAACAATACCCACTTAAATTTAAGTTTGGAAATGAAGAACCCTATACATTAACGATGACGGCGACTTACCAGTTTGATAATGCTGTCTTGGCACTCTCCGCTGTCCAAATCCTTTCACATCGGTATCGCATTTCTTCCAGCAACTTACATCAAGCGATTCATGACACGTTTATGCCAGGTCGCTTAGAAGTGATTAAGCAATCTCCAATGATTATTTTGGATGGCGCACACAATCCTGGTGGTATTGAAGCGTTGGTGAAAGCCTTAAACAAACAACCCCATACGTCCATTTATGTATTGTTCGCATCGTTTAAAGATAAAGATGTTACACCGATGATTCAGCAATTAACATCCATTAGTAAACATATTTTTTTAACGACATTCCCTCACGTTAGAGCCAGACAAAAAAAGGATTATGCAGGGATTGATTTTCCCTTTATCGAATCCTATGAAGTAGCCCTCAAGGTTCTCAGCGAAGGCATGCCCTCCCATAGTGTATTATTAATCACAGGTTCACTCGCCTTTGTCGGTCAAGTGAGACTCAAATATATTGGTTAATTGAAGGAGATAAAGTATGCAAAATCAAATCATTCGTAAGATGACATTATCCGCGATGTTTATTGCCATCGGACTCATATTAGAACGCGTCTTGATGATCCCGATTGGTGAAGTGAATCGGATAGCCTTTGGTTCAAGTGCGATTATTCTTGCTTCACTGATTGTTGGTCCTTTATTTGGTGCGATTGTGGGTGCTTCTATTGACGTGATTGGATTTATGATTAATTCCGTTGGTACCTATACGCCATATGTCACGATAGGATTAGCCGTCTTAGGTGTGCTTCCATGGTTATTAAAAAAAGTAATGGTTTCATTAGAAAAATTACCGGGCTATTTCAACCTAAGTTATGGTTTATTAGGGGCGTTACTCGCGTATGGTATTTGGTTCATTTATTCTCGTGATGCGTACACCTTTAATTTAGGTGGTGGTAATTTTGCAGATGTCGATTTATCGACACCTCTTGTTCGTTATGTTTTACCGGTGATTGCGACTGCGATATTCTTTGGATTTATTTATTTAATTAGTCGATTAGAAAAACGCTTTTCAGATCAAAAAAAGATGCAAAACTTAAGTGCAAAATCAATCGTCTTCATTGTGCTCGTCTCTGAAATTCTCATCAGTATTATTTGGGGCGTTCAATGGCGAGTTTGGTATTTAGGGATTCCTCCCGTTGCCTTATATTTCAATCAAGTCGCGTTCTTTGTGATCGCCTTTCCAGTCAAAGCTTTAATTGTCTTAACAGGATTAAGAACGTATCAATTGAATCAAACGCGTTTACAATAAGTTTATGGAATATTCAAAAGGCTTACTTATTTTTTCAGCAGTCGTCCTTGGTTTGATCATCATCTTGTCCATTCTTGTGGTGATATTGTAGGAGGTTGTATGAAGGCACTCGCAAAGTCATTAAGGCAACAAACTATTTATCAAGTATTTGTTCGCAATCACACCAAAGAAGGAACCTTTCAAGCTTTAATCAAAGACTTACCAAGAATCCAGTCCCTTGGGATTAGTGTGCTTTACCTACTTCCCATTCATCCTATTGGAGTATTAGCAAGAAAAGGCAAAGTCGGTAGTCCATATTCCATTCGCGATTATGATGCGATTGATGAAGCGCTTGGCACTGAAAAAGATTTAAAAGCTTTGATCACTGAAGCCCATCGTCTTGGTTTAAAAGTGATGATGGATATTGTGTTTAACCACACCGCTCGTGATGCCAAATGGGTGAAAGAACATCCTGAATATTACTATTACAAAGATGGAAAACTTGCCAATCGGATTGGTGATTGGTCTGATATTGCCGATTTAGATTTAACAAGAACGGATGTTAGAAAAGCATTGATTGAGGTTCTAGTACACTGGACACAATTTGGCTTTGATGGTTATCGTTGTGATGTTGCTCCCTTATTACCTTTAGATTTTTGGAAAGAAGCTAAAACTAAAATTGCCACACTCAATCCATCCACGATTTGGTTGTCTGAATCCGTTCATCCTCACTTTATCCAATATTTAAGAGGTGAAGGATACACCGCACACAGTGATGCAGAAATGTTTCAAGTATTTGACATGCTTTATGATTACGATGTTCACGAATTCTTACATCATTATTTAACTGGCAAAGGTCAATTATCCACTTATTTAAGAATGGTCCAAGCCCAAGGTTATATCTATCCTGAAGATTATGTGAAAGCTCATTTTTTAGAAAATCATGATGTCAGTCGGATTCATCAAACCGTATCCAACCTAACCACCTTAAAGAATCTAACCGCATGGTCTTTTTTTCAACCCGGGATTGGTTTCATTTATGCTGGACAAGAAACCCTCGCAACCAAACTTCCCGATTTATTTGAAAAAGATCCAATTTCCTTACAAATCAAAGATGCTTCTTTCTATGCCTTCATCATCAGACTGATTGCGATTAAAAAAATGGATTATTTTGGAGAAGCTCGAAAATTCATCATCAATGAACACACCTTGCAATCAAACCTGATTGAGGCAACTTTGAGTTATCCCAAAGGTCAATTAGTGGGCTACTTTAATTTAACCAAGGATTCACGCACCATCTACACTTCCTTAAAAGATGGATCCTATTTGGATTTAATTTCTCAACAACCGATTGTTGTGAAAAAAGGCATCATCTCGATTCAAGATCCGTATATCCTTGTCGTTCCTGCCTAATTTTGATAGATTAAACTTAAGCATATGAAAAACTTTGTCTTGATTGCCCCTATTTTCCCTTACACCTTTTACCAATTTGCGATTGGTTTAAAGAAACAAGGTTTTCGCGTCCTGGTGGTAGGAGATGTCCAAGAAGCCTATTTACCACAGCCTTTGATTGCAAATATGGATGCTTATTATTTTGTCCACGATATGAATTACTACCCCAATTTAAAACCGGCGATTCAATATTTTATCGATCGATTTGGTCCGATTGATTATGTCGAATCTAATATCGAACATTGGCTTAGATATGATGCTCAACTTCGTCAAGACTTTGACATACCCAATGGATTAAGACCATCGTCGTTACAAGTGTATCAATCGAAATCTGGCATGAAACAGTTTTATCGCAAGGCTGGGGTTCCAGTCGCTCGATATCAATTATTAACCACCTTAGCGTCTGCCATCACCTTTGCCAAAGAAGTGGGCTACCCCTTATTTGTCAAACCGGATATTGGTGTGGGTTCACAAGTTTCTTATAAATTAAGTAACGAACAACAACTCTCCGATTTCTTTGCAAGAAAACCTGATCAAGTTTTTATTCTTGAAGAGTTCATCGAAGGAGAAATTTTCTCGTTTGATGGGATGAGTAATTCAAAAGGTGACGTAATGTTTTACACGGGTCATCAATTTCCGATTAATATAGCTTCGATAGTGAATGAAGATGCAGAAACCTACTATTTAACGTTAAAGACATTACCTCAAGAACTCATTGATAAAGGTATCGCTTCGGTTAAGGCATTTGGCCTCCATCAACGATTTTTCCACTTTGAATTCTTTCGCTTAACAAAAGACTATCCTCATTTGGGTAAAGCAGGTACGTTTGTTGCTCTAGAAGCAAACCTAAGGCCACCTGGTGGATTCACGATGGAAATGATCAATTATGCCAATAGTGTGAATGCTTATCAGATTTATACGGAAGTGATGGCCACCGATACTTGGAAAAAAGGTGAACAACATCCAACCTATTTTTGTGCAAATGCTTCAAGGAAAAACCATCACCAATATCGTTATGATTTACAAACGATACGGGAAAAGTTTGCCCAACATATTGTCTTTGAAAATTCATATCCCTATCCCATCTCGATTGCCATGGGCGATTATTTTTTCCTCGCTAAATTTGCGACGCGAGAAGAAGTGGAAACCTTTTTTCAATTTGTGTACGCAAAATAACTTATAATTAGTTTATGGCCATTTTAGTTACCGGCGGCGCCGGATATATTGGTAGTCATACCGTTGTCGAACTGCTTCAACAAAAAGAAGAAGTGGTCATCGTTGATAATTTTTATAATGCAAAACCAGAAGTATTAAAGCGCATCAAACTCATCACCGGTCAAACACCTACCTTTTATGAAATGGATGTTCTGGATCAAAACAAGTTACACGATATTTTTAAAAAGCATCCAATTCATGCAGTCATTCACTTTGCAGGATACAAAGCGGTTGGTGAATCTGTGGCAAAGCCTCTTGATTATTATCACAATAATTTAAATTCAACACTCGTATTACTAAAAGTGATGCTAGCTCACCAAGTCTATCAGCTTGTCTTCTCTTCATCGGCGACTGTTTATGGTAATCCTCAAAAGATGCCGATCAAAGAAACCGATCCGATTGGTGGCACGACGAATCCATATGGTTCAACCAAGCTAATCAATGAAATGATCATTGAAGATGTGGTCAAAGCCAATCCAAAGTTACAAGCGATTATGTTACGTTATTTTAATCCAATTGGTGCGCACGCTTCGGGTTTGATTGGTGAAGACCCTCAAGGCATTCCTAATAACTTGATGCCTTATATTACCCAAGTAGCGATTGGAAAACGTACTTTTTTAAGTATCTACGGCAATGACTATCCTACGGTCGATGGTACAGGTGTGCGAGACTACATTCACGTTGTGGATTTAGCGCTTGGTCATTTAGCCGCTTTAAAAAAATTAAAATCAAACCCAGGATTCCAAGTTTATAACCTTGGAACCGGAAAAGGCACATCCGTTTTGGAATTGGTTCAAGCTTTTGAAAAAGCGAATCAAATGAAGATTCCTTATCAAATCGTCGCTAGACGTCCAGGTGATATCGCCATCTGTTATGCCGATGCTTCGAAGGCCCTGAAAGAATTAGGATGGAAGACACAAAAATCTATTTTTGATGCGTGTAAAGATGCATGGCATTGGCAGCAAAAGAACCCTAAAGGTTTTGCGTCATAATCTTTTAACAATTGCTTTCGATTAAAGTGATATCATATTTTCAGCTTCAAAGGATTCGACAGAAAAAATAGAGTAAAATATTATTTATTTTATGATTGAAATCAAAAAGAAATTATCGCCATTTCGCTGGTGGCTCTTAACGGGATTCCTCTTGAGCAATAGTTTTATTGCCGGGAATTCTTTGTTGTCTGCTGAAGAATCCGGTGACCTATCCACTGGCATTTCTGAAGTGATTATATCGGTTGCAAGAGCCATTCTTCCTCCGGCTGAAGTTGTGGTGGTACCTGCTGAAACCATCACCTTAACCCTTCGGGATGAAGCGACTGAAATTTATATAGGTACTTCCAACCGAATAACCGCGACCTTCTCACCCACAAATACGACAGACAAGAGTTTAACATGGAGTACAAGTGATCCTTCCATTATTGAAGTTACCAATGGTGGGATTGCGGTTGCTAGAGACTTTGGACAGGCCGTTATTACTGCCACATCAAACTATGAAAATATCGTGGGTACGATCTCAATTGAAGTCGTGGATTTTCCTGAAGTTGTGGATTTCACGCTTGAAGCATTCATCGGTGCTAACTTAACCACCACCATCGAGAAAGACACCACTGCTAAAGTAAGACTAGGAAATCTTTCACCTACCAATGCAAAAACGAGTGATGTTTTATTTTCTTCTTCCAATACGAATATCGCTTCCGTCAATGAAGATGGCGTTATTTATGGGGTGACCCAAGGAGAGGTTTCTATCACTGCAACGTTTGGATCTTTATCAAAATCAATTCCTTTAACAATTGTCGATGAGATCGATGTCATTCAACCTACGAATTTAACGCTAACCGGTGAGACCATTGGTTATATCGGTCGGAATTTTTCGTTAATACCTTCCTTTGGAGAAACCATACCTAACGACCAACAAGTCACCTTTAAATCCAGTAACACAAACGTTGCAAAAGTAAATGATCAAGGTTTGATCACTCCGGTCAATTTTGCGGGTTATGCTCCCCGAACCGTCACTATTACGGTTTACTCCAATGCCAATCCTTTATTAGAAGATTCCATGATCATCACGATTGAAAAAGTTTTTCCTTTAACGCTACAAATTTCATCCAACACTCAAGTCGAAAATGGTAGAACGATTAACATCACTCCCACTTTTTATCCTCTCGATGTCACCGATCGTCAATTAACCTATACAAGCAGTAATCCAGCCATTGCAACGGTAAGCAGTGCTGGTGATTTCGGCGTTGTCTTAGGAAAATCAATCGGCGTGACTACCATTACTGCGACGAGTGTGATGGACCTTGGCGTTCAAGCAACCTTACAAATTGAAGTCATACCTGCAACGTTATTAACCCCTGATGTCATTACAAACATTTATTTGTTTGTACGAAAAGGTATCGGCCATATGGGACTTAACTTTTTGAATGGTCTCTTAGGTTTCCTCACCTTCTTCACCTTTTTATATGAAAAGAAAAATCGATACTTATGGATATCTTTAGGTAGTGGATTGTTACTTGGTTTATTCTTTGAAGGTTTACAATTTTTTGCACCGGGACGAAGTCCCGTTTGGATTGATGTCGTTTATAACGTACTTGGTTATACCTTCGCCCAAATAATGATGGTCAGTCTCTTGCTGACGTTAACAAAAAAGCAAATCAAGAAAATAAAATCAAATACGTAATCATCAAAAAACCAATCGATTCAAGATTGGTTTTTTATATTCGCTTAACGAGTAAAACTTGATAAGGTCTCATCAACACTTGACCGTTTAAGATTGTTCCGATTGCATTATAGCCTGTGCTATCAAAGACGACTTCTACGCGATCTTGACTGGTACCCCAGACGATGATGGAAGTTAAGGTACCACTATTTTTAGCTTCTCTTGCATTCGCAAACACATAGTAAGGTTGACTGTCTTTCGTTAAGGCCATGGCAATGGTTGAGTAGGTTAAAGGTGAGTTCCAAAACCCTAATTGGTTTTGAACTTCAGTTGCCGATTCTAATTGGAATGAAAGGCCATTGAGTCTTAATGCAATCATGCTGGCATATCGTTCAAATTGTGCAAGATAGGTTACTTTACGATCCCATTTAAAGCTATTGGTGAAGTCTGATGATTTGTAAGAGTTATGAGAAATACGTTGCCCGTTAATCTCAAATACATATTCATCTTCATCATCCGCTTCAGCGATTTTGGTTCGCATAATTTCTTCACCTGCGTGAATGAAAGGAATACCAGCACCAAAACTAACAAGCGCATTAATCCCAACACTTGCATTGGGCGCGTTTTCAATCCCAACAGTGCCTTGTAATTGATCATAAAGTGTTAAGTTATCATGGGCAGAAGCATAGTTGACGGTCTTAGTTGGATCCGTGTAAGTGGTGTTGTAATAGTCACCATTTTTTCCTGCAAGCATTCCTTTGACACGATTGATAAAGGTTACATTACTCGCGTTATCATTTTCACCTTTTTGGAACCAACCATATTCGGTTCCATTACCCCAATTATTTTCACCTTTTAATCCATTACGTCCAGCATCATTAAAACCACCCACACCATTGAGTCGGTTATAAACCGAATAAGTATTGGATTGTTGGGCGAGTGGTAAAGTGGTGTCAGAAAAACCCTTCCAAGGTTCACCATAAATAACGATGTCCGGATCGATTTCATTTAACGCTTCACGAACAAGATTCATGGTGTCGACATCAAGGAGTGCCATTAAATCAAATCGGAAGCCTTTAATTTTATACGTTTCTGCCCAGAACTTCACAGAGTCGATGATGAATTGCCGGAACATCGGTCTTTCCGATTTGGTTTCATTACCAACACCGGCACCATCGGAGAACGTTCCATCTTGATTAAG
>JBBAWZ010000015.1:0-9472 GCA_040396875.1 Bacilli bacterium
TAATAAAATCATTCGTTTATTAAAAAAAGCCATATACAATCCCCTTCTCCAATTAGAGTAGGTACTCTAATCTTTGATGCAACGACTAGTGAACAATTTAAGTTGAAATCATAGTAGCAAATTAACCTGAAAATAATACAAATACTTTTGTAAATTTTTGATAAAGAATAATTACTTAAAAATGTAATGCTTTTTTGATATTTTTTAGGATTTCTTGATCTTTGACAATATTCAAATATTGAAATCCTGGTAACCCGGATTGTTTTGAACCCATGAGTTCACCAGGTCCTCGTTGTTGTAAGTCTTGTTCAGCGATATAGAAACCATCATTGGAATCGACAAGCACTTGTAATCGTTCGAGTCCTTCTAAAGCTTGGTCTTGCACTACGAGTAAACATAAGGCTTCACTACCATCACGACCGATACGACCTCTTAATTGGTGAAGGGATGCTAAGCCAAAGGTATCGGCATCATGAATAATCATTAAGGTTGCAGGTTTGACATCAATCCCCACTTCAATCACCGTTGTGCTAACGATGATTGGCGTATATCCAGTTGTAAAGGCATGCAGAGCATCTTCTTTTTCTTCTGCATCCAACTTCCCATGGAGTAAGGTTACTTGCTTTGGATAACGTTTGGCGTACTGATGAAATAACGTCACCACACTTTGTTTACCAGATTCGGATTCCATGATTTTAGGCGCAATAATATAAACTCGCTTTTGTTGTTCTAAGGCTGCTTTGATTGCATAGTCAATTAATGCATCGCCTTCTTCAACAATTTTGGTTTTGACTTTTCTACCTGCAAACGGAAATTGAAATAAGGTGGAAATATCCATATCCGCATAGACGGTCATTGCGAGAGAACGAGGAATAGGTGTCGCTGACATCATCAAAAGATCGGCTTGCTTGCCTTTATCTTTGAGTAAATCTCGTTGGTTCACACCAAAGCGATGTTGTTCATCAATCACCGCAAGACCTAATGAAAAGAATTCAGTGTCTTGAGAAAACAAGGCATGGGTGCCAACAATAATATCAATCGTGCCGTTGAGTAACGATTCTTTGATGGCTTTTTTATCAGCGCTCGGAAGACTACCGACGAGCAAACGAATGGTGAAGCCTTGTTTGCCTAATAATTCTTGTAAGGTTTTGAAATGTTGTTTCGCTAAGGCATCGGTCGGTGCCATCAATGCCCCTTGGTTTTTTCTAATTGCATTCGCGTATAACGCCAGTGCAGCGACGACGGTTTTACCACTTCCTACATCCCCTTGAAGTAAGCGATACATTCTTCGTTTTCCATTCATATCTTGAAGGATATCGTTAACTGCTTGCATTTGATCTTTGGTTAAGTCGTATGGAAGTTTTTCCATCATATCAATGACAGCACCAGTTTTGATCGGCATCATCCGTTCTTTAATCGTCGCTTCATTTTCTTGACGAATCGCCATCATTGTTTTGGTAAATCGGTAGGCTTCTTCATATTTGAAAATGTTCATTGATGTTTCTACATCTTCGATTCGTTCAGGTAAATGAATGGTTTTCAGAGATTGTTTTTTTTCAGGTAAGGAAAATGTTTGTAAAAAATCGTCTGGAAGGATATTGGGAAATTGAATGTCATCGATTAAGGACAAACCTTTTTTGACCAAACGGGTAAAGACAAAATTTTCAATCGTGGAAGGTAAGCGATAAATCGGTTTTAATTTCACACTGTCTGCGGTTTGTTCTTTGAAAGCATTGATTAAGTTAAGTAATTGGCGGCTCGCATCATATTTACCGACGACCATAATCGTGTCACCTGGAATAATCATTCTAGCCAAGAATGGACGATTAAAGGCAATGACATGCATCAAGTGTCCGTGTTGATCTTTGAAGGTAAAGCGAGTGGTCACCATCGATCCACGACGAAAGATGGAAGGGGTTGAGGTGATCTTACCTTGTAACACCAATCGTTGTTGATCGTGATAAAGACCATTCGTCGTTAAATTTAAATCTTCATAACGATAGGGAAAATGTAAAAGGACATCCGCAAAAGAATGGATGCCCATATCGGCGAGTGCTTGTGCAAGTCGAGGACTACTGGTGAGCTTCATCACTTCTATTATATTCGCTTGGTTTCGCTAACGGTAAGATCAAGAGAACTAAAAAGAACACACCGGATAAATCGGGACGAAATAAAATTCGATCTTCAAACATCATTTGCACGGCAAAGCTTAATAATAACGCCCACATTGGAATGGTAATCGCGTACTTCTTTGTCATCGCAATCAAGGCTTTGATGTATTCCCAATGGGCAATCGTTAATAACAAGGTTCCCACCAATCCATAAGAGACGAGAATTTCTAAAAAACCATTATGAAAACGGTCATTTACAATTTGATACATTAATTGACCTGCGTTAACCGTGCGAACAGCGGTCGCCACACCAAGGTATGTATTGCTTAACCCTAAACCATAACCAAAGAATGTATTTTGATTTTGAAATAACGTCATACCCTCAACCCAAATATCAACACGGGATGTAAAGGAACCTAAAGCAGAACTCGTTAATAAACTTTGAATGCGTTCCATGATGGGATGATCAATCATCCAAATACTTTGATAACCCACCACCATCAAGACTATTAAACTGGTCATCGTCATTTTTAATAAGACAGGACGGCTTCGTAAGACGCGATAAATAAACATACCACCATAGATGAATATATAAAGCACAATGGCAAGCATCGCAGTCTTCGAAACCGTAAAGACGATTAAGATTGAAAAGAGGATGCCTAATAAAGGATAGATCCAACGATGATTTTTTTCCGAGATAAAAAGAGACCCAACTGCATACACACCCATTGTGAGGTTAAAGGCATATATATTTGTGTTCGTTGTAAACGAGGTGATACTTAAACGGGCTCCTTCTGAAAAGTTTTGAAACACGTAGACATATTCTTCCCATTCAAAAACTAAACTGTAAAGGACTTCTGCCATCACAACTGCGATGACAATACCCAATACCCACCGGTATAAATATTTTGTCGACACCATCGTAGACGTAAAAAAATATAACGTGTATAGAATCATCCCCACTGACATGCCATAAAACATGCCTTGAAAAATCTTCATCGTTGAAAGTGTAAAGATGGATGTTGATTCATTGAAGCTCGCATTTAGTTGAGACAACAGAATTTGATCTTGACTCCACACTTCTGCAAGAATGGGATAAAGCATCATTAATAAAAATAAAATTTCAATCGGTTGAAGCCGATGGGTTAATCGGTATTCAATCCAAAGCGATAAAAAAATAAATAAACTGATACCCGCAAGAATTAGATAAACCGGAATCGGAATGAGACTAGGAAATTCATGTGACGCTAATGTTAATTCAAAATTAATACTACCAATTAAACCAAGTAGGACAAGGATGAAGAATTTTCGCATGGATGATGCTCCTTTGTTTTACACTTTGATTTTACACTTTACATTATAATATGTAAAGTATTATTTGCAATATGTAAATTGTTATTGTATTATCAAATTATGATTAAGACATTAAGTGTAAAGTTAAAAGAACAAAAAATTAAACTTGCAAGGTTGGCGAGTGTCCTTCATATCACACGCCCAACGGTGTATCGGTATATTGAATTGTTTGATCAAAATCAAAAGAATCTGATTCCAAAACATGCTCGTCATGTTTTGACTCAATTACATATCAAACCCAATATTCACGAGCCGGCGGTTGTATTACCCATTCCGGGAACCATTCCTCAGGATTTATTAAGAAAAGTTCCAAAACCAAAGGAAGTTCTATTCAAACTCCTTCAAACGTTAAATGAGGAAAAAGACCTTAATCTTATTCAAGATCTGATCACCTTATTAAGAACTGGAAAACAACAATCGATTCTACGTTTAGTCAAGCGTTTATCATTATTGGTGGGAAAAAATATGCCTTCAGGAAAACTTGAACACGAAGTCGAATGGCTCATCGATTACATCACGCATAAGCATTCCAAAGATAACGTCCACGAAAAATACTTTGATTAAGCTTAATTTAAGATAAAAACCTATCAATTATCGGTTTTTTTTGCTTTAATATAAGGGATGTATTGTTCAATATTACACACGCGTTTATGTTAACCATCATTACTCAAATTCTCTTCTTTTTATTTTTTTCACTTCACATTCTTTATTTTATTGTTGGAATCTTAACCAAACCACAAACGTTTAAACGCCAATCGAAGCAACGCCGTTTTGATTTCTTAATTGTGGCAAGAAACGAAGCCGTCGTCATTGGTGATTTAATTGACTCCATTAAAGCTCAACAATATCCACAAGATCTGATTCGTATTTTTGTTCTTGCGGATAATTGCACGGACAAAACGGCGATGATTGCCAAGGCCCATGGTGCGATTACATTTATTAACTCGATTCCTAATCCCGTCGGAAAAGGATTAGCCTTAAAACGTTTAATTCAACTTCGAAATGAATACCCAGGTGTTCAAAGTGATGGGGTTTTCTTTTTTGACGCTGATAATGTTGTGGATCCAAACTTCACCGAACGGATGAATGATGCTTATTTAAATCAAGATACGATTTTAATCGGATATCGAGGCAGTAAGAATTTCGGCAACAACGCGACAAGCATGGGTTCTTCCATTATTTTCTTTCGCGAAGCGCATTTTCTACATCATGCCCGTAATCGATTAGGTTTATCTACCCATATTAATGGCACTGGCTTTATGTTACCCAATCCTATCGTCAAACACGAACCTTGGGAAGCATTTAGTCTCATTGAGGATGTTGAATTTACGATTTTACAACTGATCAAAGAAAGAAAAGTGATGTTTGTCAGAGAGGCGAAATTTTATGATGAACAACCGATTCATGCTAATGTTTCTTTCAAACAACGATTACGATGGATTAAGGGAGGCATTCAAATTTTCTTTTTGCATGCTGGTAAACTTTTAACGTCGTTATTGAAAAAATTCCGCTTTGCTAAAATCGATTTGTTATTATGGATTACACCCTTTCCTTCCGTGATTGTCATCTTGTCATTGGTGAATCTGACTATCACCCAAATTGATGTCATTCAACAAGCTGAAGTCATGAACTGGTTGACCTTTTTACCCATCTATCAGTGGTTATTTAACTATTTAGGCGTTGCATTTTTAATTGCGACGATGACCGTAATCGCCTCTTGGAAGGAAGTCCAAGCCAATCCCTTTCAAAAGCTTTGGGCAATCATCACCTTCCCTTTTTATTCCCTTAGTTTCTTACCATTATTTATTCTTGCTCCCATCACGATGTTTAATCTCAAGTGGTATAAAACACCACACTCCGTAAGAAAGAGCTTATCTTCGGATGGAACACTTATTTAGTTTTTGGTTACACCCATCTCATCCCGATTTTGATCAGTTAATTGTGGGAGGTGTTTTTAATCTCACCCATCTTGTCCTCACCCTTATTCTCTCTTTGATTGGCATCATCATCTATCGGTTTCTTTTAGGACTAACATCTGAAAAAAGGCAAGCTTATTTTCAAGGCATTGCCATCTTTTTGTTATGTTTAGAAATCATCAGAATGAGCTGGAATGTTGTTGCCGCAGATGGATGGTACGCTAAAGATGTATGGCCACTTTATACATGTGGTATTTTTGTCATCATCTTCCCTTTTTATGCGTTTAACACGCCGTTCAAAAAGTGGACCGAAGGTTTTATTGCATTAGGCGCAATGCTTGCAGGTGTCGTCTTTTTACTCTTTCCTTCCACAGGATTAGCCATCTTTCCGTTGTGGCATCTCAACACCATCATTTCTTCCATCATGCATCTGATGATGGCCGTTATCGGTGCGATTTTTTTCTTTGATCGTTCTCGACGATTAAGGCTTTTTGACTTTTATAGTGCAATCTTAATTGTCTTTTTATTTGCAGGTATTTCTTTGCTATATAACCTTTTCGACCCTGAAACCAATTTCTTTTTTATCAAAGCACCTTTTGCAGAAACCCCACTTCAAGTCATCTTTAATTGGGTTGGTCAACCAGGATATGGCATCAGCATTGTTCTCTTACATGTTCTTGAAGGATTCACGATGTATATCCTTCATCAACGCTTGATTTACAAAGCATAAAAAAAACGACGCTTGAAGCGTCGCTTTTGATGAATAGTTCCTTGATTTAATTATTCAACACCAATAATGAAAGCATACACAGGTTGATGACCTGGCTTGAATTCAAAATCGATACCGCGATAAGCTTCGTACGTATAATCTCTTAATTTTTCAATGATGGCATCATTACTACCTTCACCATAAAAAATAGTGACAAGACTTGAAGCTTGATCGACCATTTTTTCTAATAAGGTTTTGGTAGCATCAAATAAATCTTTGGACGTATTGACAATTTTCTTACCTACGATGCCCATGAAATGGTCTTTTTTAACTTCTAGTCCATTAATCTTGGTGTCTTTGATGGCAAAGGTAACCGCGCCTGATTTCACATTCTTCATCGCCGCATTCATCGCGTCAACATTTTCCGCCATCGACATATCAGGAATGAAATTGATAATGGCAGTTAAACCTTCTGGAATAGTTTTGGATTCAATCACCGCGGCATTAATCAACCCTTCTTCATTCAATGCTTCAGCGGCTTGTTTTGCTGCTAAAACAATATTGGGGTTATTGGGGAAGAAGAATACATTTTTTGCATTAACTCCTCGCGCGGCCTTTAAAAAGTCTTCTGTTGATGGATTCATCGTTTGACCACCACTGACGATTTGATGGACACCTAAATCTTTAAATGCTTGGGCCATGCCTTCACCAGCCGCAACGCTGATTAATCCGTAGACTTTTTCTTCGACAGGCTGGACTTTTTTATCCGTTTTGGTATGATCATGACCTTTGCTTGATTCGGTGATATTTTCATGTTGAATTGCCATGTTATCAGCCTTCATCGTCACACATTCACCAAATTTAAACGCATAAGCAAACACACTCGCTGGTGTTAAGGTATGAATATGAACCTTGACGAGATCTTCGTCTTTGACTAATACAATGGAATTGCCTTGTTGTTCTAAATATTCATAAAAGCGTTTTTCAATAAATGGTTTTTTATCCGGGTTCTTTTCATCAAGTTTTAAAATGAATTCAGTGCAATAACCAAATTCTTCTGCTTCGAGTTTAGCCCCAGCCATTTCTTTACCGGCTTTCGCAGTCACCGCGGTTGCTTCGAGCTTTTCAACCAATTTATCAAGTAAGCCGAATTCAAATCCTTCAAGAATTTTAATTAAACCTAAACCACCCGAGTCGACCACACCCACTTCTTTTAAGATTGGTAAGAGGTCTGGTGTGCGCTTTAATGATTCATGGGCTTCTTTGATCATCACGCGCATGCAGTCTTCAATTGACCAGTTTGGTTTCACTTGATCCATTAACACTTGCGCACTTTCACGAATAACCGTGAGCATCGTTCCTTCAACAGGGCGCATCACAGCTTTATACGCGACTTCTTTACCTTGAATCCACGCTTCGGCAAATTGCACCGCGTTAATTTCTGCTTTACCTTCTAAAGCTTGAGCAAATCCTCTAAAGATTTGCGAGGTGATGACCCCAGAGTTGCCTCGAGCGCCCATTAATAAGCCTTTGGAAAAAGCTTTGGCTAAATCATAAATGTTTTCATCATTACGGTTGGCGACTTCTTTTGAACCGCTGGTGACGGTTAAATTCATGTTTAAACCCGTATCACCATCCGGAACGGGGAAGACGTTTAATGCATCGACTTCAGGGTAATGATTATATAGATTATTACTACCAGAAATAATCATGCGTTTGAGGATGACGCCGTTGATCGTTTTCATAGATGCTCCTAGTTTGTTTTGATCGCTTGGATAAAGATATTCACTGCCTTAAACGTCACAGAGAACTTTTTTTCCAGATCGTATTTTACTTTTTTTTGAACTTCGGTAATGATCTCCGTGATTTTTACCCCATAAGCACAGACCAAATACAAGTCCACAACAAAAGCGTCTTTATCTTTTTTAATAAAAACCCCTTTGTTGTAGTCTTTGGTTTTCAATGGTTTAGTCGAAGGTTCTCGTAACAAGGTTTTTTCTGCAATGCCAATGACACCATAGGAAGATAAAGCAGCAGACGCTGCCACTTGACCAATCGCCTCAAGTGAGATATTGATTTGTCCTAATGCGGTTTTTTTTGCAATGCTCATTGGTAAATTTAGGATACTATATTTGCCGTAAAAATCAAGGAAAAATACGTCTATAAAAGAAAAAAGCCCGGCAACTTGCTATTCTCGGCCTTGCGACCTACCTTCACCGTGACGGTGCTTAACTTCTGTGTTCGAGATGGGAACAGGTGTGACCACCGTGCCATCGTCACCAGACTTTTTTCTTTCAGGGAGATTCCCTGAAAACTAGATACTTATGTTTTGATGTTCTGCTATGACCTTTATATATACTTTTACTTGACTCATTTTTTATAAAAAAACTTTAAGAAATTAAGTCCTCGATCTATTAGTATTAGTCGACTGAATGTATCGCTACACTTACATCTCTAACCTATCAACCTCTTAACATTAGAGGGATCTTACTTCTTACGAATGAGAAGTCTCATCTTGGGACGAGCTTCACGCTTATATGCTTTCAGCGTTTATCTCTTCCGCAGGTAGCTACCCAGCCATGCCCTTGGCAGGACAACTGGTGCACCAGAGCTGCGTCTATTCCGGTCCTCTCGTACTAGGAACAGGTTCCCTCAAACTTCTTTCGCCCACGACAGATAGGGACCAAACTGTCTCACGACGTTTTGAACCCAGCTCGCGTACCACTTTAATTGGCGAACAGCCAAACCCTTGGAACGTACTTCCGCTCCAGGATGTGATGAGCCGACATCGAGGTGCCAAACTGCGTCGTCGATGTGAACTCTTGGACGCAATCAGCCTGTTATCCCCAGGGTAGCTTTTATCCGTTAAGTGACGGCCCTTCCACACGGCACCGCCAGATCACTAAGCCCTACTTTCGTATCTGCTCGACTTGTAAGTCTCACAGTTAACCATCCTTATGCCTTTGCACTCAAAGCACGATTTCCAACCGTGCTGAGGATAGCTTGGGGCGCCTCCGTTACTCTTTGGGAGGCGACCGCCCCAGTCAAACTGCCCACCTAACACTGTCTTCGCTCCGGTAAGGAGTCGAGTTAGATCAATCCAAAACTTAGAGTGGTATCCCAACGACCGCTCCACCGAAACTGACGTCCCGGCTTCAAAGCGTCCCACCTATTCTGTACAAAGTTCAAAATTAATCAATATTAAGCTACAGTAAAGCTCCATGGGGTCTTTCCGTCTAGTCGCGGGTAACCTGCATCTTCACAGGTCATTTTGATTTCACCGAGTCTGCTGTCGAGACAGCGCCCAAATTATTATACCATTCATGCGCGTCGGAACTTACCCGACAAGGAATTTCGCTACCTTAGGACCGTTATAGTTACGG
>JBBAWZ010000016.1:0-5071 GCA_040396875.1 Bacilli bacterium
TTATAATTCAACGTTATGATAAACGTTTTGAACATCTTGTAATTCATCCAAAACATCTAATAATTGCTTGAAAAGTTGTAAATTTTCACCTTGGAGGGTCATCATTTCATTAGGGAGAAGGGTGATTTCAGAGACAATGAAGGTTGAAACACCCATGGATTCTAAAACCTTCTTAGCTTGGGCAAAACTCGTGGGATTCACCAAGACTTCAAGTTGATCACCTTGGGCATTAATTTGTTGGACATCCACATCACCTAAGATCAGTTGTTCTTCAACTGCAGATTGGCTTTGACCTGTTAACACAAGTTGACCATATTCAGTGAAATTAAATAAAACCGAACCCATTTTTCCATTTCGTTTGGTAATGGCCGATCTAACTTCGGAAATCGCTCGATTGGTATTATCCGTTAAGGTATCCACAATTAATAAACAACCACCTGGACCAAAGGCTTCATAACGACCAGCGTTATAAGCTTCGACTTCTCCACCGGCAGCTTTTTTAATGGCCCGTTCAATGACTTCACGCGTGACATTCAGGGCGCGGTATTTATCGATGGCGGCTCTTAAGGCTAAATTACTATCAGGATCAGGGGTTCCTGTTTTAGCTGCCATATAAATTTCTTTGGAAGCACGCATAAATAGCGCCGATCGCTTTGCTGCGGTCGCGGCCATGGATGATGCTCGTACTTGGTATGCTCGTCCCATGTTATAACTCCCTTAAATCTTTCAAATTATATCACTTGAAACTCAAACGGTTTATCGTTTTTAATTGATATTTGTCGGCGATATCAAAAAGAATTTGATATTTATTGCCAACGTAAGCGTCGGGCGCATGGGCATCTAATCCAATAATTGTGGTGACATCATATTCTTTGGCAATTGCCCAAAATCCTTCATAAGGATATGGATAACGATATTCACCTTGAATCATCATCAGACCCCTGCCATTAATCCCACCGAGATTGAGTTCTAAAGGAACATTGTATTGCACAGATGCTTTTGCAAGTTTATGGGCTACTGCTTTGGCATGCTCATCCCAACCACCACCATATCCCAACATATAGAGGTCAGGATGGGCGACATACGAAAACAGTCCTGTTTTCATCGCTGCAATAATACTGTCTGCATATTCATGAATTAAAGCAGGATCTTTAACGGAAGCATAATAGATTGGAAAACTTTTATTCACCAAACGAAAATGTTGACCAAGAATTAAATATTCAAAACCATGATCTTGCTTTAAGCTTTTGTAATATTTATCAAATACTGGATAGTATTCTGCTTCAAACCCTAAATGAACTTGAATGTCTTTTGTATATTGTTTTTTTAATTGCAGGACACTTTTTTTATAATCTTCTAATTGACTGTATTCCCCTCTCATACCAGGTTGAGATATACCTGGGAAAAAGATATGGTCGGAAAAACCAATCACCTTAAAACCATTGGCAATCGCAGCTTTTACATACGCTTCATCCGTTCCATAAGCGTGACCACATCTGGTGGTATGCGAATGGTAACAATAATCTAATTTATTTTTCATAACGTACCTTTTCTAAACATAAACCTTGTGGTTCTGCTTTGTAGGAAACTGGACCTTTGATTTTATTGTCTAAGTAATGTTGAATGGTTTCAAGATTTATTTTTCCTTCACCAAGGGCAATTAAGGCACCGATGATCATCCTCACCATATAGGTCATAAATCCATCCCCAATAATGGTAAAGGTTAATAATGAACCCTCTTGTTTCAGTTTGAATTGAAAGATCTTACGAATAAAATCTGCACCATCTTCTTTTTTGGTTGTGTAATTACGAAAATCGTGTTGACCTAAAAAACATCTCATACCTTGTCGAATCTTTGATAAGGACAAGGTGTGTGGAATATGCATCACCGTATCTTGTAAGAAAGGATTACGTTCACCCATTAAAATTTGATACGTGTACGTTTTCTTTGAATGTTGATAACGCGCTTCAAAGGATGGTGGTACTTTCTTTAAACTTACCAAATAAATATGGTCGTCAACCATCCGATTAAATCCATACAACAATTTTGAAGTTGTCATCTTAGTGTCGACATCCATATGAAAGACAAATCCTCTAGCATGCACACCAGCATCCGTTCGAGATGCGCCATAGACTTGGATGGGTTGATTAAGGATTTGACTAAATGTTTTTTCCACATGCTCTTGAATAGATTGACCTTGCTTCTGGGTTTGCCAACCTTGAAACTTCGTCCCCTTAAACATCAATTGTCCAACGTATCTTTGTTTCATGATTTATAAAGGTAGTGTAAATCCACTGACATAAAGTGCAACAAATAAACCGAGGTAAACCAACATGAACAACAATGCAAAGGTATCGCGACGATGCCAAGTCAATTCACGGTAACGGGTTCGTTTTGCACTTGGATCATATCCCCGTGCTTCCATCGCATTCGCTAATTCTTCACTTCGTTGAAAGGCAGAGATAAAAAGCGGGACGATTAAGGACACCATTGCTCTTAGTTTTTCTTTGAGTTTTCCATGCATAAAATCGACACCACGCGATGCTTGTGCTTTCATGATGCGATAGGTTTCTTCTAAAAGCGTGGGAATAAATCGTAAAGCAATACTCATCGTCATCGCCACTTCATGACTCGGGAAACGTATCACTTTTAAGGGTGATAAATACCATTCAATCGCATACGTTAAATCAAGAGGTCTCGTCGAAGCAGTGATAACCAAGGTTAAGGCGATCATCAACACTAATCGAAAGACAATATAGAAAGTTTGGAGTAAGGCAGCATAATATATTTTAATACCCCACAAATCGAGGTAACCACTAATCTCTTGCGTATTCGGTAACAATAGATTGATGACAAATAAAAATAGAAGCATAAACCATAAAGGTTTTAGTTGTCGGTAGAGTTGACTGAATTTAATCTTGGTCATACGCATGATGATGGCAATCAAGATAAAGATCAATCCATATAAAGCTAAATCCGTCCAAACCGATCCAAAACGTAAAAAGATAGATACCATCAATGAAATCATCGCAAATAATTTGATGCGAGGATCCAATCGATGCATCAATGAATCATATGGCATGTAACGGCCAAGGGTGATGGATGCCATTATCGCTTAACCTTCCAAGCTTCTACAAAGTCTGCTAAAGAGCGTTCTTGTTTTGCAGTAATCGTTTTTCCTTTTTTTCTTAATTTTTCAATCAATTGCACAAGCGGTGGTTTGATAAAGTTTTCATGTTGTTGTTTACCATAAAATAAAGTTTGAGGCGTGGATTGAGAGATCACTTTCCCTTGTTCCATGACGATGACTTGGCTCGCATACTTCAACACCAATTCCATATCATGGGTCACCAGAATAATCGTCATACCTTGTTGGTGAAGTTGGGTAAATAAATCCATCATCATCGATGCACCTTCTGGATCTAGACCAGCGGTCGGTTCATCTAAAATGAGGACCTTGGGTTGCATGGCGAGGATGCCGGCAATGGCCACACGTCGACGTTCACCACCAGAAAGTTCAAACGGTGAACGATCAAAAAAAGATGCATCTAATCCAACTTGTTGTAAGGCAACTTTAGCTGCCTCCATCGCTTGGACTTTGGTCTTGCCAAAATTAATAGGACCAAACATCACATCATCGATCACGCGTTCTTCAAAGAGTTGGGCTTCAGGAAATTGAAAAACAACACCTGCGTATTGACGAATTTTTTTTACATCTTTGGGTAGTTGATTAGCCCGTATGACAATTCCGTTCACTTCTAAATCTCCAGACGTTGGTAAGAGTAAAGCATTAAGATGTTGAATCAGGGTAGACTTACCACTTCCAGTGTGTCCAATAATCGCTGTAAAACTTTTTTCTTCAATCACCAACGATACATCTTGTAAGGCTTCAAATTGAAAAGGTGTTTTTTGAGAATAGATATGAAACACATGATTGATTTTTATCGGCATAATGCTTCCGCCCATGCATCTAAATCAAAGATTTGTTTGGGTGCTTGTTGAGGGAATGCTGCCAATAGTTGGTACACAAAAGGCAAAGATAGTTTGAGTGTCCTTACTAATTTCGCGTCCCTAAATAAAGTATCTGGTAAACCGTGAAACGCTAATTGTCCTTCTTTTAACACCATGACTTGATCGGCTAGAACGGCTTCTTCTACATCATGGGTAATCGCTAAAATGGTTAAACTTGGATATTCTTTTCGAATACTTAAGATTAAATCTCGGATTTCTTTTTTGCCTTGAGGATCTAACATCGCGGTCGCTTCATCCAACAACAGAACTTTGGGTTCCATTGCAAGTACACCTGCAATCGCAACACGTTGCTTTTGCCCTCCCGAGAGTGAGGTCGGTTCTTGATGAAGGAAAGCTTTCATGCCAACTTGATTTGCAAAGGTTTCAATCATGTTTTGCATCTTGGCATGAGGGACAAGTCTATTTTCTAAACCAAAGGCAAGATCATCAGCAACGGTGGAACCAATAAATTGATTATCAGGATTTTGAAAGACAATCCCTAATTTTTTTCTGATGTCTCGAATGCTAGTAGCATTTAATACTGCATCATCGATTTTGATAATGCCTGTTTTATTTTCCAGTAATCCTGCGAGTAATTTAGCGAGTGTCGATTTTCCCGATCCATTATGACCCATCAACGCGACATATTGTCCTTGTGGAATATTGAAGGAGATATCGTTTAAAACTTTTTTGTTTTCTTCGTATGCAAAACTGAGATGTTCAACCTTAATCATGACCATACCGTTTGAGTTGGGATAATTCCACCCATACGATCAAGCCAATCCATAGTAATAAGGACAAACTTATCACCAACCAAAAAATCCAATTAAAGCCAACACCTTCATTAAAGAATTGGGCAAGGGTTGTCCAAATGGACACCATGAAGGTAAGGTAAACCAAGGTTAGTAAAAAAAAACGACGTCCAAATCCTTTGATTAAACCAATTTTATTTTTGTCTTTTTTCATTTATTTATAATCGATATGAGGCAGTCGACCCTTATATTGAGTCGTCTTCACTTTAGCAAGGGTAAATAATTTCTTTGCAGCTTGTGAGGCAAT